>DASUCK010000680.1:0-2143 GCA_036276095.1 Nonomuraea sp. | reverse complement strand
AGCCGTTCGCTGTCGGCGACGACCTGCTCTTCGATAGTGATGGCGTCGGTGGTGCGGCCGGCCTGCCGGTAGGAGCTGGCGAGGTTGGCGCGGGCAGTCAGGGTGGTGGGGTGTTCGGGGCCGAGGAGCCGTTCGCTGTCGGCGACGACCTGCTCTTCGATAGTGATGGCGTCGGTGGTGCGGCCGGCCTGCCGGTAGGAACCGGCGAGGTTGGCACGGACGGTCAGGGGGGCCTTACCCCCGGAACTTGGACACGGGGTTTATGCGGCTTGTGTGATGGTAGCTGATCTTTCTTGGATCCGCTCGTAGGTGATCGGGGACTGGTGTCCGAGCCGGGAGTGGCGGCGGACGGTGTTGTAGCGGTGCAGCCAGCGGAAGCTGGTGAGCCGGGCGTCGCGTTCGTCGGTGAACGCGCGGCGGCCTTGCAGGGTCTCGCGTTTGAAGGTCGCGTTGAACGACTCGGCGAGGGCGTTATCGGCCGAGCTGCCGACCTTGCTCATCGACTGCCGGACCCCGGCCGCCGCGCAGGCGGCGGCGAAGGCCTTCGAGGTGTACTGGGCTCCGTGGTCGCTGTGGAAGATCGCCCCGGCCAGACTGCCGCGGGTGCGCCGGGCGGCGGTGAGCGCGTCGATGATCAGGTCGGTGCGCATGTGGTCGGCGATCGCCCAGCCCGCCAGGCGGCGTGAGTGCAGGTCGATGACGGTGGCCAGGTAGAGGAACCCGCGCTCACCGACCGGCAGATACGTGATGTCACCGACGTAACGCTGATTGACCGCCGGGGCGGCGAAGTCCCGGCTGATCAGGTCCGGAGCCTTGACCGCGGCCGGATCCGGGATCGTCGTCCTGATACGGCGACGCAGCCGCAAGCCCTGCACACCGATCGAGCGCATCACCCGCTCGACGCGTTTATGGTTGACCGCGGTGCCGTTGTCGCGCAGCTCGGCGGTGATCCGCGGCGCCCCGTACGTGTTGTCAGCGGCATGGATCTTGCGGATCTGCCCGGCCAGGACGGTGTCGGCGGCCTGCCGGGCCGCCCGCGCCTCGGCCGTCGACGTCCAGTAGTAGTAGCTCGACCGGGCCACGCCCAGGATCTGACACAACCGCTTCACGCCGTAGCGCTCATGGTGGTCGGCAACGAACTGGAAGCGGTTCACCAGCGCGTCTCCCCGGCGAAATACCGCGCCGCCTTACGCAGAATGTCGCGTTCCTCCTCCAGCTCCCGGACCCGCCGGCGCAGCTCGGCGTTCTCCGCCTCCACCGAACCCGGCTCCGGCTTGCCCGCCGCTACCGCCGGCCGGCCGGACCCGCCGTCACGGCGCTGGTCATCGGCACGGACCCAGCTACGCAGCGTCTCCCGATTGACCCCGAGATCATCGGCGATCACCGCGATCGTGCTGCCCGGCCGAGACCGGTACAACGCCACCGCGTCGGCCTTGAACTGTGCGGGATAGTGCTTGTTCGCCATCGTGCTCCAGGACTCCTGATCTACCCGGACCTCACGATCCAAGGTTCAAGTGTCCAAGATCAAGGGGGAAGGCCCGGCGTCGGCGCTGTCAAAACTGCGCGCCCATGCTCCAAGCCCATGCGAGAGCACGATTACGAAACGGATCCCCCGGTCGGTGGTCACCAGCGCTCATCTGAGTTCAACCGCCACGAACCGGAACCCGTGTTCGTTGACGTTGACCAGTTTGTGATCGATGCAGGCCCGCCGGGCGTACGAGACCCCGGCCTGCATGTCGACGATGCGCTCGCTGGCGGCGTCCTCAGCACGCACGACGCCATTCACCGAGGGCACGACCACGTAGTCCAACGCGTGAACATGGCGGCCCGTCTCGGCGCCCAGGAGAAACGACCACTCAGTGACGAGCAACCGATCGTTATCCACCTGAACAATCGGGATTGCCTTCACCGCGACGCCTCTCACCCCACCGAATCTGCCGTCGCGGAAGACGATATCGACCCGCACAGCCGGCCTCATACAGACAATCTGGAGTCCACCGCCGCCGTAACGCGCCGAACCGGCACCCACACCCGTCCCTGCACCGAACAGGTCCACATACAAACCACCGTCTACGCACATCCTGGACCTTACGGGCGCCTAACCACGTGACAGCAGGACAGCCAACAGCGAGGGCTGATTTCG
>DASUCK010000679.1:0-12748 GCA_036276095.1 Nonomuraea sp. | reverse complement strand
GCCGTCCTGGTCGCTAGTCGTACTCGACCTCGAACGTGTGCGGCCCCAGGCCGTACCTGTCCCCTCTCGGGACGACGTACCCCTGCTCGATCAGGCGCGCGAGGCTGTGGCGCAGGTCGTCCTCCGGCATTCCGGACGCCCGGATCAGGCCGGCGAACTCGGCCGCCCCGAATTCGACCGCCTGGGACGCGACGGCCTCGTACACGTGGATGTCGACGTCCGACAGCGTCTGCACGTCGTGGCCCTCGGACATCAGCGCTGCCTCGCTCCCTCCCGCAGCCGTGCGGGGTCGACCTCGCGGTCCGGATAGCGGCGGAGGTACTCGGATTCGAGCTCGTTGGTGCGGGAGGTGTGCCGCGCCAGGGCGTCGTCCGAGCCGTGGAAGAAGGTGTCGCTTCTCGTGGCGTGCAACTGCCGCAGCTCTCGTACGACGTCGTCGTCGCTGAGCTGGGCTGGATGGATTCCCATGGTGGTCATGAGAATCCCACTACCCAGCAGCTGCCCGACAATATCTGTCACAATTCCTGACATATAGGCATTGTCTGTAAGATGCCGGAGCTTTACCTTCCCGTTATGGACCTCGAGCTCAGGCACCTCAGGATCGTCCGCGCTGTCGCGGAGGCGGGAAGTGTGAGCAAGGCCGCTTCGCTGCTCGGGCTGGCACAGCCGGCCCTGACCGCCCAGCTCAAGCGCATCGAACGGGTGCTCGGCGGCACCCTGTTCGAACGCGACCGCCACGGCGCCAGGCCCACCCGCCTCGGCGAGCTGGTGCTCGCCAGGGCACGGGTGCTCCTCCCCGCGGCCAAGGAACTCCAGGAGGAGGCCGTACGATTCGCCAACGCCCCCTCCCCCGGCTACCGGATCGGCGCCACCAACGGCCCCATCCTCGGCGGGCTGGTCGACCGGCTCGCCGCCGAACGGCCGGTCAGCACGTACACCTCCTGGTCGACCCACGAGCTGACCACCATGGTCGAGCTCGGCCGCCTCGACTACGTGCTGACCGGCGCCTGCGGCGAGTCCGGCACCCCCACCGGCACGCTCATCTGGGAGACGATCAGCCTCGACCCCGTGTTCTGCCTGGTCTCCGAGGCCCACCCGGCCGCCAAGGAGAAGGAGGTGGAGCTGGCCGAGCTGGCCGGCGAGCAGTGGGCCGTGACGCCCGGCGACGGCTGCTTCGCCGACTGCTTCGCGATGGCCTGCGCCCGCGCCGGATTCACCCCAGGAACGATCTACGAGACCGACCTGCCGACCTGCGCCCACCTCGCCCAGGTCGGCCGCGCCGTGGTGCTCTGCCAGGCCACCCACCAGCCCGCTCAGGGCCTGATCCAGCTCCCGCTGGCCGGCGCGCCGCTGCGCTGGCGGCAGCTCCTCGGCCACCACCCCAGCGCGCCCGACGCCGCGTGGGTGGTCACCCAGGCCAAGGACGCCCACATGGACGCCGTACGCCGCAGCCCCGTTTACCACGACTGGCTGGTACGAAACCCCAGTTTCGGCACCGCGCCATAACACGGTGATAGGGGCGAAGTAGTACTCCTCCGCGTCTGGGGCCGCCGTTACCGTGACGGCACCCCCCAGCAGCGAGGAGACGTACCATGCTCCGAACCCCGGTGCTGACCGCCATCGCGGCCGGCGCGTTAGTCCTGACGGCGACCCCCGCCGTCTCATCGGCGTCCGCCGGACCATCCGCCGGACCTTCGGCCGTCCCGGCGGCCGCATCGGTCGCCAGGCCGCCCTCCGGCGTGGTGGACGCCCTCCAGCGCGACCTCGGCATCACCGCGGAACAGGCGATCAACCGCCTGGCCAACGAATCCCGCGGCAACGCACTCGCGCCTGGCCTCAGCAAGAAGCTCGGCGACAGCTTCGCCGGGACCTGGTACGAAGGCGCCGAAAGCACCCTCGTCGTGGCCACCGTGGACGCGGCCGCCGCCAAGGAGATCGCCCGCTCGGGCGCGGTGGCCCGCGTCGTGCCGCGCACGCTCGCCCAGCTCTCCGCCGTCAAGGACACCCTCGACCGTACGTCGCCGCCGGCCTCCGTACACAGCTGGGCCGTCTCACCCCGCGACAACTCCGTCCTCGTGGCGGCCGCCGACGCCGGCGCGGCCCGCGCCTGGATCGCCTCCACCGGCGTGGACGCCACGGCCGTGAAGATCGAGCCGTCCGCCGACCGGCCGAGCCTGTTCTACGACCTCCGGGGAGGGGACGCCTACTACACCTCCTCCGGCTCCCGCTGCTCCATCGGCTTCGCGGCCAGGCGCGGCACCCAGGCCGGCTTCACCACCGCCGGGCACTGCGGCTCCACCGGCACCACCACGACCGGCTACAACCGGGTCTCGCAAGGCACGTTCCAGATCTCCTCGTTCCCCGGCAACGACTACGCCTGGGTGGCCACGAACTCCCAGTGGACCGCCCCTGGCGTCGTGAACGGCTACAGCGCCGGCATTCTGCCCGTCCGCGGCTCGACCGTCACCCAACCCCAGGGCTCGGTGTGCCGCTCAGGCTCCACCACCCAGTGGCACTGCGGCACGGTCACCGCGCTCAACTCCACCGTCAACTACCCGCAGGGCACCGTCACCGGCCTCACCCGCACCACGGTGTGCGCCGAACCCGGCGACTCCGGCGGCGCCTTCATCTCCGGCGACCAGGCCCAGGGCATGACCTCAGGCGGCTCCGGCAACTGCAGCTCCGGCGGCACCACGTACTTCCAGCCCATCGGCGAGATCCTCTCCGCAGGCAGCCTCACCCTGGTCACCGCGGGCGGCTCAGACCCGCCCCCGCCCACCGGCTGCCAGAACTACGAGGAGACCTACAGCGGCTCCCTGACCTCGAACGCGAACGCGTACCAGCCGAACGGCAGCTACTACCAGGCCACGGTCTCCGGCACCCACGCCGCCTGCCTGGACGGCCCCACCGGCACCGACTTCGACGTCTACCTCCAGAAGTGGAACGGCTCCACCTGGACCACGGTCGCCCAGGGCACCTCCCCGGACGCCGACGAAACCCTCACCTACGACGGCACCGCCGGGTACTACCGGTACCGGGTGCACGCGTACAGCGGGTCCGGCGCGTACACACTGGGCCTGAACCGCCCATGACGAGCACGGTCCCACGACTCATGAACACCTGGCTGTCCGGCTGGCTCCTCTGACCATCCAAGCCGGGCGGGGAACCGAACCCTCCCCGCCCGGCTTCCCCACGTACCGCACCAACTTCCCCTCCACGGACTGAACCCGGCAGGCATCCCACGAACTCAACCCCGCACACCTTCCACGGGCCCAATCCTGGACGCCCTCCACGGGCTCAACCCCCGAACACCTTCCACGGCCTCAATCCCGAACGCTGAACTCCCACCCCGGCCGCCATTCGAACGGCACCTCCACCAGTTCCTCCAACGGCACCCCGTCCACCAGATGCTGCAACGCCCACCTGCTGGCCGAATGCGCCACCACCAGAACCTGCCCATCCCGCCCCCGCCACTCCCCCAGCACATCGCGCAAGAACTCCGCCATCCCCACCACAACCTGCCGACAGCTCTGCCCACCCCCCGGCCACGGCACATCGACATACCGCCTCCGCACCGCCCCCAGCTCACTCACCGGCCGCCCGTTGTACGCACCGTAGTCACACTCCCTGAGCCGCCGATCGACCCTCACCTCCTTGCGCCCCCCGAACGCGATCTCCACGGACTGCACCGCCCTGCGCAGATCCGAGACGTACACCACGTCCACATCACGCCGCCGAACCCCGAGCTCCACGGCCTCCACCCGCCCCCGCTCGGACAACTCCCCCGGAAACCACCCCGTGGCAACCCCCGCCTCGTTGTCCACGGTCGTGCAATGCGTCTCATAAACGAGCCTGACCGCCACACCAGCGACCGTACCGCTGTCATGATCGGCCAAGCCCACGCACACACCCGAGCATGGAATGATGTCCGCGAAGACAGTCTCCACCCGGCCCCGGCACCACGACCGGATCCGATGCTCTAGCCTTAGCCATGCACGGTATCGGCCTGATCCACTCAACGCCGCGCCACAGCACGACACAACTGAATCCAGGGGCGGTAGCTCAGCCGGTCAGAGCATCGGACTCATAATCCGTGGGTCGTGGGTTCAAGTCCCACCCGCCCTACTCGCAAAACCGCCGTTCGACCTGGGGTTTCTCGGTCTCCTGGGGCTCGCGATCGAGCAGTTGATCATGTTCGGTTGCTCGCTGGCTGCTCATGGGCGCCGACCGGGCGGATCGGTAGATCATTAAGGGCGCCACTGTCAGTTCAGACCCCAAAGACGACCACCAGAAGGTCAAGCCAGAACACCTCTGCGGGCCTCCCGGTTAACCAGGGACATGCAGTTGGTCAAGCGTCCGCCTCCAGCGGCTCCACCGCTCCGCGGGCCTCGGAGACCAGCAGATAAATGGTCCGCTAGTGCTCGCGGTTGATGCTCTTCAGGACTAAGCCACAGGAGCCGGACCCGAGACACGACAACACGGACCCGGCCCTGGTTCCGGTGGTCAGGTGCTGGTTCCGGTCCGAGTCGGCAGGGCGATCAGACGCGCCTGGCGGGTGGCGTCTGACGTGGTGGAGATGAGGGCGGCGGTGGACTCGGCAGCAGCGCGAGCAACCTCGGGATAGACGCTGGTGTAGGTGTCGCGGGTGAAGGTGGAGGAGACGTGGCCGAGCGTCTCCTGCACGATCTTCAGGTCGACTCCGGCGGCCAGCATCAGCGATGCTGCGCCATGACGCAGGTCGTGCAACCGGACCGGCGGCAGCCCCGCCTCATAGGAGAGCAGGTAGAACAGGTCACTGACCTGTTGCGGGTGCAGCGGCTGGCCGATCTCGTCGGTGAAGACGAACCCGCTGTCCACCCATATCTCCCCTGCCGCGAGGCGTTCGGCGGCTTGGATCTTGCGGTGGGCGCGAAGGGCGGCGACGGTATCGGCGTCCAGGGCGATGGTGCGGTCGCTGGCTTCCGTCTTCGGCTTGCCCTGGATGGTCTCCCAGCCGAGCTGGGTGATCTGCCAATGCACTCCGGCAGTCCCGGCGTCCAGGTCGATGTCCTTCCAGCGCAATCCGACCGCCTCGCCCCGGCGCAGCCCGCGCAGAGCGATCAGCCGATACAAGACGAACAGGCGATGACCGGTCGCTTGGGCGAGGAAGGCCGAGGTGTGTGCTGGCGTCCACACCATCACCGGCGACGGACGGGGCGTAGAGATATAGAAGTTGATCGGGTTGACGCGAGTGCTGCGGCGCTGCTGTTCGGCGGCCAGCCGTCGCTGGAGGTCCTGGCTCCAGTCGGCGACCCGTTCGTCGGTCCACACCAGTGCCTTCGGCCGGTCGGCGTCGGGAAGTTCGACGACCGCAGCCGGGTTGAAATCGATCAGTCGGTCCTGCTTGATCGCGATGTTCAGGGCGTGGCGGAGGGTGGCGCGGATGCGGTGCATGGTGCTCGGGCCAACCGGCCGCCGATACCGCACCTTCGCCCGCTGCTCCAAATCGTCGCTGGCTCGGGCGGCGGTGATGACGTCGTTGAACTCCTCGATCGCATCGAACATGCCCGCGATGTCGGAGACCCGCAGCCGGTCCAGCCGGATGTGACCGAGGTAGGGCACGAAGTACAGACGGATGTGCGCCTCGTAGGAACGACGCGTGGTGGCGTCGATCTTCCGCTTGCGCCGCAGGAACTCTTCCATCCACTCCGCCACGGTGACGGTGGGGTTGAGGTCTTGATGGGTACGGACCTTACGCCGGACCTCTTCCACCGGTGGCAGGGCCTTGGTGTCTTTGAGGGTGGCCAGCATCAGCTCGCAGATCTTCCGCCGCACGTGTGAGTCCTCATCCAGCGTCAGCAGTGCGCGGGCGTGCTCGAGTTCCGCCTCGGCCTCTTTCAAGGAGGAGAAACCGCCGCGCCGTAGCGGGTTACGCCGCCTGCCGTCGGCGTGGGGCGGAAGCTCCAGCTGGTAGGCCCATTTGCCGTGGCCGTCGTTCCAGCGCTCCCCCGCAGCTCCGAGCCGGCGGAGTTTGGGGCAGTTCTTGCCCAGCCGCTTGCCGGTATCGGCGTCTTTGCAGGCGCAGGTCTTGTAGGTGGATCCGTTTGCCACTACTCGGTCATCCCTTTCTCGTGCTCGTCGTGGGTGCGACGCTCCTCGTCGCGGTAACCCAGCAACGCCCGCAGCCCGCGCACCGGGACGGCGTACCGGCCACCGATCCGCAATATCGGACACGGGAACCGGCCGGTCCTGGCCAGGCGATAGGCCGTGGTGCGGCCCATTCCCAGCAGCCGCCCGGCCTCCACCAGCCCGATCACCAGCCGCCGATCCAGCGCCTCGGTCGCGGGTTCGGCCGCCGTTTCCCGCGGGACAGCCTGCCGGGCGCGGCGGTTCCGAGCGGATGGCGCCAGTCCGGATGCTTCGCTCATGATCACCTCCAAGAAATCGGTTGACACGTCCTCACAGTCCAGAGGCCTGGACCGACCGGGTCGGCGGACGGGCGGCCCCGCAGATGTCGCCGCGTAGGCGGCGCCTCCGGGGGCCTGCCGCGGGCGCTGCGCCCCGGCCTCCCGTCCCGCGCCCTCGATGGGACGCCGGGGCCACGCCGCATCATCGACAGGGCGGTCCCAGCGGCCGCAGGAACACGCGGGAACCGGTCGGCCGGTAGCGCGAGAGGTATCGACGCCCACCTCCACCCCGCCCGTCAAGCGAAATCCCCTGGTCAGCATCACCCGTCCCACCCCGAACCGACCCGGCCTTCCCTGCTCGCCGAACGTCTCGGTGACAACCGAGTCCCCGTGCATGCAAGACGCTCGGAGAGCAGAAGGTCAGCAGGTTTGCGGCACCATCGTGTGGGGTGGCAGCTCGCCGGCCGCTCTTGCGCGTTGTGCAGCGGCCAGAACGAGGCCCGGTTCAGCACCCGGCCTGGCACATGTATGAGGGCGAATGGCATTCACAATGGTGTGGCCCGATCACCTGGCCACCTGATCCCTGTCACTCATCCAAATACCTGCGCCACAACCCAATTTCAGACATCGCCGCTGGTAAAGACTTAGTTGGATCCGCCCGACAGACAGATCGAGCAGGCCCACGCCGCCTGCGCCCTATTGGTACGCAAGATGAGGTCGCGCTCTGGGTGTCCATGGCCTTGCGCCGCTTGCCCACCGTGAGTGCCGTGACAACCAGCTCACCTCAAGTGCGGCTGTTGCTCTGGGGACCTACGTCCCCTCATACGCCGCCAACGTGCTGTCACATGTAGCCGTATTCCCGCAGCTCGCAGCGGTTTCGGACAAGCTTAGGACAATCGATGGACATGAGTGAGTGCCGGGGAGGCGCGGTGGTCACGTAGGCGCCTTTTGCACGCCAAGATTAAGACGCTGAGACGCTGATCCCACCGCGAATCTGACGACCACAGTATTCGAACGCCCCGTCGGATTACAAGCACGATCGTTTAGTGATGTGCTGTGGCGTTCGGTGACGGTCACATCCCACATCACATTGCTTCGCGTGCCAGGCCGTGCGCGGTCCTGACGGTCCGTTCCAGGGCGTATGAGCACGCAGCGAGCGCGGCGGCGGGATGAGAAACTGACTGACCATCAGGCGGCAGCCAATATTCATGGCGATCGGCTGACGATGCCTCGTCGCAGTCCTAGAGTCGGTCTATCGACTGCTCCGGGGAGAGGGGCACGGATGTCGATCCATTTAGCCAGCCCGGCGATGCAACTGGTGACCCTCGCTGCGGAGCAGGCACGGGGCCGCCCCGTGGATACCCGCGACATCCTCGCCGCCTCAGCACGCTATCAACCTGACGCGTGGCTCCGTGCGTTGCTCCAGCTGGAACTGCCCAACGACGTGTTCCACGGTCCGGCCGAGGAAAGCTCGGCGGTCCGCCACCTGTCCGGCGTTCCAGTCACGGTGCAACTCGAAGAGGCCGCGCGGCTCGCCATGAAGCTAGCCGCACGTTACGGATTCGCGGGGTGCCCAGCGGGGGTCCTAGTCCTGGCGGTGGTGCTCAGTTCCGAAAGCTTGGCGAGGAAAACAGTCGAGTCGGGCGTGTTGCCATTGGACAAGTCCGTAAAGGTCCTCGCCGAGGCGTTCCTTGACGGCGAGTTGGAAAACCTCACCGAGGTGGTCCTTCAATGCGAGTTGGAAGGCCTTACCGCTGCCGCGGCCAGTTCCCACAACCAGGGATCAGCGCCGGACAAACGTGACTACGCGCGCCGTGTCCGTGAGAAGCTCCTGCTGCGGGAACGGATGACGAGCGCGGTAGCCGTAGCCGCGGCGATCGCGCTCGTCGTCCCTTCGCCCACAGTGAAGCTTGCGCTGATTTGTCTCGTCTCGATCGGGATGCGGAGTCGCCGACTCCTCCTGATTGTGCTCATCCTGGCCTTCGTAGGAGCCACGATCGCCGGAGGACTGCTCGCGCCCATGGCGTTCGCTGGCGCAGCACTGGTCGCCTACGTGGCACGTCGCGCGATTTCCTCACCCTATGGTCGGCGTCGCGCATTTCACGGAGGATTCGTCTCCCTCCTTTCACGTCCCAAGCTCATGCTTGACCTGTCCAGGGCACAGAGGCTGCTCCGGCTCGATTATCCGGAGGATGCGGCCGCCATCCTCCGGCGGTTGCTCGCCAAGGCGCCATCGCGGGCGCTGCTGAGACTCAGGCTCAGGGCGGCTGACGCGGCCCTGCGTTCGGGGGACTTCCAGGAAGCGCTCGCTCTGTGCCGTACGATCCGGCAGAGCGCTGG
The DNA here is from genome assembly GCA_036276095.1 of Nonomuraea sp. Classification (GTDB taxonomy): domain Bacteria; phylum Actinomycetota; class Actinomycetes; order Streptosporangiales; family Streptosporangiaceae; genus Nonomuraea. Next base: position 4,022 of record DASUCK010000679.1, on the reverse strand, counting down.
CGACAAGATGCCGGCGCGGACCCGGATCCGGCTCGCCATCACCGAAGGCTCCGCACTCTTGGAAGCGGGCAACAGCAGAGAGGCATTGCCGATCCTCCAGGAAGCTGCACGATCGGCAACCCGTATGCGGCGAACCCTACTGAGAGCGGACGCTGAGGTGGCGCTTGGGGAGGGGCTGGTACAGGCAGGGGATCCGATGGCAGCACTCTCCTACTTCTGGGATGCGGCCGAGAGATATCTCCGCACGTTCCGCCTTGTGGACCTCGCTCGAGCGCTGCGAGGATGCGCGCAGTTGCACGAGACCGCTGGCTCGTCGGCTGCCGGATATCTGCGCAATGCCGCGAGGGACATTGCTCTCGACCTTGCCCTGCTGTGGCGGAGGGAGATGTACAACGCCGACATCCCCGCCAGGGCACGTGCAGGCATCCGCGAGTACGCCTTGGTCAACCTCGACACGGCCCGCATCACCGTCGATACCGACCAGGACGAGGAGTTCCTCAGCTGGGTAGGCCCCGACGGCGGGATCGCCGCGATGTTCGAGCAGCTCGGCCTCACTCTGCAACAGGCCGAGGCGCTCGGCTTGTACGCCCGCCGTCTGGAACGCGACGGCATGCACGACACGGCGCTGCATCACCGGCTCGCCACCGTCGGCGCCCTGGACGAACGCCGCTACCGGCTGCGATCTCAGAGAGACCGTGCGGGATGGGCGTTCCGGTACAACGTGGCCGTCGCCGACGCGCTGGCGTGCTCGGTTCGCGTTGCCGACCCCATCGCCACAGCCTTGGTCATCGAGGCGGCGCGCGTTCAGGGCTTGCCGCGTGGCGCCACTTCCCGCGCGAGTGCGTCCCACCAGGACTCCGTCGCCCGCACTCTGAGAGGCGAGCTCCCGCTGCGGCCGCCGCCGCTGATCAGGGTCCGCGGCGATACCCGGCTGTTGGGGCCGTACGCCGGAGAACGCCCCAAAGCCCTGGACCTGGAGCGCATGGCGTGCGTCGCCGCAGGGGCCGGAGCATGGTGGTGGGGCCAGTGGTCGAGCGCGGATGGCACGATCATCTACTGGTCTCTGGTCCCGCCCGAAGGGGAGGTGGCCAGCGGCCGGTTACTCTGCGCTCCCGGGTCGGAGCTCTCCATCCTCATGGAACGCCTCATGCGTGCCCTACCTGTCCGGCTGGACGGGGAGGACAGCGCGGACATCGCCCGTCGGGTTGTTACCGGTGAGCTCTACGACCCGGAGGCCGAAGCAAAGCTGATGGAACGACTCGGTCGTTTGCTGATACCTGAGCCGCTTCGACACGCGCTGCACCGGCGAAGCGCAAGCAGGGAAGGCCCGCTACCTTTGGCGATAGGCCCTGCAGTGGGCCTCGCCCGCATTCCGTGGGCGGGTCTCGGCGTGTGGACGGTCGATGGTGACTACGCTCGGCTGGTAGAACTCGCCGACATCGCCTTGGCGCCGAGTGCGACCATGCTCGATCTGCTGGACAAGCGTGTCAGAGTCGCATCGGGGCCGGTGGGGCTGGCGGTGCTGAATCCGACAGGGGACTTGCCGGGGGCTGGAGACCTGCGCCGCTTCCTGCCCTCTACCGCCGTCGTGCTTGACGACGGTACGGCAGGCGTGCCCGCCACGAAGGCCAACCTGCAGCTGGCTCTCACGTCCCTCGATCGAGCCTCGACTCTCGTGATCGCCTGCCATCCCGTGCCCGCGAGCCCCGGTGAACCGTCCACGGGCGCCTTGCTGCTGCGCGAGGGGACGCTGACCGCCGGCGAGTTGCTGTCCACCGACGAGAGGTTCCACATTCCCCGGCGAGTGGCAGTCCTGGGGTGCGAGTCCGCGGACATATCCGGCGCCGCGTACGGGGAATGGCTGACACTAGGACCAGCCCTGCTCTGGGCTGGTGCCGACGAGGTCCTGGTCACGGTCCATCCCATCCTCGATGACAGGGAGGTGGAGCCGGAACTCTTGCCTTATCTCGACAGCGGGGCGGGGCTGCTGTCTGCGTTGTCCGCCTGGCAGCGCCATTGTCTGGCCCAGTGGAGGAAGTACGGCTGCACGTACAGTCCGGCGCTGTGGGCCGGGCACGCATTTCTCGGGTGCAGTCGGGTACTCGGAGAGCATGGTCACGAGATGGGCGCCGCGACAGCGCCGCCCCTGTCGATCGAAGTCCGCCACCTCCTAGCCTGGTGCCTCAGGTTCGCGCGGGAGCTCGGGCAGCCGGTCGTCACCACAGGACACGTGGCTCATCAGTTTCTGGAGGATGAGTTCGACATCCTGCAGACCCACGCGGTGAAGGAGGGCTTGTTCACCCTGGGCGGCGGTGCCGTACTGAAGTTCCTGCGCCGGGAGCGCGGTGCCCAGGAGGACAAGCGCGATCCCGGTCCGAGCACCGACCTGCTCGAACTCGTCGTCAACGCCCGCCTCCGAGCCGGTGCGATGGGCGATTCCCTGACCTCGCCCGCCCACCTGATCCTTGAGCTTCTCGACGGACGTTATCCCGACGGCAAGCTGATGGTGCGGCTGATGATGCCGGGATCGCGGCCGTCCTTCCGCCACGCCGTTCTGCGGAATGCTCGGCAGGCGTCCCCCGGAACAGCTGCCTGGGTGCACGAGGACGAAGATGGACGGCTGTTCAATGAAATAGTTCGGCTCGTTCCACCCGCCACAGACGAATCAGCTTGACGATCTGTACGACACACACCAGAGCGGCCGTCACCGCCACCAGAACGCGCGCCCAGCCCGAGCCGATCATGGCCCATGCCGGCATGGCGATAATGGCCAGCAGGTAGCCGCGTTCCCTGATCTTCGCTGGTAAGCGATACGCGACCAGGTGATATCCCGTCACGATCATCGCTGTGGCCACTCCGACGGCACCTTCGGTCGCGGCTGCCGTGACCGCCAGCATCACCGTCAGGACATACAGCAGTGCAGAACGTCGGCGGTCGCGGTCCAAGAACGTCGAACCCGTGATCCAAAGCACCTCTCCCACAAAGCCGAGGATGGCCACCGAGACCAGGAGCCAGCGCGACGGCGTCAGTTCGCCTTTCGGGACGGTGGCGACGGCCAGTCCGGCCAGGAGCAGAGCTATTCCCAGGTGATAGGCGAACCGAGCACGCTCCGACCAGACCCGGCTGCGTTCCAGCAGGCCCTGCTGCACTCCCTGCAGCCACGCGCTCGGTCTTTCCCCGTCCACCTCGTCCGGATGCCACATGACCAGTTCCGCGGGGGTGGTGTCGTAGCGGCGAGCCCAGATGGCGGCCTGAACCGCAGCGATGTGTGCAAGACCCGCCGCCACGAACAACGTCATCGCGGCATCCGTCCATCGTGCAAACACCTGCGACGCCGTCGGCAGCAGGAGCGCCGTCATGGTGAAGCTGGCGGCGGCGAGCAAGGGCGCGGCGAATCCGCCGAGAGACTGGATGCTGCCCGGATAGCCGACCGGCATCGGCGGTGACCACTGCTTCACGGCTTGGCCTTCCCCCGGTCACGCTGCGGGCACGAGTCGTGATGGTGACCATCGGGGCCGCCGCACCGCGGGCAGTAGGGTCTTGGTCCCGCCGCGCCGCGCACGTTGGGGAACGCCTCGAGCTCCCGAAGTTCGCTCTCTGTCAGCGGCTCGAATCGCACATCGACGGCACGCAGGCTCAGGACCGCCAACAAGGCGCGGACGAGATCCTGCGTGGGGGAGTCCGGAAGAGTGACCGCCACGATCAGCGTGCCATCCGCACCCACCGACCAGACCTTGAGCTCGCCGCCCCATTCGCTCAGCGTGTCCATCGCTTGTAGCTTCGCCCGAGCCGTCAACCAACGGACTTCCTCAGCCGTGACAGGAACTTCCAGCAACCATGCTGCGCCCATTGCTCCTCCCGGGAGCTGCTGTAAGAACCTTTAGGCTAGTAGGCCACGCTGGCCTACGCCACGCGACCGTGACAGGGAGAGAAGAGGCAGCTGGCAGAGCTTCGACACGATCGCGGCCGACCCACCACGACGGGGCCGCCGGCGTGGCCGACGACGTGATAACTGAGCGAAT
>DASUCK010000678.1:0-33952 GCA_036276095.1 Nonomuraea sp. | reverse complement strand
CCGGCCGCACGTCGCTCACACGCTCTCCTTCACGGTGTTTCCTCCCGGCGTTCACATTCCTCAGAGTCCGACGCCGCAGGCCAAGGGCGGTTACCGCCCGTGGATCTCCGTCGTCGTGGTGTTCCTTCCCGAACGTGACCGATGTCACCGGTAAGTGCCCGTGACGCTACGTTCGGCATGGTTGCAATCGCATTGCGGTGAATGCGGCCCAGGGCCCGTCGGCCCGCCCCGGATCGACCTCCGGCTCTGCCCCGGGCAGGTGGGGCAGGGTGCGATAGGGGAGAGCGAAGGAGGACCCATGATCATCGTAGGAGTCGACGGCTCGGCGGCCGAAAGAGGCGGTCCGGACGGAGACCTGGGACCCCGCGGGACGGGACCTTCGGCCCTGACCCCCGCCGGCGGACGGTGATGTGCTGGCCCCAAGCACCTGGAGGTGGATGCCATGAACACCCGCACGTCGGAGGAGACCGAACGCGCCGTTCACGTGTCTCTGGAAGCCGCCACGTGGGCGCCGTCCGTGCACAACACCCAGCCGTGGACGTTCTCCGTCGCCGGGGACGAGATCAGCGTGCGCGCCGACCCGGACAGGAAGCTCCGCTTCGGCGACCCCGACGGCCGGCAACTGCTCATCAGCTGCGGCGCCGCGGTGTTCACGCTCCGCACGGCGCTGCGGTGCCGGGGATACGAGCCGGTCGTGCGGGTCCTGCCGGACCCTGACCTGCCCGCGCTGCTGGCCACCGTACGGGTGGGCGGGAGCGTCACGCCGGACGAGCACACCAGGCTCATGAACGCCGAGATCGAGCGCCGCCGCACCCACCGGGCCGGGTTCGCCGAGCTGCCCGTCCCCGACCGGCTGGTGGACCGGCTCGTACGGCAGGCGGCCGCCGAAGGGGCCAGTCTCACGCCCGTACGCGCGCCGCAGGACGTGCGCGTCGTCGCCGCGCTGACCGAGGCGGCCCAGGCCACCCAGGCGCGGGACCGGGTGCTCAACCTGGAGGTCATCCGCTGGGCCCGCCCGCCGGGCAGCTCCCGCAAGGACGGCGTGCCCGCCGACGGCTACCCGGCCGAGCCGTCCCGGGCCGATCCGCCGTTCGCGCAGCGCGACTACGCCGGGCGGCACGCGTGGGGCGCGCCCGCCGACCGGAGCGGGTCGTCGTCCGCCGGTGTCGTGACCCTGCTCACCACGCGCGGCGACACCCGCGAGGACTGGATCGCCGCCGGCCAGGCCCTGCAGCGCGTGTTGCTGTACGCCTCCGCGCACGGGGTGGCGGCCGCCTTCCACACCCAGGCGCTGGAGATGCGACACCTGAGGGAGTTCCTGCGCCAGGAGCTCTGCTCGGGGGAGCATCCGCAGATGATCATCCGGTTCGGCGTCACGTTCGACTCCAAGGAAACGGTCCGACGGCCGCTGACCGAGGTCCTCGACTGACCGCCCCCGAGCGGCGGCCGCGAGGGGCGTGTCGCCTGGCCGCGGTGGCGTCAGGTCAGGGCTGTTCGAGGGCGAAGACCACCCAGGACGCGCCGGGGGCCAGGCCGGCGAGCTCGCGGCCGCACCCGGCCAGCACCTGCGGGCCGGAGGTGATGTGGGCGGCGCCGGCGTGGGCGTCGCGGAACAGGCGCTGGACGAGCCCGTCGCGCAGCGCCGTCGTGGCGCACGAGGCGTGGACGAAGCGGGCGACCCCGGAAAGCGTCGAGGTGACGTGGTTGAGCGCCAGGCGCACCATCGTCTCCTGGCGCACGCCGAGACGCCGGCCGGCCTCCAGCGCGCGCTCGGCGTCGTCCCACGTCTGCCGGACGAGCGCGGCGGCGGCGCGGAACCCCGCCTCGGCGCGGGCGAAGTCGGCGTGGAAGGCGTCGCTGCCGGCCAGCTGCCCCGGCCGGCCGGTGCGGGCCCGGGCGTGGCGGGCCAGCTCGTCGAGCAGGCGGCGGCCGAGGCCGAGCGCCCACCCGGAGTGGCAGATCAGCGCCTGGTCGACCAGGCCAAGCCGGTAGATCGCGCCGCCGCGCAGCGGCTCGTCCAGCGTGAAGACGTGCGTGTACGACTCCGGCACGAACGCGTCCTCGATGGCGTAGTCGACGCTGCCGGTGGCACGCAGGCCGAGGACGTCCCAGTTGCCGAGCATCTTGACGTCCTCGATGGGGGTGATGCAGATGCGGGCCTCGTCGGTGCCCTCGACGGCGCCGAGGCTGTGGGCGTACTGGGCGTGGAGCATGCCCGACGCGAAGCCCCACTGGCCGGTGAGCCGGAAACCGCCGTCTTCGGGGACGGCGACGCCCGGCCGGGTGCCCTGACCGGCGATCAGCGGCGCCCGCGGGCCGGAGAACATCCGCTCCACGGCGTCGTCGCCCAGGTAGGCGCCCGCGGTGCCGTTCTCCAGGGTGGTGGCCATGACCACCCAGCCGGTCGAGGGGTCGGCGTAGGTGAGCTCTTCGAAGACGGCGAGCAGCTCCGTGGGCGACAGCTCCGCGCCGCCCAGCGGCTCCGGCACCCAGATACGGAAAAGTCCCGCTTCGTGCAGGGCGTCCACGACGGGATCGGTGAGCCGGCCGAGCGCCTCGGCGGTGGCCGCCTCGCGTTCGATCAGGGGGCGCAGCTCGCGGGCCCTTTCCAGCGCGGCCGGGCCGGCCCGGTGCAGTCGCGGCGTGTCGCTCATGTGCCGGTGCTCCTGTTCGTCATCGCCGGCGCCGGTGCGGGGCGGCCGTCGAGCGCGGTGGCAGGTGACGGCCTCCCGCGGGGGCGGGCCGTCGGCGAGGGTGGCGCGATCTCGTACGAACACATCACGGCCACCTCCGGCCGTCAAGCCGCGAACGGGCGGGAACGGCATCCCCGGCCGCCGAGGACGGCCCCAGTGGTCCCCGAGCCATGAAAAACCCATAAAGCAAGTAGGGAATGTTGACTGTGCCGTCACGGGCTCGTAGCGTGGTGGTCATGAGCCAGGCCGCGAACCTGACCCGGCGCCCGCACGTGGACCACGGCCACGTCGCCAGCGCGCGATGTCGATGACCGCCCGCTCACCTTCGTCAGGATCCGCCACCCCCGCACGTGAAGGGCCATGTCCCATGCCTGTCTCCGTCCTCTTGAGACTCACGCTCGCCGTGCTTCTGCCGGCCGCCCTGGCGGCTGGTTGCGCCGCGGGCGGCGAGCAGCGGCAGGAAGCCACGGCCGCGCGGTGAAGATCGTCGCCTCCAAGTTCCGCAACCGCACGGGAGGCCCGATGAGCGGCGAGGTCGTGGCCCTGGTCGGCAATCCCCGCGGCGGGTCCAGGACCCTCGGGGCGGCCGTGGACGCCGCCGGGACGCTGGCCCGGCGCATCGGGCACGACGCCCCGATCGAGCTGGTCGACCTGTCGGCCCTGGCGCCGCACCTGCTCGCCGCGTCGCCGGCGCCCGGTGTGGAGCTGGCGCTCGATCTCGTCGCGGGCGCGGAGGTGCTGCTGGTGGCGAGCCCCACGTACAAGGGCACCTACACGGGGCTGCTGAAGGTGTTCCTGGACCGGTTGCCGCATCGGGCGCTGGCCGGCACGGTCGCGCTGCCCCTCCTGGTGATGGGCGACGCGCGGCACGCGCTGGCCGTCGAGGTACACCTGCGCCCGCTGCTGGTGGAGCTGGGCGCCACCGTCCCCACGCCGGGCCTCGCGCTGGTCGAGGCCGATCTGCCGCGCCTGCCTGAGGTGCTGGAGCAGTGGCACGCGGCGGTGGCGCCGCAGGTGCGGGCGGCGCTCAAGGACGTCGCCGGGGCATGATCGGCCGAACTCCGCATTTGATACCTGATTTCCCTACCAGATCTATGGGATAATCCGGTATGGGTTTGGACCGGACCCGCTTCCCGGGTGAGCGCGCCGAGACGCCGCTGGCCGCCGCCGTCCTGGCGGCGCGCTGGATCCGTTCGGCCGCCGTCGACGACGGCGGCGGGCGGCGCTGGTGCGCCAACCCCGACCCGCGCGGCAGGTCGGCGCTGGCCGCGCCCGAGTCTGCGTCGTTGTACGCCGGTTCGGCCGGCATCGTGCTGTTCTTCCTGGAGTTGGCCGCGGCCACCGGCCGCGAGGCGTATCTGGAGGACGCTCGCCGGGGGGCGCGTCATCTGGCGGCGACCTGGCGTGAGCAGGTGGATGTCACGCTGTATCACGGCCTGATCGGTGTCGTCGTGGCGTTGCTGGAGGCCGGGTGGGCGCTCGGCGAGGGTTCGTTCGAGGAGGAGGCGGCGGCCGCGGCGGAGCATGTCCTGCGTGCCGCTCGTGAGCTGGGTGGCGGTCCGGGCTGGACCGGTGATCCGGCGCAGCGGGGTGACGGTGGGATCGTGCTGGGGCTGTTGCGGGCGGCCGCCGCGCTGGGCGTGCCGGGTTGTGCGGATGTCGCGGTGGCGGCGGGGGAGCGTATCGCGAGTCTGGCGGTGCCCGGTCATCGGTTCGGTGATTGCCCGGATCTGCCGGTGGACGCGGTCACGCCGGGGTTTCTGGCCGGTACGGCGGGGACGGCGTTCCTGCTGGCCCGCCTGTACGGTGTCACCGGCGATTCGCGGTTCCTGGTCGCGGCCGATCGGGGTGCCGGTTTCGTGCGTGAGGTGAGTCTCGTGACCGGCCGGTGCGCGGTTGTGCCGCATCATGTGCCCCAGGGGCGCGGTTTGCACTATCTCGGCTTCTGCTCCGGCTCGGCCGGGGTGGCCCGCATGTTCTACGAGCTCCACCGGGTGACCGGCGACCCCGGTCATCTGGAGTGGGTCGAGCGCCTGGCCGGCGGGATCCTGCAGAGCGGGGCGCCGCTGCGGCGCACGCCGGGATTCTGGAACGTGGCCTGCCAGTGCTGCGGCACCGCCGGCCTGCTGGAGCTGTTCACCGGCCTGTGGGCGGTCACGGGCAAGGACGCCTACCTGACCTTCGCCGGCGGGCTCGCCGAGCACCTCATCGCCGCCGCCACCGACCCCGACGGCCGCGGCCTGCGCTGGTACCAGGCGTATCGGCGGCTGCGGCCCGGCGAGGTGAGCGCCGACACCGGCTACATGGTCGGCGCGGCCGGTATCGGCGCGGCGCTGCTGCACCTGGACGCCGCCCTGCGTCCGGGCCGGGCGCGGCGGGTCATCCTGCTGCCGGACAACCCGTTCCCGGCCATCCCGGTGCCGCCCGACCAGCTGCGCGAGGCCACCGGGTGAGACTTCCCGATAAAACTAGTAGGAAATGTTGACTTATCGGAATCCTCCGCCTAGCGTCGTCCCCATGAGGCAGGGTCTCCTCCTGACCAGGCGCTCCCACGTGGACTTCTGCCACGTCGCCAGCGCGCAGTGTCGTTGATCACGAATTCGCGCCCGTCACCACTCGTGCTCCCGGCGCGGCCGACGCCGCCCGCGCCCTCGTCGACGACATCTCCTTCTCCGCGCCCCCGGCCCGCCCGCCGGCGGCGCGTGAGCATGCCTTTCTCCTGTGAGGAACTCTCGTGATCGTTCCATCAGCGACCACCGTCCCGGTGCCCGGGCGCGCCGTCGAGGCCGACCTGTTCAGGCAGGCGCTCGCCGTGCACGCCAGCGGGGTGGTGGTCATCACCGCCCAGAGCGACGGCATCCCCGTCGGTCTCACCGCCACCTCGTTCTCCTCCGTCAGCCTCGCCCCGCCCCTGGTCTCCTTCTACGTGGACCTGTCCTCGACCACCTGGCCGCGGCTCGGCGCCGCCGACCACTTCGCCGTCAACATCCTGGCCAGCGACCAGGCGGAGCTCGCTGCCCGGTTCGCCCGCAGGAGCATCGACCGCTTCGCCGAGCCCACCCGCTGGCGTCCGGGGCCGCTGGGCGCGCCGCTGCTGCAGGACGTCTCCGCGCACCTGCTCTGCCTGCCCTACGAACGCGTCGAGGTCGGTGACCACATGCTGGTCGTCGGCCTGGTCGCCGAGGCGGACGTCCGGCCGCCCGGCCGACCCCTCCTCTACCACCAGGGCCGCTTCGGCCGCTTCCTGGCCCACCCCGACTCCTGAGACCAGGCCGTTCCACGTCCCGCCCGAGGGCCGGTGGGAGCGCAACCGCGAGCTGTCCGGTGCCTGAGGTGTCCGGAAGGTGAGATGGCCGGGCCGGAGCCTTGACGGGATGACCCAGGCCATAACAGTATTATTCCTACTTATTAAGTAGAGAAAGGGGAGATCGTGCGAGCGCTCATCCTGCTCGGGCTCGTCGGTTTCGCGGCCCAACTCGTCGACGGCAGCCTCGGCATGGCCTACGGCGTCACGTCCAGCACGCTCCTGCTGGCCATCGGCACCAACGCGGCCGCCGCCTCGGCCACCGTGCACCTGGCCGAGATCGGCACCACGCTCGCCTCCGGCATCTCCCACTGGCGCTTCGGCAACGTGGACTGGAAGGTCGTCGCCAGGATCGGCGTCCCCGGCGCGGTCGGCGCCTTCGCCGGCGCCACCTTCCTGTCCAGCCTGTCCACCGAGGTCGCCGCCCCGGTGATGTCGATCATCCTGCTCACGCTCGGGGCCTACATCCTGGTCCGCTTCACCGCGTTCGGGCTGCCGCGCGGCAACCTCGGCAAGCCGCTGCGCCGCCGCTTCCTCGCCCCGCTCGGCGTGCTCGCCGGCTTCGTCGACGCCACCGGCGGCGGCGGCTGGGGCCCGGTCGGCACGCCCGCCATCCTCGCCAGCGGCCGGCTCGCCCCCCGGAAGGTGATCGGCTCCATCGACGCCAGCGAGTTCCTCGTCGCGATCGCCGCCAGCGTCGGCTTCTTCGTCGGCATCGGCTCGGAGAACATCGACTTCGCCTGGGTCGCCGTCCTGCTGCTCGGCGGCGTCATCGCCGCGCCGATCGCGGCCTGGCTGGTCCGCCACATCCCGCCGCGCATCCTCGGCTCCGCCGTCGGCGGCGTGATCATCCTCACCAACGTGCGCACGCTGCTGCGCAGCGACTGGATCGACGCCTCCGGAGCCGTCCAGACGGTCGCGTACGTCGCCATCGCGGTGATCTGGGCCGGCGCCATCGCCTACTCGGTCCGCGAGTACCGCCGCGACAAGGCCCACGAGTCCGTCGAAGCGGTCGAGACCGAGCTGGGCGCCGCCAAGGAGGAGCAGGCCTCCGCATGAGGGGCCGTAGGCGCCGGGCCCGGCCCCGTACGGGAATCGGGTCCCGGTGACCCCACGCCTATGAGAATCTCCGCCCGCACCCAGTACGCGCTGACCGCCATGCTCGCCCTGGCCGCCTCCGACGGCCCCGTGCACGCCGAGGCCATCGCCGCCGCGCAGGAGATCCCGCGCCGGTTCTGCGACAACATCCTGCTCCAGCTGCGCCGCGCCGGCCTCATCCACAGCCAGCGCGGCCCCGACGGCGGCTACTGGCTCGCCCGCCCCGCCGCGGAGATCGCGCTCGCCGACGTCATGCGCGTCACCGAAGGGGTCGACCCGTCCGGACCGCCCTTCCCGAGGACGGCCGCGCCGCTCGCCGAGGTCCTGGCCGAGCTGCGCGACCACGAGGACCGCCTGCTGAGCTCCATCACCCTCGCCGACGTGCTGGCGCCCGCCCGCCGCCCGGCCGCGGGCCAGTCCGGCCAGCGTCCGCCGCCACCACCCCGTCCGTACGGGCGTCGCCCCCGAAGCTCACCAGCACCTGGTTGAGCACCACCTCGTTGACCACAGCCCAGCGGCGGGTGACACTCCCGCGCCCGCTTCGGTGTGGCGCGGGCGCGGCGGGGGAGGCAGGTGCGTGGGGTACGCAGGCAGCGTCCGGCGTGCGCGGGAAGAGACCGGCGTGCGCAGGAAAGCCGAGCCAGGAGTCCCGGCACGGATTCCGCAGGGGGCTGTCACAGGCGGGGGACGGCCGTCCTCGCTGGTGGCCGGTCGGCGGCCAGGTGCCCGGCGGACAGGAAAGGCATGTCATGAAGATCGTGGTAATCGGCGGCACGGGCCTGATCGGGTCGAAGGTCGTGGCGAGGCTGGCGGAGCAGGGGCACGAGGCGGTCGCCGCGTCACCGCGAACCGGGGTCGACACCCTCACCGGCGAGGGGCTGGCCGAGGCGCTGGCGGGGGCGTCGGTGACGGTCGACGTGTCCAACTCGCCGTCGTTCGAGATGGCCGCGGTGACGGAGTTCTTCGAGACCTCCACCCGCAACCTGCTCGCCGCGGGGTCGGCGGCGGGCGTCGGCCACCACGTCGCGCTGTCGATCGTGGGCACCGACCGGATGCCGGAGAACGCCTACTTCGCGGCCAAGGTCGTCCAGGAGAGGCTGATCGAGACGTCGTCGATCCCGTACTCGATCGTGCACGCGACGCAGTTCTTCGAGTTCGTCCGCGGCATCGCGGACGACGCCACAGAGCGCGGGACGGTACGCGTCGCGCCCGTGCTCTTCCAGCCCGTCGCGGGCGACGACGTCGCCGAGACGGTCGCCCGGGTCGCCGCGGGCGCCCCGCTGAACGGCCGGATCGAGGTGGCCGGACCCGACCGGTTCCGCATGGACGAGTTCTTCCGCGACGCCCTCGCCGCCCTCGGCGACCGCCGCGAGGTGGTCACCGACCCGCACGCGCGCTACTTCGGGGCCGAGCCGGGCGAGCACTCACTGGTGCCCACGGGCGACGCCGCCCTCGGCCGGATCCACTACCGCGACTGGCAGGCACGTGCCGCCGCCACCAGGTGAACGCCACCACGCTGGCGTTGTCCACGCGGTCACGCTGGGGATTCGGGCACACGTTCCGTGAGCCGCCGATGTGAGCAGATCACGGTTCGAACGTTCTCACCGGTGGCGCCCACGGGAGGTCGGCCGCCTGGCTTCCTCGGCCGGATCGGCCATCCCGCCCGCTCGCAGGGCCTACGCTGTGACGGCGGTCACCGGTCCTGGTCGTGGGAGGGTGGGGGAGATGCGGAGGCTGCTGGCGCGGGTGCGCGCCCGGATCGAACGGTACGAGGCCGACCGCGACCCCGCCGTCGTGCTGGACGCCGCCGCCCTGGCGGAGACCGAGGCGCTGCTGGGGGCGCTGCCTGACCCGTCCGCGCATCCGGAGGCGGCCCACCTGGCCGGACTGCTCCACTGGTTCCGCTACACCGCCCAGGCCGAGCCCGACGACGTCCGCTCCGAGGCCGCGCCCGCTCTCCAGCCCCAGGCCGCCCCCGCTCTCCAGCCCGATTCCGGCGCCGCTGAGGCGGCGGAGCTGGTCACCGCCATCGCGCTGCTCCGGCAGGCGGCCGCCGGCACCCCACCCGGCGATCCGGATCGGGCCAGGCGGCTGGCCGATCTGGCGCTCGCCCTGTCCACGCGGTTCGAGCACGAGGGCACGACGGGCGATCTCGACGAGGCCATCGAGACGGGCAGGGAAGCGGCGTCGGCGGCCGGGGACGACTCCGATCGGGACGTCTACCTGAGCAATCTGCGAGCCGACCTGCTCGCCCGGTTCGACCTCGACGGGACGCCCGCCGACCTGGACGAGGCCGTGCTGGCGGGACGGGAGGCGGTCGCCGCCGTGCCCGGCGACCATCCCGATCGCCCCGGGCACCTGGCCCATCTCGGGGTGGTGTTGCGCACCCGGTACGAGCACGCCGGGGAGCCCGCCGACCTCGACGAGGCCATCGACCTCGGCAGGAGGTCCGCCGCCACCGCCGACGACCCCCTCGACCTGGCCGCTTACCTGGGCGACCTCGCCCTTGACCTGTACACCCGCGCCGAGCGAACGCAGAGCACCGAGGACCTGGAGGAGGCCGTCGCGTTCGCCAGGCGGGCCGTCGCCGCGACCCCCGAGGACGGCGGCGACCGGCCGGGCGCGCTGAACGTGCTGGGGTCGGCGTTGGCGGCGTTGGCGGCGCGGGCGGAGCGCGCCGGGTCCGGCCGCGACCTGGACGAAGCCGTCGAGCTGCTGCGGCAGGCGGTCGCCGGGGCGGGGGAGACGGATCCCGAGCGGGCGATGTACCTGTCGAACCTCGCCGCCACCCTGTCCCTCCGGTACGAGCGCACGGACGCCCCGTCCGACCTGGAGGAGGCCGTCGAAGCCGCCCGGCGTTCGGTCGCCACCACCCGCGCCGACGCCACCACCCGCGCCGCCCGCGCCGGCGACAGCGGCGACAGGGCCGGCAGTGGCGACACGGCCGGCAGTGCCGGTAGTTCCGGCAGGGCCGACGGTGTCGGCGATCCGAGGGGTCTCGTCACGCTGGCCCGCGCGCTCGTCCGGTGGTTCGAGCGGACGGGCCGCCAGGAGGCGTTGGCCGAGGCCGTCGAGCTGGGCCGGGCGGCGCTCGCCGCGACCCTCGACGACGACCCCGCCCCCACCGACGCCCTCGGCGCCCTCGCCACGGCCCTCATGGCGCGCGCCGACCACACCTCCGCCACCGGCGAGCTCGACGAGGCCGTCGACCTGTTGCGCACGGCGGTCGCCGGCACTCCTGAGCCGCATCCCGAGCACGCCATGCACCTGTCGAACCTCGGCGCCGCCCTGGTGAGCCGGTACGAGCTGACCGGGAACGCCCAGGATCTGGCCGAGGCCGTGGCCGCCGAGCGGAAAGCGGTGGACCTCAGCCCGTACGGCCACCCCGACCGGGCCCACCGGCTGGCCAACCTGGCCAGCGGCCTGCTGCGGACGTTCGAGCGGTCCGGCTCGCCGCAGGACGGTGACGAGGCGCTGGCCGCCGGCCGGGAGGCGGTGGCCGCCGCCCCCGGCGATCACTCGTGCCTGCCGATCTGCCTGGCCGCGGGTCGTGCCGCGCTCCCGCGCCGCCCTCGACGACGTTCACCTGCGGCGGTCGCGGTTCCTGGCCGCGCTGGCGGGCGGCGACGAGCCGGAGCTCGTCCGGGTGCTCGGCTGGCTGTGGGACGCGGTCGCCGGGCCCGTGCTGGACGGCCTCGGGCTCACCGGCCCGCCGGGCGACGGCCGGCCGTGGCCTCGGGTGTGGTGGTGCCCGTCGGGGCCGCTGGCGTCCTTGCCTCTGCACGCCGCCGGGCATCACCGTACGCGGGCCGACCCGGTCCCGCGTACCGTGATCGATCGGGTCGTCTCGTCCTACACCCCGACCGTACGCGCGCTCGTCCACGCGCGCCGCCCCCGCCCAGCGGGTGCCCGAGGCGGCGACCGGATCATGGTCGTGGCGATGCCTCGGACGCCGGGTCGCGCCTCGCTGCCCGGCGTCCGCAGGGAGGTCCGGATGATCGACGAGCTGTTCGGCGGGCGGTTCACCGCGTTCGAGGACCCGGGGCGGGACGACATCCTCGGGGAGCTGCCCGCGTACCCGTGGGCGCACTTCGGCTGCCACGCCGTCAGCAGCCTCGACGACCCGTCGGGCAGCCGGCTGCTGCTCCGCGACCACGAGAGCCGCCCGCTGGCGATCACGGACATCGTCCGGCTCAGGCTCGACCGGGCCGAGTTCGCCTTCCTGTCGGCGTGCTCGACGGCGCGCGCCGGCGCGGCCCTGGCCGACGAGGCCATCCACCTCACCTCGTCGTTCCAGCTGGCCGGGTACCGGCACGTCATCGGCACCCTGTGGAAGATCGCCGACCGCCACGCCGTGGCCGTCGCCGCCGACGTGTACGGCGCGCTGGCCCGCGCGGGCACCGCGGACGGCGCCGCCGAGGCCCTGCACGCAGCGACGCGCGCGCTACGCGCCCGGCTGGCCGACTGGCCCTCCACCTGGGCGGCGCACATCCACAGCGGAGCCTGACCACCACCACCGAGCCTGACCACGCACAGCGGAGCCTGACGCGCACGCACGCGTCCAGAAAAAGGAGAGACATGATCAAGCCGGACACGGCCAGGGAAGCCGACGAAGCGCTCGACTGGCTGATCGAGGCGTTACTCGCCCCGGTCGAGTGGGACCGCGTGACCATGCTGCTGGACGACCTGTCCGAGGCGCTGGCCGGCGACGACGACCGGGCGGTCATGGACGCCGCGATCGCGCTCGACCACGTGCTGCAACGCGGCGAATGGGAGGAGATCGAGGAGGACGAGTCCGAGCCGGGCGGGGAGTGCGCGGCGCCGGAGAAGGTGCGGGAGCGGTTCAACAAGCTCAAGCACACCCTGAGCGCGCTCCGGAACCGCCGCGATGGCGAGGAGTGACCGGGCCCGCTGGAGGCCGGCCGTCCGGCGCAAGCCGCGGCCCGGGCTCAGCATGCAGGCGCTCGTCGTCTACCTGTACGCGCCGGCGGAAGGGCCGCACGCCGGCGAATGCCTGAGCGGGCTGCGTTCGCTGTGGACGTCGATGGCCGGGCGCCTGGGCGTCCCGCCGGAGCAGGCCGACCCGGTCGTGGAGGGCGGGCGGGAGCCGCTGGCCCGCGCCCACTGCGCGCACCGGTCGGTACGCCAGCTCGCCCTGTGGCGGCGGCACGACGTGCTGTGCATGGGCGTGCTGCTGGCGCCGCGGGCCGAGCACGCCGACGTGCCCGGCGAGACCGACTGGGCGGCGCTCGAGAAGGCCTGGGAGGCGCTGTGCCCCGGCGTGCCGTACCTGCTCGGCGAGAGCCGCGTCCTCATGGCGCTGCGCCGGGCCGGTTCGCGTTCGGGGAGCGGCTGGCGGGCGCGGTCCGTCAGGCCGTTCGGGGCCCGGCCGCGGCGGGCTGGTGGACGCGGCCCGCGGTCGTGCCGCCGGGGTTCGACGTGTGGGAGGCGTCCCCGTCCGACGACGACGGGCGCGCGTTCCGCCGGATGGTCGTCACCTGCGCGCCCCGGCACCAGGGCGAGCTGAACCGCTGGACGTGGCGGAACGGCGGCGGGCTGCCGCCGTTCGCGGCCTACCTGCTCCACCTCACCAAGATCCGCTATCAGTGCCGGGTGCACCGGAGCGAGCTCCGCTTCCGCGACCGCGGTGACGCGCTCGAACGGGACGTCGCGGACCTGGTGGCCCTGCACGAGGAAGGCCAGGAGATCACCCCGGACCGGTGGCGGGCGGCGCGCCGGAACCTCGAACGGGTCCGCGTCGCCGCGATGGACCTCGCCCTGACCGGCGTCGGGCTGTCCGAGATGGCCCGTACGGTGCGGATCGCGCAGGCCAACGCCCGCGCCGTCCTCCCCGGCGGCACCCGCGGGCCGCTCGGCGACGACCAGGAGATGACCGAGTGGTTCGCCGCCCAGCTGGAGGACGACCGCGTGTACGTCGAGGCGGCCGTCCGGCGCGCCGGGGACATCGAGGCGATCACCGCGGCCCGGATCGGGCAGTGGTTCCACGAGCGCGAGGAGGAGGGGCGGCGGCACAGCGACCGCCTGACGCTGCTCCAGACCTCGGTCCTCGGCGCGCTGCTCATGAGCCTGGGCGCCATCCAGGCGTTCCAGTACCGCCTCCCGCTGCCGGGACGCCTGTACGCGCCGCTGATCGCGGTGCTGTCCGCGCTGGCCCTCACCCTGCCGGCCGTGGTGACCTGGCTGTCCCAGCGGGTGCCCGACCGGCCCCGGATGGGCCTGTCCGGGTACGCGGGCACGGCGGCGGTCGGGGGAGCCGCCGGCTGGCTGGCCGTCTCGCTCGCCACCCACGTGTTCCGGCTGCCGGTCCAGGAACCCGGCTGGACGGTGCTGGCCGCCCTGGCGGGAACGGCGGCGGCGACCACGGCGGCGGCCCTGCGCGCCCGGTCGGTACGCGGCCGGCGTTCGTGACGTCGACCGGCGTTCATGACGTTGACCGGCGTGCTCCAGCCCGGCGGATGGCTGTCCACCGGGCCCGCGGCCATGCTGCGCCCGGCCCCCCGAGCGGCTCGGACGGAGGCGGTCCGGTCGCATGGCACACTGGCGGCTATGGCGGACAGGCCCCTGTTGCCGCAGATGCGGCTGGACGAGCTGCTGGCCGAGCTGCAGCTGCGGCTCAACGCGGTGCTGGCCACGCGCGACCGCGTGCACGCCCTGCTGGACGCCGTGGTGACGGTCGGCAGCGATCTCGACCTGGAGACCGTGCTG
Source organism: Nonomuraea sp. (assembly GCA_036276095.1). Classification (GTDB taxonomy): domain Bacteria; phylum Actinomycetota; class Actinomycetes; order Streptosporangiales; family Streptosporangiaceae; genus Nonomuraea. Next base: position 20,131 of record DASUCK010000678.1, on the reverse strand, counting down.
CGCCGGATCGTCGAGACCGCGACCAACCTGGTGGACGCCGGCTACGGCGCGCTCGGCGTGGTCGGCGAGGGCGGCACGCTGATCCAGTTCATCCCGGTCGGGCTGACCGAGGACGAGATCGCCCGCATCGAGCACTGGCCCCACGGCCTCGGCCTGCTCGGCCTGCTCATCAAGGACGCCCGGCCGCTGCGCCTGGCCCGCATCTCCGACCATCCCGAGTCCTACGGCTTCCCGCCCGGCCACCCAGAGATGGGCAGCTTCCTCGGGGTGCCGGTGCGGGTGCGCGACGAGGTGTTCGGCAACCTCTACCTGACGGAGAAACGCGGCGGCGGCTCGTTCGACGAGGAGGACGAAGCCATCGTGGTCGCGCTGGCCACCGCCGCCGGCGTCGCCGTCGAGAACGCCCGCCTGTATGAGGAGACCCGCCGCCGCGAGCGCTGGCTGCAGGCCTCGGCCGAGGTCACCACCGGCCTGCTGTCGGGCTCGGCCCCCCGCGAGGTGCTGTCGCTGATGGCGGTGCGGGCCAGGGAGATGAGCGACGCCGACCTGGCGTGCGTGCTGCTGCCCGGCGGGGCGGGCCTGATGGCCGAGATCGCCGAGGGCGCGCGGTCCGGCGACCTGCTGGAGCTGGTCTTCCCGCTGGCCGACAGCGCGGTGGGCGAGGTCTTCGCCGGCGGGTGGCCGCTGACCGCGGCCGACGTGCGCGGCGCGCCGTTCGCCGGATTGCCGCTGCACGAGCTCGGCTTCGGCGCCGCGCTGCTGGTGCCGGTGGGCGCGGCCCCGTCCGTACGCGGCGTGCTCGTGCTGGCCAAGCGCGTCGGCCGGCGGCCGTTCACGGAGGCCGACCTGAGCGTGATCCAGTCGTTCGCCGGACAGGCCGCCATCGCGCTCGAACTGGCCGAGGCCCGCCGCGACGCCGAACGCCTCGGCCTGCTCGAAGATCGCGACCGTATCGCCAAGGACCTGCATGACGTGGTCATCCAGCGGCTGTTCGCGACCGCGATGTCGCTGATGGGCGCGGTACGCCTGGTGGAGCGGCCCCAGGCGGCCGAGCGGGTGCAGCACGCCATCGACGAGCTCGACGAGACGATCCGGCAGATCCGTTCCACGATCTTCGCCTTGCAGATGCCCCGCGAGGAGGCCGCGGCCACGCTGCGCGGCCAGGTCGTGGAGCTGGTCGAGGCCGCCCGCGGCCACCTCGGCTTCATGCCCGGCCTGCGGATGGAGGGCCCGCTCGACTCCCAGGTGCCGTCGGAGGTGGCCGGGCAGCTGCTGGCGGTGCTGCGCGAGGCCCTGTCCAACGTCGTCCGCCACGCCAAGGCGACCAAGGCCGAGGTGTCGGCCGAGGTGGGCGACGGCCGGCTGGCGCTGGTGGTGGAGGACAACGGGGTCGGCGTCCCGGCCTCGGGGCGGCGCAGCGGCCTGCGTAACATCGAGGAGCGCGCCACCCGGCTCGGCGGCGCGCTGGAGCTCCAGACCCCGGCGACCGGGGGCACCCGGCTCTGCTGGACCGTCCCGGTGTGACGAGGCCGATGCGACGGGCCGGTGTGACAGGGCCGGTCAGCGGTCGCGGTCGCCGTGGAGGCGGGCCGCGAGCGCGGCGGCCTGGGTGCGGCGCTGCATGTCGAGCTTGGCCAGCAGATGGGAGACGTAGTTCTTGACGGTCTTCTCGGCCAGGAACATGCGCTCGCCGATCTGCCGGTTGGTGAGCCCCTCGCCGATCAGGTCGAGGATGGTGCGCTCCTGGTCGGTGAGCGCGGCCAGCGGGTCCTTCCTGGCCGCCTGGTCGCGGAGGCGCTGGAGCATCGCGGCGGTGGTCTGCGGGTCGAGCAGCGACTGCCCGGAGGCGACCGTGCGGACGCCCCCGACCAGGTCGGAGCCGTGGATCTGCTTGAGCACGTAGCCGGAGGCCCCGGCCATGACCGCGTCGAACAGCGCGTCGTCGTCGGCGAACGAGGTCAGCATCAGGCATGCCAGCCCCGGCACGCGGGAGCGCACCTCGCGGCACACGTCGACGCCGCTGCCGTCGGGGAGCCGTACGTCCAGCACGGCGACGTCCGGCCTGAGCGCGGGGATGCGGGCGATCGCCGACTCGGCGGTGCCGGCCTCGCCGACGACCGCGATGTCGTCCTCGGCTTCGAACAGGGCGGCCACCCCACGCCGGACGACCTCGTGATCGTCGACGAGAAACACGCGAATCATGCTATGAGCCTATACGTCCGGATTCGGCGAACGGCAGGGTCGAGAGCCCCGCGTCCCAGGGCCGAAAGTCCCTACGGCGCGGCGACGCGGGTCGGTGAGGTGGGTGCCGGCAAGAGCCTGTGACCGCGGGCGGGGGCGCCGCCCGCGGCCCTTCAGCCGATCACTGGACGGTGATCCTGTCCACTTCCACGGTGATGCCCTTGACCTGCGGGGTCGAGGTGGCCGTGGACACCCGGCCGGTGCCCGCGCTGACCCCCTTGACCTTCATCGAGTAGGTCAGGCTCCCGCCTGGTGCTCCGGGGACGCTCGTCACGCGAAGATCCTCGGTGGGCGCGCCGGTGATCTGCTGACCGGCGGTGCCCTCGCTGTTCTCCGCGCCCACGGTCAGCCCGAACCCGGCGGGCGGGGCGCCGGGCAGGTTGGCCGGGTCGTAGGCGTAGGTGACGTCCTCGGCGCCGTTCACGCCGATCCACTGCTGGAACACCTTGAGCTGGTTCGTACCGAAGAGGTTGACCCGCCACTCGACCACGACCCAGTCGTCCACCCCGTCGGTGAGCACCGTGGCGAGCACGCCGGGGGCGCCGGTGCCGTCGAGGTCGGTCCAGTACGGCGCGAGCACGGCGTTCGGCCGCGCCGGGTCGGGCAGCGTCTGCGGGAGGAACTGGACGTCGTCGTCGGCCGCGCCGCCCGCCACGCTGTACCCGTTGGAGGTCACGCCGAGCCTGGTGAACGTCCTCCCGGCGAACGAGAACGCGGGCACGTCGAAGTTCACCGCCTGCTCGTCGCCGATCGGGACCGGGGTGACCCCGAAGGCGTCCAGCGGCAGGTAACCGGCCGGTCCCGCGCCGGGCGCGATCGTCGGCCGGTCGGGCTGCCGGGCGGCCAGCGTGGTCCTGGCCGTGGCGACCTGGGAGCCGACCTTGGTGGCGCCCGTCACGCTGTTGAGCCGCAGCCGCGGGTCGAGCGTGCTGAGCGCGGTGACCTCGGCGTCCTGCAGGCTCTCGTTCCGCACGGTGACCGTGCAGGTGGACTCGCCGGTGTTCCTGGCGATGGTGTCGGGCGCGCAGGTCTGCTCGACCGGAACGACGCCCTCCTGACGGAAGAACGCCACCGGCAGGTGCAGCGCCCGCGAGCCGCCGACCTGCTTGAGGTCGACCTGGCCGAAGTACTGCCCGTCGGGCAGCTCGGGCGCGGTGACCGTCACGGTCAGCTTGACGCTCTTGCCGGGCGCGACGGTGAACAGCGGCGGGAGCACCGTGACGGCGGCGCCGTCGATCGTCTTACCGGAGGCGGAGAAGGTGAGCGTGCGGTTCGTGACGTTCGTGAACGTGCGCTTGGCGGTGATGATGCCCGGCATGGTGGGGGCGTTCACCGAGGGCAGGTTGAGGTCGATGCGGCCGAGCGGGTCGGTGGCCGAGGCGAGGAAGTTGTCGGCGGTCTCGTCCAGCGTCAGTCCGGGGTCGCCGGCCCTGGTCAGGTCGATGCGCCCGCCGCCCATGTCGAACGGGTCCGCCGGGGTGGTCCCGTCCTCCTTGGTGACCGCGGTCGTGGCGGTCGTCATCAGCGCCGACTTCACCTGGCCCGGCGTCCAGTCCGGGTGCAGGGCGAACACCAGCGCGGCCGCGCCCGTCACGTGCGGCGCCGACATCGAGGTGCCCGAGATGACCTGGTAGAGGTTGCCGGGCGGCCCTTCCAGGGGTGACTCGGGCGTCGGGGTCATGCCCGCGAGGATCTGGTTGCCCGGCGCGGTGACGTCCGGCTTGAGGAAGTCGCCGCCGGGGCCGCGCGAGGAGAAGAACGTCATCCGGTCGCCCTGCCAGGTCGCCTTGGCGCTCTGCGGGAACGACCCGGTGGCGTCCGGGTGCGCGGCCAGGAAGGCGAGCAGGGCGTCCGCCTCCGGCTTCTGCAGCTGCACCGTCGGGAGCCAGTGGTTGTCGGTGAAGAGGTCGAACGGGAAGCTGTTGTAGAGGATCATCCCGGCCGCGCCGCCCTGCATCACGTTGAAGCCTTTCAGCACCCGGTTGGGGCCGCGCTCGCAGGCGACGATCCTGCCGGTGAACAGCCCGGCGGGCGCGGGCGCGTCGCACAGCGGTCGCGAGTACGGCGGCGCCGAGGCGAGCACGACCGGCAGCGGCGAGGAGATCCCCGCGGTGATGGAGGCGCCCTCGACCGTCGCGGTCGCGCCGCCGCCGCTCAGCGTGATCCTCGACCGGAACGTCCGCTCCTGCGTGGAGGCGGCGACCGTGGTGGTCCAGGGGCCGCGGTGGTCGGTGGTCGCCGCCCCCGGACCGGCGTTCCCGGCCGACGCCGAGACCAGCACGCCCGCCGCGTACGCGTCCAGGAAAGCCAGCTCGACCGGGTCGCTGTACGGGTCGCTGCCGCCGGAGATCGAGAAGTTGATCACCCGTACGCCGTCCAGGACGGCCCGCGCCACGGCCTGCGCCGAGTCGGACGGGAAGCAGCCCTCCAGGCCGCACACCTTGTAGACCGAGACCTGCGCGCCGGCCGCGATGCCGCGGATGGGGCCGCGGCTGATGCCCAGCGGATCGGCGTCGGCGACCGGGCCCCCGGCGGAGGTGCTGGCGGTGTGGGTGCCGTGGCCGTTGGAGTCGCGGGCGCTGTCGGGGTAGACCTCGCCGCCGATGACCTCGTTGTACGTCTCCAGGAACGGCTGCCCGCCGACCAGCTTGTTGTTGCAGGTGAACGGGTCGTCGGCGGGCGTCTGCGGGTTGTCGCCGAAGTCGCAGACCCGCGGCGTGCCGTCCTTGGTGGGCCCGGGGTCGGGCAGGCCGGGCCGGGCGGCGAAGGACGGGTGCTCGGGCCAGGCGCCGCTGTCCAGCACGCCCACGATCACGCCCTTGCCGGCCGTGTCGCCGCCGCCGAGCTGGCGGTAGATGGTCTCGGCGCCGATGAACGCGGCGCTGGAGTCGGTGAGCGGCTGCTGCGGCTTGTCCTCCTGCACGGCGGCCGCGCCCGGCAACTTCAGCACCTCGGCCGCCTTGTCGCCGGGGATGCGCAGCGCGATGCCGCCGTAGACGGTCCTGATCCGCTGCCCGACCCGGGCGCCGGGCACCTTCTCCGCCAGCTCGGCCAGGAAGGCGTTCTCGACGTCGGCGATGTGCTGTTCGTACCGCCTGGCCTCGGCGCTCCTGGTGTCGAGCGGCTTGCCGGTGACGGCGGGGCTGGTGCCCGGCAGGCCGGGCAGGCCGCCGCGGTAGGCGGCCAGCGAGTCGTAGTCGAGCTTGACCACGACGTCGACCGGGGCCGACGACCTGTTGCGCAGTAGGGCCCGGTCGCTCTTGGCGAGCTTGCCGGTCGGTGACTTGGCGCCGTCGACGACCTCGGCGGGGGTGAGCGGGACGGCCTGCCACTTCCTGGGGGCCGGCGTGGGGCCGGCGAGCGCCGCGGCCGGGACCAGGGACGCGACGACGCTCAGCCCGGCGGCAACCGAGAGCAGCCGCCGCGTGCGGGATAAGAGGGCGCTGGATGACACGAAGATCCTCCTCGTCGAGGGGCTTGCGTGGGCGTCGCCAGCACCACCAGGGAGGCGTCGTGTCACCCCGTCTAAGGCACGCCGGAGAGAGCTGACCCTCCCCGGCGGGTGACGAGCAGAGCGGCCGTCCGGCGGGACGGTGGGGCTCCGGACTGGAGTGTAATCAGCGATGACGCGCCCGAGAACCCCGTCGCCGCGGGCGATCGCGGCCACCCCGGCGAGGGCCGTGCTTACAGAATTACATCGATGGCGCGGCCGAGATCCCGTTCCCGACTTGGGCCGCCTTTGACGCCGGGAGGGGATGGCGCTTCCCTGCTTCGGGGCAGCCCGACCCCTGAGACTGCACGACGACCGGCTCCCCGAGGAGCGACGGTCGCGACAACGCAGGAATCAGGGGGTACCGCGATGCGGACTGCCATCATCACCTCAGCCGTCCTCGCCGGCGCCGTGGGCGCCACCGGACTGTTCGGCGCCCTCGCCGGCGCCGCCCAGGCCACCACCGGCCAGGCGACGCAGGCCCAGCTCGCCCAGCCCGTCCCCGACGGCGACGGCGACGACTTCCTCGTGGCCGACCCCGAAGGCGCCTCCGTCCGCTCGGGCCCGGGCCCCGAGTACGACATCGTCCACAGCCTCGACTACGGCGACGCCGTGCAGTACCAGGAGGAGACCGACGAGCAGGTCATCAGCTACACCGGGACGACCGCCACCGACACCGCCGGATACACCGCCACCGACACCGCCGGCTTCACCGCGATGACGGAGGAGAGCGCCTCGGAGTCCTCGGCGGCGTACGTCGTCCGGCGGGTCTCCGACACCCTCGGCCCGACCACCGAGGAGAGCTCCTGGATGCAGGTGGAGGACGGCTACGTGTGGATGGGGGACGTGCGACCCGAGTAACGCCCGGCAACTGACGACGGGAAGCGGCGGCGCCCCGCGGCGGCGCCGCTTCCCCCTGCCGCGACGCCTGCCCCACGCGCGCGCCCGGACCGGGACCTCTGTAACTTTCAGCCAGTTCAGGAGGCCGGCAGCCGCCCGAGCGCCGGAAACGGGACGGCGGGCGATTGACGATCTTGCGGGCGGTTCCCACGGATCGGACGCCGGACTTACAGTCGCCGCGAGCAGGCGCCGTCCAGCGGCGTCCCGTCCTTCACCCCCGCGAAGGAGCAGCATGCGGGCCATGCCCAGAACAAGACGTCGATTCACCAAGATCGCCACCGCGGTTGTGATGATGTTGAGCGCGGCCGTCGTCGGCGTGGTCGTCGCCCCGCCGGCGAGCGCGGTCACGGTGTGCGAGCAGTACGGCACCGTCGTCGCCGGCAACTACGTCATCCAGAACAACCGCTGGGGCACCACCGCCACCCAGTGCATCAACACCACCAGCAACGGCTTCTCCATCACCCAGCAGGACGGCACGGGCAACACCTCCGGCGCGCCGGTCTCGTATCCGTCGATCTTCCTGGGCTGCCACTACAGCAACTGCAGCCCGAACTCCCCGCTGCCCAGGCAGATCAGCAGCATCGGCAGCGCGCCGTCCAGCATCGGCGTGACCTATCCCGGCAGCGGCACCTGGAACGCCTCCTACGACATCTGGCTGAACGCCACCACCGACGTCAGCGGCGTCCAGGACACCGAGATCATGATCTGGCTCAACCGCCAGGGGAGCATCCAGCCGATCGGCTCCCAGACCGGCACCGCCAACCTCGCCGGTCGCACCTGGCAGGTCTGGACGGGCAGCAACGGCGCCAACAACGTCGTCTCCTACCTGTCGACCTCGCCGATCACCGGCTTCAACTTCGACGTGCGCGACTTCATCACCGACACGCTCGGCCGCGGCTCCCAGTACGGCACCACGTCGTGGTACCTGACCAGCGTGCAGGCCGGGTTCGAGCCCTGGATCGGCGGCGTCGGCCTGGCCGTCAACTCCTTCTCCGCCTCGGTCGGCGGCGGCAACCAGACCCAGCCCCCCGGCACGCCGGGCACCCCGACCGCGTCGAACGTGACCTCGTCCGCGGCGACGCTGAGCTGGAGCCCGTCGTCCGGCACGGTCTCCAGCTACCAGATCGAGCGCGCCACCGGCGCGACCAGCACGAACTTCACCCAGGTCGGCACCTCGGCCAGCCCGTCGTTCACCAACACCGGCCTGAGCGCCAACACCACCTACCGCTACCGGGTGCGCGCGACCAACTCGGCGGGCACCTCCGGCTACTCGGGCATCGTCAACGTCACCACCCAGTCCGGCGGCGGGACCGGCGACGGCGCCTGCGCCGGCAGCGGCTCGGTGCAGAGCCAGTGGGACAACGGGTACGTCATGCTGGTCACGGTCACCAACACCGGCACCGCGCCGATCAGCGGCTGGACCTCCTCGGTGACGCTCCCGTCCGGCCAGCAGGCCACCGGCTCCTGGCCGGGCACGCTCACGACCAGCGGCCAGACCATCAGCCAGCGCAGCGTGAGCTGGAACGCGTCGCTGTCACCGGGCCAGAGCACGACGTGGGGCTTCCAGGCCACCCGCGCCGCCGGCAGCACCCAGGTGCCGACCAGCTTCGCCTGCACCAGCCCGTGACCCCGACCCCGTGACCCCGACCCCGTGACCCCGATCCCGTTACCCCGCGGGCCGCGGCGGGCCCCGCGCCGGGGCCCGCCGCGGCCGGTCACGGGGCGCCGGAGCGTGCCCGCGCCCAGCCCACGGAGACCAGGGCCGGCACGTCACCATCGCCGGGAGCGACGACGAGGACCGGAGCGCTCGCGGGCGCCGGCACGACCAGTTCGGAGCCGTCCCGCCCGCTCCGCACCTGGAACGACGGCTCGGGTTCGCCCACCGACATCCCGGCGACCCGCCATCCGGCGGCCTGGTCCGGCTCGCCGCCGCGTGGCCGCCCGGGCGTCGTGCCGATGCCGAGCCACGCCTTCCACGGCAGCCCGCGGAATCCGCGCGACCGGCGGCCGCCGACCTCCGCGCGGCGGCCGAGCCGCAGCGTCAGCTCGCCGTCCGACCCGAACACGCCGGCCGGCACCGGGTTGACGACGAACATCCGGGCCGGCAGCACCCGAGCCCCGCGCCGGTCGAGGTTGGCCAGCCCGCCGGCGCTGATCAGCGACGACGCCTCGCACCGCGCCCCGTCCAGGGTCTGTTCCTCGGCGACCCCCGGCTCCGGGCTCTCCTCGACGCGCACGACGTCGAGGCGCACCCCGGCCACGCCCCCGTCCATGACGTCTCCCGCCACCGCCGAACGGAGTCCGGCCGGCACGTCGTGGCCTTCCGCCACGTCCAGCACCTCGACGCAGATCAGCCCGTCCTCCGGCACCTCCTCCGGTGCCAGGTCGAAGACGACCACGCTCTGCCGCGCCCCGCTGCCGCACCTCAGCAGCACGCACTGCCGCAGCCGCCCCTGGGCGCGCACCTGAATGAGTCGCGGCAGCAGACTCCGCGCCGCGACCGGTTCGGCGCCGACGTGCCAGCCGGGCACCGAGTCCGCGTCCACGGTCAGCGTCAGCCTGACCCGCAGCCGGCGGTCCCCTGCGGTCACCTTGAACCCGGCCAGCCCGGAGCGCTCGAACCGGCCCACGATCTGGATGCCCCGATGCACCTGGTCGGCGACCTGCAGCACGGTGTCCTGTCCTGTGGTGACCTCGATCGGCGGCCGGCGCGGGACGACGACCTGGTCGAAGACGGTGGCGGCCCCGTCGAGCGACGTGACGCGCCCCACCCGCCCGCGTTCGCCGAACCCGCCGGGGTCGCGGAAGTCGAACCGGGTCAGCATCGGCTCACGCCGCTCCCACATCCGCCGCACGGCGGCCTCCAGCGGGTCGCCGTCGCGTTCCACGTGCTCCATGGCCACGGCCAGCGAGCGCAGGTACGCGTTTCCCGCCCCGAGCTCCCAGTGCGGCGTCAGCGGCGAGGGCACGTCGGCGCCGCTGCGGTAGAGCCACAGCCACAGCCGTGCCCGTTCCCGCTGCTCGGGGCCCAGGATGGACTCGCCCTTGCGGTGCGTGGCCACGGCCTCGCCGAGCAGCGCCCAGTAGTCCTCGCGGCCGCCGGCCACGTGGGACAGGCCGCACCCGCTCCACTCCGACCAGCCCGCCTGGATCACCGGAATGCCGTACGCGGGCAGCTCGCTCCCCACGCTGCCGCGGACGGTCACGCCGACGTCGGTCATGCTCCACAACATGTTCTTGGACAGCGCCAGGCTCGGCATGAACGCCACGTGCGCGCGCCCCGCGTGCCGCGCCGCCACCGACGCGAAGTGGCCGGTCGTGTCGTACCTCGACTGGCTGGGATGGTCGAGGAGCAGCCAGTTCACGGAGTCCTCGGCGGCGGCGAACTCCGCGGTCTCCTCGAACCACTGGGCCAGGTCGTCGAAGATCTCCCTGTTGGTGCCGAGCGCGTCGGAGACGGCATGGTTGAAGACGGTGAACACCGGCCGGTCCGGGTCCAGCCCGAGCCGTTCGCAGCCGTGCCGGCGGAGCTGCCGCCGCTCGGTCTCCGTACGCAGGTCGTACGTGCTCGTCCTGCCCGCCCGCCACCAGCTCGGCCGCCCCAGGTTGACCTTCGCCCGCCAGGCGACCAGCTCCGCGGCCGCGCCGATGCGGCCGCGCCGCGGCCAGACGTGCTCGTGGAAGAAGTCGCCGATCCGCCCGGTCAGCTCCGCCCGGAAGGTCCCGAGCCCCTGGCACGCCTCCGGGAACAGCGTGTACGCCTTCATCGACCCGGTCGTCTGCACGTGCACGACCGGCACCCGCCGGCGTACGGCCGTGTCGACCGCGAGCCCCCACTGGTCGTAGTCGACGTGGCTGGTGACCAGCGCGTCCGGCGCCAGCTCGGCGAAGAGCCGGTCGTAGACGGCGGAGAAGGCCCTGGCCCGCTCGCGCCTCCGGAGGTGCCGCCGGTCCTCGGCGCCGGACAGCCGCGGCACCAGGTCGAGCCGGACGAGCGTGGCCCGCTCCACGTCGGCCAGCGTCCGCGGGTCGATGCCGGGGGCCGGGACGCCGCCGTGCTCGGCGAGCTGCCGGTCCACGAGGTCGTGGACGTTGAGGACGTCCGCGGCGCCGAACGCCTCGGCCAGCGCCCGCACGCGGGCGACGTCGAAGTCCTTCCAGAGCGTGTCGTTCCACTGCCGGTCCGTGCCGGTGAGGACGATCAGCCGGGCCGGCAGGAGGTCGCAGAGCGCGTTCGCGATCAGGAGGTTGCGGACGACGACCCTGATGTCCTCGTGCAACGCCTCGGCGATCACGCATCTCCGGCTGTCGGCCCGGGATGGGCGGTGTCCCCGATATGCGTGTGCCGCCCGTACCAGACGATCGAACCGCTCGACATCTCCTACCAGCCGCATGCGCGCCCTCCGCGACGGTCGTCCAACCAGTACCAATCGCCTCGACCCTGTCAGAACGGAAAACGCGCCCGCATGGTCGAGCCATCTGGTTTGCCACAACCGCGCCATTCTTTGCGGAGCCCGTGACGGGACCGGCGTATCTCGGGCCGGACGTCCCGCGAGGCCAAGCGCCACGCCCGCGACGGGGTCAGGTCTTGCCGGCGGCGTTGACGATGCGGGTCGTGGAGCGGCCGGGGATGGCGGCCATCTCCCAGCACTCGGAGCCGAGGATCGCCGCCGCGGCGGCCCTGGCGCCGGCGTGGGGGTCGCCGGCCGTGTGCGCCAGCGCGCCGGGACGCATCGGGGCCAGCAGGTCGATGTAGTCTTCGGGGCCGTGGGCCTCGGGCGGGCCCGTGACGATGAAGACGCCGGTGACGAAGCGCAGCGCCGCCAGCACCTCGGCGCGCTCCGCCGACGGGTTGAGCGGGCGGCTCGGCCCCTTCCAGGCGCGCACGCGCGGGTCGTCCTCGACGCCGACGACGAGCGGCAGGCCGCGGGCGGCCACCGCGCCGAGATAGCGGACGTGCCCGACGTGCAGGATGTCGAAGACCCCGGTGACGACCGCCGCCCCCGGCGGGTCGTAGGGCTGCACCCAGACGGCCTCCAGGCTGCTCACGCGACCTCCTCCGCTGCCCCACGGGCCTCGAACGACTCCCCCACGGGCCTAGACGACTCGTCGATCGCAGCGTACTCGGTCGCCGCGGCGGGCCGCGCGAGCGGCCACGGGAAAGGGCATTCCTACCTTTTCGCAATCATCTTCGGGGACACCCGCCCGCGCGTGCGGCGCGTCTCATAACGCAGCCTGGAGACAGGGGCCTGACTTTGGGGGGAGGTCGCCGTGGCATCGCCGGACGTGCACAGGCTCAACGGGGGTGAACCGCCCGCGGCTCGCGATCTCGTCGTGCGGCTGCCGGGGGTACCGTCCCAGGTGTCCAGCGCCAGGGGGATCGTGAGGGCCGCGCTCGGCCGCGATCACCCGCTGTACGACGACGTGGTGCTGCTCACCAGCGAGCTGGCCACCAACGCGATCCTGCACACCAAGTCCGGCGCGGGCGGCTCGTTCACGGTGGCCGTGAGCAGCTCGGAGTCGGTGGTGCGGGTGTGCGTGTCGGACGCCGGGTCCGACGGGCCGCCGTGCGTGTGCCGTACGAGCACGCAGTCCACCAGCGGGCGCGGGCTGCCGCTGATCGAGGCGATCAGCCACCGCTGGGGCTTCACCAGGGAGTCCGGCTCGACGACGGTCTGGTTCGAGCTGCTGAAGGGCCTGCCCGCCGTGGCGGTGTGACTCCGGTTCCAGTGACTCCGGGCCCAGTGACTCGGGTTCCAGTGACTCCGCGTCAGGTGCGATGCCGGTTCAGACGTCGAGGCGGCACAGGCCCTCGGCGAGCGCCTTGGTGGTCAGCCGGGTCCGGCTGTCGCAGCCCAGCTTGGCGAAGATGTGCTCCAGGTGGGTGGTCACGGTGCGGACGCTGAGCACGAGGGTCGCGGCGATCTGCGGATTGGAGTCGCCGGCCGCCACCCGGGTCAGCACGTCCACCTCCCGGCCGGTCAGGTCGTACGGCAGCCCGCACGGCCGCTCGGCGGCCACCGCCCCCTGCACCGCCCCCTGGTATCCGACGCCGGCCCGCAGCAGCCGTAGCTCGTGCCAGCGCCCCTCGCCGTCGAGCCAGAGCCCGTGCCGGCTCAGTTCGCGCGAGTCGATGAACGCCCGCGCGTACGCGGCGATCGCCGGGTCGTCCCACAGCGCCTCCGACACCCGGCGGCCGGGCACCTCGCGGCGCGCGCCGAGCCGGTCGAAGGCGACCGCGCGGTAGTCGGCGGGCAGCCCCACCGGGTCGATGACGCACCGGGTCAGGTCGGTGACGTGCGCGAGCATCGGGCTCACCGCCGCGACCAGCGCCCCGGTGCGGCGCGGGAACGCCTGGCGCGCGGCCAGGTGCAGCAGCCCGGTGTAGCGGCCCTCGACCAGGAACAGCGGCGCGGTCAGCCCGGCCCGCCAGCCGTAGGGGGCCAGGTGGCGCTTGAAGTAGCGCTCGGTGCCGGGCTCGGGCATGATCACGGGCGCGCGCGTGGACAGGGCGCGCCGGTACGCCTCCAGCGCGGCGTATTCCTCGGCGGCGTCGAGGTCGATGCGCCGGTGCCCGTCGGACACGACGCTGCGGTGCCGCCCGGTCGCGGGGTCGAACGCGACGAACTCGTACGCGTCGAGCGGGACGACCCGGCGCAGCGCGGCCATCGCGCCGTGGGCGCCGCCACTGCCCGCCACCTCGTAGCCGACCTCGGCGAACGCCTGTAACTGACAGACGTCCAGACTGATCTCGGCCACGCAGTCTTTATACCATTTGCCAATCCTTGGAGACTTCGTGAAGCTTTTTTTCACCATGGCGGGCGGCCCCCGTGATGCTACGGTGGGGCGCATGCAGCGCGCCCACGTCCTCGACACGACGACGCCGGACCTCGTCCCGGCGCGCTGACTCCATGCTTCCCGGGCGAACGCCCGGGAAGAACTGGTCGTTCGCCCTTTCCCAGGAAAGGATGATCATGAACGACCACCGGAGGCTCGGTCGCGAGCTGGGCATCTTCGACACCGACCCGCTGATCGGCACCGGCCTGCCCTACTGGCTCCCCGCCGGCGCCGCCGTGCGCAAGGCCGTCGAGGACTACGTGCACGAGCTCGAACGCCGCAACGGCTACCAGCACGTCCACTCGCCGGTGCTCGGCAAGCGCGAGCTCTACGAGCGCTCCGGCCACTGGTCCCACTACGCCGACGACATGTTCCCGCCCATGAACGTCGGCGGCGAGGAGTTCGTGCTGCGGCCCAGCCTGTGCCCGCACCACGCGCTCATCTACCGCTCGCGCCGGCGCAGCCACCGCGAGCTGCCGCTGCGCCTGGCCGAGCTGGGCGGCCAGTACCGCTCCGAGCTGTCCGGCGTGCTCGGCGGGCTGACCAGGGTGCGGTCCATCCAGCTCAACGACGGCCACGTGTTCTGCGCCCCCGAGCAGGCCGCCGCCGAGGTCTCGGCCGCGCTCGACCTCATCGAGACCGCCCACGACCGGCTTGGCATCCGCGCCGCCCGCCACCGGCTGTCGCTGCGCGGCGACGGCGGCAAGTACGTCGACGACCCCGCCATGTGGGCCCACGCCGAGTCGATCCTGCGCGAGGTGCTGAAGGACCGCGGCCGACCGTACGACGAGGAGCGCGGCGAGGGCGCCTTCTACGGCCCGAAGATCGACGTCCAGATCGCCGACCCGGCCGGCCGCGAGACCACCCTGTCCACCGTCCAGGTCGACCTCTACATGCCCGCCCGCTTCGACCTGGGCTACGTCGGCGGCCACCGCCCCGCCATGGTGCACCGCAGCGTCGTCGGCGGGCTCGAACGCCTGGTCGCCCACCTCATCGAGGTGCACGGGGGCGCGTTCCCCGCCTGGCTGGCGCCCGTGCAGGCCGTGGTGCTGCCGCTGTCGGACGCCGAGCTGCCGGCCGCGGAGAGCCTGCTGCGGCGCTGCCTGGCCGCCGGGCTGCGGGCCGAGCTGGCGCCCGCCGGCCGGGGGAGCCTCGGGGCCAGGATCAGGGCGCACCGGCTGGTTCCGTACCAGCTCGTGGTGGGGCCGCGGGAGGCGGCGAGCGGGCGGGCGGCGGTGCGGTTGCGCGACGGGAGCCGGGCGGGGGAGGTGCCGATCGAGCGTCTGGCGGCTGATTCGCAACCTTTGTTCTGACAATCAGGTAACGGAGTCTTCCCTGATCGTGTTGGCGGCTCTTACAGTCCGTGCAACGCCGTGTCGGGGAGGACGTGTTGACCGAATTGAGCGCCGGTTTGAGCGATCGTCAGGCCGAGCTGGTTTCCGCCCACGAACAGGAGCGACCGGCGCGGCAGCTGGGCGGCGGGCTCCGGCTCGGCGTGTGGATCGTGGGCGGGTTGTTGTCGGCGTACTCGCTGGTGGTGGTGTTCCGGCCGGTCGAGGCGCTGCAGCACCGGATGACGTTCCTGGCTGTGGCGCTGCCGCTGGTGTTCCTGTGCTACCGCTCGGGGCTGTCGTCGCTGGCTCTGCCGCCGTGGGCGCCGGCCTGGGCCGGCCGGGTGCTGGGCCGCGGCGACCGTACGACGGTGCCGCCCGACGGGGGCGGGCGGGTCGAGTGGCCGAGCGTCGGCGACTGGCTGCTCGCCGCGGCCTCGGTGGCCGTCCTCGTCTATCCGCTGGCCGACATCGACGCCTTCCGCGACCGCGGCTCCGGCGCCGCGCTGACGGGCCTCGACATCGTGGCGGGCCTGGTGCTGACGGTACTGCTGCTGGAGGCGGTACGGCGTACCGTCGGCTGGGCGCTGACCATCATCTGCCTGCTTTTCCTGATTTATGCCTATTACGGTGCCTATTTGCCGATTGACTGGACGATCGGGCACCGCGGCTTCGACCTCGGCCAGATCGTCTCCCAGCTCTACACCGGCACCGAAGGCTTCTTCGGCGTCCCGATGCAGGTCGCCGCCAGCTACATCGTCCTGTTCACCATCTACGGCGCCGTGCTCGACTACTCCGGCGCCAGCCGCTTCTTCATCGACCTGAGCTTCGCCGCGTTCCGCAACTCCCGCGCCGCCCCCGGACGCACGGTCACCACCGCCGGCTTCCTGCTCGGCACCGTCTCCGGCTCCGGCGTGGCCACCACGGTCAGCCTCGGCAGCGTGGCCTGGCCGGTGCTGAGGCGGGCCGGCTACCCGAAGGAGCCCGCCGGCGGCATCCTGGCCGCGGGCGGCATCGGCGCCATCCTGTCGCCGCCCACCCTGGGCGCCGCGGCGTTCATCATCGCCGAGTACCTCCGGGTCAGCTACCTCGAAGTCCTCCTGTACGCGACGATCCCCACCATCCTGTACTACCTGGGCATCTTCCTCGCGATCGAGATCGACTCACGCCGCTTCGGCACCCACGCCGTCCAGGTCGACGCCCCCAGGGCGGGACGGCTGCTGCTGCGCTTCGGCTACCACTTCAGTTCCCTCATCCTCATCATCGTGCTGATGGCCATGGAGCGGTCGGCGTTCCAGGCCGTGGTGATCGCCACCGCCGTGGCGTTCGCGCTGTCGTTCCTCGACCCCGAGCACCGGATGGGGCCCAGGCGGATCGGGCAGGCGCTGGCCAAGGGCACGCTGGAGGTGCTGCCGGTGACCGCCGTGTGCGCGGCGGCGGGCATCATCGTCGGAGTCATCACCCAGACGGGGCTCGGGCTCAACCTCAGCGCGATCATCGTCGACTTCGCCGCCGGCAACCTCCTGCTCACCACCGTCATGTCGGGCCTCGCGGTCATGCTGCTGGGGCTGGCCGTGCCGGTGACCGCCAGCTTCATCATCGCCGCCGTGATCATCGGGCCGGCGCTGACCACGCTCGGCGTCACCCAGGCCGAGGCGTACATGTTCGTCTTCTACTACGCCGTGCTCTCGGAGGTGAGCCCGCCCACCGCGCTGTCCGCGGTCGCGGCGAGCGCGATCACGGGCGGCAACACGTACCGGACGATGATGATGACCTGGCGGTACACGCTGCCGGCGTTCCTGGTGCCGTTCGCGTTCGTGCTGACGCCGAACGGGCAGGCGCTGCTCGGGCAGGGGCCGATCGGCACCGTGCTGCTGATGGCGGCCGTCTCGGCGGTCGCGGTGGGCGCGCTCGCCCTGGCCACCGGCGGCTTCACCGGCTGGGCCGAACGGCTGCTCGCGGCGGTGGCGGCGGTCCTGCTGCTGTTCCTGGAGCCCACGCCCATCCTCGCCGGCCTGGTCGTCCTGGCCGTCGCCGCCGCCGTGCACCTCGTCAGGAGCAGGAGAAGGGACCCGGCTTGACCACCCCGAACGCCTGCCGCCGCCCCAGGCCGACGCGGCAGGACCCGCCGCCGGCAGGTTCCCGGCCCCGCTGACACGCACGTTCGAATGTCACTGCGAGACAGATTGATCTGTAACAGAAGGGAGAAGGCTGTGTACGGTGCGCGTTCCGGATCGTCCCGGCTGCGCCGGGCCGCCCCCGATGGAGGCCACGTTCTCGGGAGGTCGCGATGAAGCGGATCACGGTGATGGTGGCCGCGTTGGTGCTGGCTGTGGCGGGGTGCGGCGGCGGTGGGAGCGGGGGCGGGTCGGGCAACCGGCTGTCGATCGCCACCGGGGGCACGACCGGCGTCTACTACGTCTACGGCGGCGGCCTGGCCCAGCAGCTGTCGGCGAACATCGCCGACACCCGCGCCACCGCGTCGGTCACCTCGGCGTCCGTCGAGAACATCAAGCTGCTGGCCGAGGGCAAGGCCGACATCGGCTTCTCCCAGGCCGACACCGCCGCGGACGCGGTCAACGGCAGCGACACGTTCACCGCCAAGCAGCCCGTCAAGGCCATCGCCCGCATCTACGACAACTACGCGCACGTCGTGGTCCGGTCCGGGCTTGAGGCGACCAAGGTGGCCGACCTGAAGGGGCTGCGGGTCTCGCTCGGGCCGGCCAACTCCGGCACGCAGGTCGTGGCGCGGCGCATGCTGGAGGCGGCCGGGCTCAACCCCGACAGCGACATCAGCAAGCAGCAGCTGTCGATCAACGAGTCCGTCCAGGCCGCGAAGGACGGCACGATCGACGCGTTCTTCTGGGTCGGCGGCCTGCCCACGGCCGGCATCACCGACCTGGCCACGAGCGACCCCGACATGAAGATGCTCGACACCTCCGACGTGCTGGCCACCCTGCAGCAGACCTACGGTCAGCAGTACGTCGGGCTCGACGTCGACATGTCGGTGTACAAGCTGCAGGGCACGGTCAAGACGGTCGGCATCGCCAACGTGCTGCTGGTGCCGGACAAGATGAGCGAGCAGCTCGCCTACGACATCACCAGGGTGCTGTTCGAGAAGAAGGCGGAGCTGGCGCGGGTGCACCCGGAGGCGGCGAAGCTCGACGCGAAGCTCGGCCAGCAGGTGGCCCCGGTGCAGCTGCACCCGGGCGCGGCCCGCTACTACCGGGAGAAGGCCTGATCAGGCTCCTCCTCGTCGTCGCCGCGGTGGCGGCGCTCGGCACCGGCGACGGCGCCGGGCGTCCCGCCGTGCACGGGCTGCCGGTCACCGGCGGCTTCCTGATCGGATACGTGCACTCGATCTACCACGCCCCGTCGGCGGAGGTGTTCACGGTCGAGGGGCGCCGGTTCACCATGCGGGCCGTCGTCTCGACCAGCGAGAGCGTGCTCGACTACTACGCGGTCGCGGGCACGCGCCTCCGCACGCCGGCCGGCGCGTGGGTGCTGCGGCTGGCCGAGCCGGCCGCGTACGAGGAGCTGTCGCTGCTCACGACGTCGATCGGCCGGCGGACGCTGGTGGCCGGCGGCCGCTGCCTGCCGCTCTACCCGGAATCGGGGGCCGCCGAGGTGCGGCTGGCGGTGGAGCCGACGCCCTTCCCGCGCGGCCGGCCCTGCCGCCCGCCCTTCGACGCGTTCAGCGGCCCGTCGTACGCCGCGGCCTTCGCGCTCACAACCAGTCCCGCTTCTTGAACGCCGAGTACAGCGCGACCGACACCAGCGCCACCAGCACCGTGGACATCCAGAACCCCCACGGCTCGCTCTCACCCGGATAGGGCACGTTCTGGCCGTAGAAGCCGGTGATCATGGTGGGGACGGCGATGATGGCGGCCCAGCTGGTGACCCGCTTCATGATCTCGTTGAGTCGGAAGCCCTGCTGGGCCAGGCGGGTCTCGCGGACGTTGGCCAGCATGTCCCGCACCGAGTCGACCCACTCCGTCGTCCGCAGCACATGGTCGTGGACGTCCTGGTAGTAGGGCACCATGGCGGGGTCGGCCATGAGGTCCTCGTCGCGGCGGAGCAGGGTGCCGATCACCTCGCGCATCGGCAGCGCGATCTTGCGCAGCCTGGTGGTGTTCTTGCGCAGCGTGTACATCGCCCGCTGGAGCTCCCTGGTGTCGCGCACGTCGTCCTCGAACAGCGACTCCTCCAGGGCCTCGGCCCGCTCGTCGAGGTCCTGCACCAGGTCGAACTGGCTGTCGACGACATAGTCGAGCAGGCCGTGCAGCAGGAACGTCACGCCGTGCCGGGCCAGGCGGGAGCCGGTGTCCCAGCGCCGCATCACCTCCCGGATGTCGAAGTGCTCGTTCTCGCGTACGGTGACCAGGGCGTTGGCGGTGACGAAGACGCTGACCTCGACGGGGGCGAGGCGGTCGTCGCGGACGTGCACCCCGTACACGCTGATGAACAGGTGGTTGTCGTAGATGTCGACTTTGGGGCGCTGGTGGTCGCTGAGCACGTCCTCGAGCGCCAGCTCGTGCAGGCCCAGCTCCTCGCCGATCACGCCCAGCGCCTCCGGCGTGGGGCCGCACAGGTCGAACCAGACCGTGTTGGCCGGGTCCTCGATGTAGTCGGAGACGTCCGCGATCGGGAAGCCCTCCTTCTCGAGGACGCCGTTCCGGTACAGACGGGTGAGCACTAACCGAGTCTGGCAAATCGTCGCGCGTTTCGCACCGCCGCCCCTCCCGGGTCGTTGTTGAAGTACACGTACACGTCGTCCCAGCCGGCCGCGCGCACCCGGGCGGCCCAGGAGCGCAGCGCGGTCTCGCCGTACTCGAACGCCGACAGGCCCTCGTGCAGGCGCACGTAACCCCAGCCGGCCGTGCGCCAGTACGGGTTCTGCGGCCGGCTCAGCCGGTCCGCCCAGCACAGGGCCGCGCCGCGGGCCCGCAGCACGTCCCGCACCTCGCCGGTCCACCAGGAGTCGTGCCGCGGCTCCACGGCCACCCGCACGCCCGGCGGGAAGCAGGCCAGGCACCGGTCGAGCCGGCCGGGCTCGGCCCGGAGCGTCGGCGGCAGCTGCAGCAAGATCGGGCCGAGCTTCTCCTTCAGCGCCGAGGCGGCCGTCATCAGCCGCTGGACCGGCTCCTCCGGCTCCTCCAGCCGCTTGATATGGGTCAGGAACCGGCTCGCCTTGACCGCCATCACGAACCCCTCCGGTGTGCGCTCCCGCCAGGCCGCGAACGTCTCCGGCCTCGGCAGGCGGTAGAAGGCGTTGTTGCTCTCGACGGTCGGGAACTCCCGCGCGTACTCCTCCAGCCAGAGCCGCTGCGGC
>DASUCK010000677.1:0-2285 GCA_036276095.1 Nonomuraea sp. | reverse complement strand
CACGGCGCGGCCCTGCAGCGCGCCGTACCCGAGTTCGACGGCGGTGGACAGCGCGAGCAGCAGGCCGAGCGGCAGGACGTGGCCCGCTGCCGGCGACCCGCGCAACGCCGCGTCGACCCCGGTCGCGAGCGCCACCGGCATCGACAACGTCAGGACGGCGTCGGCGGCCGCGCAGATCGCCATGCCCCCGACCGGCCACGGATGCGCCCGCATCGCGCGGAGCAGGACGTGATCGGCTGATTTCACGGTTTCTCCCGTCCGAGGAGTTGGAGCCGTTCCCCCCGCGGCTGCCGGGGGAACGGCGGGCCCGGCGCTCGTCGTCAGCAGTTGTCGCAGGTGAACGTGCAGCCGGGGCAGGTCAGAATCGAACTGAAGCCGCAGCAACCGAGGATGCTGGCGTCGAGGTAGGCGCTCTGCTCCTCGGGCAGCTCCTGCAACTGCTCGACGTGGATTCCCATCGTTTCTCCCTCGTGGAACGCGGTTCCGATCACTGTGAAAGGTGTGCGCCGGCACGGCGGCCGCACCGCCGTGCCGGCGCCCGTCGTCAGCCCGTGTTGGTGCAGGTGTGACAGGTCGTGACGAGGAAGCTGGTGAGCCCGCACGTGATCTGCGTGCTGCTCCAGCAGCACGCCATCACCGCGAGCCCGACCTCTTCCTGCGCCGGGAGCTCCTGGAGCGCTTCAACCGCGATGGTCATGTGTCACCTCCTTTCCGTCTCGGTGGCGGGTCGGTGGCCGGAGGGCCGGCCACCCGGCGGGTCAGCTCGACATGGTGCAGCCGAAGCACGTGATCACCGTCGAGATCGCCGAGAACGCGCCGCAGAGACAACAGAAGTCGTCCAGTCGCGGCTCGGTCGCGGCCAGCTCCTGCAGAGCCTCGACATCCACCGACATCCGATTCACCTCCCTTCTGTGTCCGACCTTCTGGGTCCGGTCTGCCGCGTCCGGTCCGCTGTGTCCGGTCCGCTGTGTCCGGTCTGCCGTGTCCGATCGGCCGGCGGCAGGGGCGGGCACGCGGGCCGTTCACTCGCCGCCGGCGAGGAAGGACGCCACCTCCGCGTGCATCCGGTACGAGCCGTCGAGGGGGTTGTGGCCCGCGCCGGGCACCTCGCGGTACCGGAAGTCCGCCCCTTCCCGGCGGCCCAGACGGAGCAGCTCGACGCGCAGCGCGCGGGACTGGCCGACCGGTACGACCTGGTCGTCAGCGCCGTGCGCGATCAGCAGGCGGGCGCGGATCCGGCCGGCGAGCCTGATCACGTCCCGCGGCCCGAGCCCGTCGCCGATGTCCCGGCACGCGCCCAGCCGGTCGAGCATCGCGCGGACCTCCGCAGACGCCTCGGCACGCAGCCGCGCGCCGGACAGGAAGGGCGCCACGGCGACCGCTCTGGCCCAGGCCGACGGCTCGGCGGCCGCGGCCACCAGAGCGAGGTACGCGCCGTAGCTCTGCCCGTACAGCATCGGCAAAGGATCGGCCGGGTCCCGTTCGGCGCGGACGTGACGGTTGAGCGCCAGGAGGTCGGCGAGGTCGGGGCCGGCCCACGCGCCGCGGATCGCGTCCCGATGCCGGTCGCCGTAGCCGGAGCTGCCGCGCGGGTTGGGCGCGATCACCGTGATGCCGTACGCCCCGAGGTACTGGAAGAGCTGGTGGAACTTCATCGTCCAGGCCCGCTGCGGCCCTCCGTGCAGCGCCACCACGACGCGCCGGCAGGTCCGCCAGTCCTCGTCGCCGTGGACGATCGCCTCGATCGGCCCGTCCCCGCCGGGGAACATCTCCACACGCGCCGGAGCCCATCGGGTGCTCGCGTTGCCGGTGGTGCCGTCGTCGTGCTTGGACCACCGGCCCGGCCGGTCGGGGTCCAGGGTGAGCATCCGGAACGGTTCCGACGCGCTCACGAACAGGCAGCGCACCGTCTCGCCGGTGGATGTCCCCGTCCACACCGCGGGACCGCCGACCGCGCCGTCCGGGGTGGGCAGCGTCCTGATGGCCTGCCCGTCGAGGTCGTAGATCAGCAGGCCGCTGCGGAGCCCGTCCTGGACCCGCAGCAGGACGTGCCGCCCGGCCGGCGAGAACGCCAGCGGGACGAGGTCGCCGGCGAGGTCGTCGAGCGGGACGGCGAGGCGCGGCTCAGGGTGCCGCGGCCCGGCGTGCGCCAGCCGCCAGACTCCGGCCGACTCCACCGCCAGAACCATCCGGCCGGTCGCGGGCGAGGTGAGCATCACCTGCCGGCGGGTGGCGGGGGACGGCCGGAAGATGTCCCGCACGGCGCCGTCGGCGCTGTTCACGGA
>DASUCK010000676.1:0-10802 GCA_036276095.1 Nonomuraea sp. | reverse complement strand
ACGACGTCACGAGAGGAAGGCACGGATTCGCTCCTCGTTGGTGGATGGGTTCCGAACCTATGCTACTCGTGGGTAACTACCTCGGCGGTGCGGGCCCGCACCAGGGCGGCGGGGGCTCGCACGCGCGGCGGCGCGGAACGGTGACAAAGAAGTGGCCGGGAAGTCATAGGCGGCGGAGCCGTAGATAGGCGAACTAACGAGTGGGGGCACGCGAAGATGTTTTGATTTATCGCCACGAAACGCGTTCGTGGCTATGCTTCGCGATCATGGCACAGGGGGTGGAGCAGGTGAGAGTGCGATCCGGCCACGCGGTTCGCGCCCCTGACGTCATGCCCCCGCCCCGCCGCTCCCGGCGGCGTGAGCCTGGCCCGAGCCGGAACCCGCTGACGCCTCTGGGCTGGGTCAGCCTGGTGCTGACCGTCGTGCTGGTGGCCGCCACGCTCGGCGCGTACGCGTACTACCGCAGCATCGAGAGCGACATCGACCGCGAGGAGATCGTGGTCAACGCGACCCGCCCGCCGGAGACCGGCGCGCTCAACGTGCTGCTCGTCGGCTCCGACTCCCGCGAGGGCGACAACAAGCAGTACGGCCCCAAGTCGCAAGGGCTGGGGGAGCGCACCGACACGATCATGGTGCTGCACATCTCCCCGAACCGGGACAAGGCCACCATGATCAGCTTTCCGCGCGACTCCATGGTCATGATCCCCCAGTGCGCGGGCAGGAACGGCGCCACACTGCCCGGCGGCATCCGCCAGATCAACTCCGCCTTCAACGACGGCGGCATCAACTGCACGATCAAGACCTTGGAGTCGCTGACCAACATCAAGATCAACCACTTCGTGAAGGTCGACTTCACGGGCTTCAAGGACATCATCGACGCCCTCGACGGCATCGAGATCTGCCTGCCCAAGCCGGTCAACGACCCCAAGGCCAAGCTGGTGCTCCCCGCGGGCAGGCACAAGGTCAACGGCGAGCAGGCGCTCGGCTACGTCCGTACCCGCTACGCCCTCGGCGACGGCAGCGACCTGGGCCGCATCCAGCGCCAGCAGGTCTTCCTCACCCAGGTGCTGAAGAAGGTCACCGACGGCGGGCTGCTCACCAACCCGATCCGCCTGGACGGCTTCCTCCGCTCGGCGGCCGCCGCGGTCACCGTGGACAGCGGGCTGACGTTCGACCGGATGCTGGAGATCGCCAACAGCGTCAAGGGGCTCACGGCCAAGGAGCTCAAGGGCATCACGGTGCCGGTGGAGCCGTACCCGGTGGACAAGAACCGGGTGCAGTTCGCCCAGCCGGCCGCCGGCGCGTTCTTCGAGGCCGTGCGCAACGACGTCGAAGTCACCGCCACCCCGACGCCCGGCAAGTCGGCCGGGCCGAAGATCGAGCACGAGCAGGTGCGGGTGCAGGTGCTCAACGGCACCGGGGAGGCCGGCAAGGCCACCCAGGTGGCCGACGAGCTGGCCGCGCAGGGGTTCGCGGTCGTCGAGGTCGGCAACGCGTCCACGACCGATGCCACCTCCATCCGGTACGCCAAGAAGGACGCCCGGAACGGCCCCGCCTACGCCGACGCGGTGGCCGCCCGGCTGTCGAAGGACAGGCGCACCCCGGCCGCTGGCAAGATCCAGGCGATCACCACCCAGCCGTACCCGTCCAAGGTGGACAAGCTGCCCGGCGGGCCGGTCATCCAGCTCGTCATCGGGAAGGACTGGCCCGGCGTGCGCGTCCTGTCGGCCATCCCCGAGTCGCTCAAGGACAAGGTGGTCGACACCAACACCAACCCGTGCCTGTGACGGCGGGCCTGCGCGGGCAGGCCAGGCAGGGCAGGGCTCGGTGGGCGAGGTCTGTGGGGGCGGGGTCACGGTCGACCGGGTGAAGGCGGCTCTCGGCGACCCCGCTCCGGCGACCTGCTGGACGGCCGGCCCGGCTGGCAGCGGCATCCCTGCACAGCTCGGAAGGGTGATCTTACCTATTGTGACGTATGTTACGGATAGTGATTTGAGGGAAACATGTGAAATTTCCGGACAAGTGGTGGTGGACTCTGCTAGGAAAGGGCGCGGTCACTATAGGTACTAGAGAGGTTGCACCGTGGCGCGCGACGAGAACGACAGACCGTACGAGGACGGGCAGGGTAGGTCGTTAAACCCGGATCTGATGGGTGACGTGCTGTCCCCGCGGTGGAGCAACGACGACACCGACGAGCAGCCGGCCATCCAGGTCGTCGGCAACGAGACGTACATCCTGCCGCCCGAGCCGCAGCAGCCGCGCGACGTGCTCGACGTCGTCCCCTCGAACGACTCCCTTCACGACCACTTGAGCGATCCCGTCCACGACGCGCTGAACGATCCCCTGAACGATTCCCGGCATGATTCCCGTTACGACTCCCTTCGTGATCCCCTGCATGACCCGCATCACGACCCGCTGAACGACCCGCTGGGCGGGCCCCTCAGCGGGCCGCACGAGGTGATCGGCGACTACGACGACTACGGCGATCCCCGCGACCTGCCCTCCGACCCCGAGGGCCCGGCGGAGGAGTCCCCGTACCTGCCGCTCGACCGGGGCTACGAGAGCGGCGCCTACGACGACCACGAGGACGACGAGCCCCGGCGCGGCTTCCTCGGCTCGGGGTGGACCGGTGACGGGCCGGTCGAGGGCGACCACGAGGTGCGCCGCCGCACCCGGGTGCTGGTGGTGGCGGCGGTCGCGGTGGTGCTGATCGGCGTGGGGGCCGGGTTCATGCTGACCGGCACCTCGTCCGACGATCCGTGCGCGGGCGGCCGGTGCGCGAGCGCCGGGGAGGTGACCGCGCCGACCGAGTCCGCCGCTCCCGAGGACACGCCCGTCGAGGAGGAAGGGGACACCGCCTCCGAGCCGACGGATCCGGCCACCGACGAGCCCGTGGGCACCGAGTCCGTAAGGCCCAGCACACAGCCTCAGCGGGTGCGGCCGACGCGGGAGCCGTCCGAGCGGCCCACGCGTACGCGCACCGCCGAGCCGACCGCCAGGTCGAGCGCCCGGCCGACCAGGCAGTCCCAGCAGTCGCCGGAATCCGAACCCCGGCTCGGCGACGAGTCCACCGCGCGGCCGGACACCAGGGAGACCGAGCGGCCCGACGCGCGGCCGAGCTCGGACGCGCCCACCCAGGCCCCCGTGCCGTCGCAGGCGCCGACCCAGGACGACAACAAGGGGCTTATCGGCATCCTCTTTCCCTGGCTCTGACACCTCCCCGGCCCTGAGTCGTCTTCCCTGGCGCTGAGTCGTCGCTCGGCCAGGGGCGTTGTGTCACGTGGGGCCCGAGGCGTGTAAGGATGCGGTGCGTGTGCAGTTCTGGCACACTTGGAAACCGCTTTCCGAGGAGGTCTCGTGGTCACGCTTGAAGACGTCGCCAGGCAGGCGGGCGTCTCGCTCGCGACCGCCTCGCGGGTGCTCAACGGCAGCACCCGCCAGGTGGGCGCGGCTCTGCGGGCCCGCGTCGAGCAGGCCGCCGACGAGCTTGGCTACCGCGCCAACATCGCCGCCCAGACCCTCGCCCGCGGCGCCAGCAACGTCATCGGCATCGTCGTCCACGACCTGACGGACCCCTACTTCGCCGCGCTGGCCGACGGGGCGATGCGGGCGGCGGCCATCCAAGGCCTGCTGGTCATGGTGGGCACCACCCATCGCGACCCCGAGCAGGAGATCGCCTACGTCGCCACGCTCAACGCCCAGCGCGTCCGCGCCGTGCTGCTGGTCGGCTCCCGCGTGGCCGACCCGGCCGTGACCGGGCGGCTCCGCGACGAGCTGGCCCGCTACCGCTCCGGCGGCGGCCGGGCGGCCTGCGTCGGCCAGGACCTGCTCGGCGTCGACACCGTCGCGCCCGCCAACCGCGAGGGAGCGGCCGAGCTGGCCCGCGCGCTGGCCGGGCTCGGGCACACGCGTTTCGCGGTACTGGCCGGGCCGCCCCACCTGGTGACCGCCGCCGACCGCTGCGCCGGGTTCGCCGGGGCTCTGGAGGACCTCGGGCTGCCCGCGCCGCACGTGATCCACGGGCCGTTCGACCGCGACGGGGGCTACGCGGCGGCCCAGCAGGTGGGCGAGGAGACGACGTGCGTGTTCGCGGTCAACGACGTGATGGCGGTCGGGGCGCTGGCAGCCTGCCGGGAGCGCGGCATCCGGGTGCCCGAGGACGTGTCGGTGGCGGGGTTCGACGACATCGTGACGCTGCGGGACCACGTTCCGGCGCTGACCACCGTGCGGCTGCCGCTGAAGGCCATGGGGGCGCGGGCGCTGGAGCTGGCGCTGGCGGAGACCGACGAGGTCGCGGTCGAGCAGGTCGCCGGCGAGGTCGTGCTGCGGGAGAGCGTGCGGAGGCTGGGTTGAGGCCGCCGGCGAGCGTGCGGAGGCCGCCGGCGAGCGTGCGGAGGTCGCGGTGAGGCTGGCGGTCAGCACGCTGGGGATGCCCGGCGACGGGCTTGACCGGGCGATCGGGATCGCGACCTGGCACGGCTGCGAAGGGCTGGAGCTGCGCCTGCACCCGGACACCGGCGTGCACGCCGGGCTCGGCGCGGCGGCGCGGCGGTCGGTGCGGGAGCGGGTGGAGAGCGCGGGTCTGGAGATCTCCGCCCTGGCCGGATACGTCAGGATCTGCGAGCCCGGCCCGGACGAGCCGGTCGTCGAGGCGCTCCTCGCCGACCTGCGGCTCGCCGCCGACCTCGGCGCCCCCGCCGTGCGGGTGTTCCCGCGCGGCGACGACCCCGCCGTCGGCGCCCGCCGGCTCGGAGCCGTCTCCGGTACGGCCGCCGCCCTCGGCCGCCGCGTGCTCGTCGAGACCCACGACGCCATGGCCACCGGCGCCGCCGTGGCCCGGCTGCTGGAGGCGGCCGGCCGCCCCGAGACCACCGGCGCGATCTGGGACGTGCTCCACCCGTGGCGCGACGGCGAGCCCCCGGCCGCCACGCTCGCCGCGCTCGGCCCCCACCTGAGCTACGTCCAGGTCAAGGACGCGGTCTCGGCCCGTGACACCACACCGGTGCCCCTGGGGGAGGGGTCGGTGCCGCTGGAGGAGGCCGGTGAGCTGCTGCGCGCGGCCGGCTACGCCGGGTGGGTGTCGCTGGAGTGGGAACGCACGTGGTATCCGCACGTCGCGCCGGTCGAGGCGATCCTGCCGGGCGCCGCTGACTGGGTGCGGAGGTTCACCGCTTAGATGGGGGGATGTCTCCCACCAAGAACAAGGTGCTCGTGGTCGGCATGGACGGCCTCCGCTTCGACCTGCTCGCCGCCTCGGGCGTCCCCGTGCTGACCGCGTTGATGACCGCCGGTGCGTACGGCACCAGCCTGCTCCCGTACGGGGAGGCGGGCGGGCCGCGTACGGAGTCGGTCGGCGAGGTCGTACCCAAGAGGCCGGAGGCCGGTGCCGGCGGGCGGGTGATCAGCTCGCGGACCGACTCGGGGCCCGGCTGGTCCTCGATCGCGGCCGGGGTCTGGCCCGACAAACACGGCGTCGTGGACAACAGCTTCACGGAGCCCAATTTCGCGAAGTTTCCGGACTTCCTGACTCGTGCGAAGAATGCTCGTCCCGACCTCGTGACCTCGGCGTTCTTCTCGTGGGCCGCGCTCGCCGAGCACGGCGCCTTCGGCCCGGCCATCGACCGCCGCTTTGTGCTCGACGGGTACGCGATCGGCTGGCGCGAGGCCGACGCGCGGGTCGCCGAGGCCGCCGGACGCCACCTGGCCCAGGACGACCCGGACGCGGTGTTCGTCTACCTGGGTGACACCGACGCGGTCGCCCACGCCCTCGGCCCCCACTGCCCCGAGTACGCCGCCGCCCTCCAGGCCCAGGACGCCTACCTGGGCGGCCTGCTGGACTCGATCCTGGCCCGGCCCGCGTACCCGGAGGAGCGCTGGACTGTGCTGGTCACCACCGACCACGGCCATGTGGACGCGGGTGGCCACGGCGGCACCTCCGGCGAGGAGCGCACGGTGTTCGTGATCGCCCACGAGCTGGGCGCCGACCTGGGCGGGCGCCGGCTCGACGGGCCCCGCCTGGTCGACGTGGGCCCGACGGCGCTGGCGGCCCTGCGGGTGGCGATCGACCCGTCCTGGGGGCTGGACGGCGTGCCCCTGATCTAGTTTTCACCGTATGTTGAATTTCTGTCGCGGAAGCGTGAGACTTGATGACAGGACGCTGAACGGCAGGGGTGCATTCGATGAAGACGGCACTGGACTTCTCCGAGATCGACGCCGGCATGCTCGCCGAGGTCGGTGGCAAGGCCGCCAACCTCGGCGAGCTGACCAGGGCCGGGCTGCCCGTCCCGCCCGGCTGGGTGCTGACCACGGAGGCGTACCGCCAGGTCGCCGCCGGGCTGGAGACCGCCGGCGACGGGCTGGCCGAGCGGGCCAGGCGGCACCTGCTGGAGGCGCCGGTGCCCGGCCACGTCCGCGACACGATCGTGAAGCACTACGCCGCCCTCGGCGACGACGTGCCCGTGGCGGTGCGCTCCTCGGCCACGGCCGAGGACCTGCCGTTCGCCAGCTTCGCCGGGCAGCAGGAGACGTACCTGAACGTGGTGGGCGCCGAGGCGGTGGTGGAGGCCGTGCGCCGCTGCTGGGCCTCGTTGTGGACCGACCGCGCCGTGGCCTACCGCGAGTCCAACGGCATCGACCACGCCGCCGTGCGCCTCGCCGTGGTCGTCCAGGTGATGGTGGACGCGCGGGTCGCCGGGGTGATGTTCACCGCCAACCCGGTCACCGGCCGGCGGCGCGAGATCGTGATCGACGCCAGCCCGGGGCTCGGCGAGGCCGTCGTGTCCGGCGCCGTCAACCCCGACCGCTTCGTCGTGTACGACGGCGCCGTCCTCGACCGCCGCGCCGGCGACAAGCGCGTGGCCGTCCGCCCCCTGCCCGGCGGCGGCACCGAGCGCGTCGAGACCGCACCCGGGCACGACGGCGGCCTGTGCCTGACCGACGCCGAGGTGCGGCGTCTGGCCGAGCTGGGCGCCCGCGTCGAGCGCCACTACGGCGCCCCCCAGGACACCGAGTGGGCCGTCGACGCGGACGGCCGGCTCTGGCTCACCCAGGCCAGGCCGATCACCACCCTCTACCCGCTGCCCGAGCCGGCCCGGCCGGGGCTGCGGGTCTTCTTCTCGGTCAACGTCGCCCAGGGCGTCATGGGGCCGCTGACGCCGATGGGGCTGTCGGCGTTCCGGCTGATCAGCGGGGGCGGCGCGGGCCTGGCGGGCTTCGGCCCCGCCGACCCCCACGACGGCGCGCCGTTCCTGGCCGTGGCGGGGCAGCGGGTGTGGCTCGACCTCACCGCCGCCGTACGCAGCCGACCAGGGCGGGCCATCCTGCCGCGGGCGCTCACCCTGGGCGAGGCCAGGGCCGTGGCCGTGATGGAGCGGCTGTTCGAGGATCCGCGGCTGGCGCCGGCGCACCGCTCGCGCCGCCCGTTCCTGCGCGGGCTCGCCCGCTTCGCCCGCCGCGTCCACCTGCCGTCCCGCGTGCTGCTGGCCCTGACCAGGCCGGACCGGGCGCTCGCCTACGCCCGGCGGGTCGGCGCGCAGCTCGACGCGCGGCTGCGGGTGCCCGCCCGGGCCACCCCGGCGCAGCGGCTCGACCACGCCGAGCGGGTGCTCACCGCCGCCTTTCCGGCGATCGTCTCGGTCATGCCGATCGTGGTGACCGGGTACGGCCTGTTCGCCCTGGCGTCCCGGCTCTCCGGCCTGTCCCCGGCCGAGATGCAGGACGTGCTGCGCGGCGTCCCGCACAACCCGACCACCGAGATGGACCTGGAGCTGTGGGACCTGACCACCCGCATCGAGCCGGAGCCGTTCCGCGAACTGCCGGTAGCCGAGCTGGTGCGCCGCTACGCCGAAGGCGGGCTGCCACCCGCCGCTCAGCGCGAGATCACCGCGTTCCTGGACAAGTACGGCCACCGCGGCGTCGCGGAGATCGACCTCGGCGTGCCGCGCTGGTCGGAGGAGCCCGCCCACATCCTCGGCTCGCTGGCCAACTACCTGCGCCTGGACGGCGACCCCGCGCTCGCGCCCGCCGCCTTGTTCGCCCAGGGGGAGCGGCGGGCGCGGGAGGCCGTGGCCCGCGTGGTCGCCGCCGCCCGGCGCGAGGGGCGGTGGCGCGGTGCGGTGGCGGGCTTCGCGCTCCGGCGCACCCGAGCGTACGCCGGGCTGCGCGAGCTGCCGAAGTTCTACCTGGTCAAGATGCTCGCCGGGGTCCGGCGCAGCCTCCTGGAAGTCGGCGCCCACCTGGTGGAACGCGGCCTGCTCGACGAGCCCGCGGACGTGTTCTTCCTCGACCTGCGCGAGGTCAGGGCGGCGGTGGCCGGCGGCGACGCGCGGGCGGCCGGGCGTGCTCCGGGCGGCGGTGATCCGCGGGCGGCCGGGGTCGCGCCGGATGGCGGTGACCTGCGGGACCTGGTCGCCGGGCGGCGGGCGGCGTACGAGCAGGAGGCGCGCCGGCGGCACGTGCCCCGCGTGCTGCTGTCCGACGGCACCGAGCCGGAGGCGCTGGCCACCCCCGCCGCGGACGGCGCGCTGGCCGGCACCGCCGCCTCGGCCGGCACCGTCACCGGCACCGCCAGGGTGGTGCTCGACCCGATCGGCGCCCACCTGGAGCCCGGCGAGATCCTCGTCTGCCCCTCCACCGACCCCGGCTGGACCCCGCTGTTCCTGACCGCCGGCGGGCTGGTCATGGAGATGGGCGGCGCGATGTCGCACGGCGCGGTCGTGGCCCGCGAGTACGGCATCCCCGCCGTCGTCGGCGTCCCCGACGCCACCCACCGGGTCACCACCGGACAGCGGATCGAGGTGAACGGCGCTGCGGGCACCGTGACGCTATTGTGATCGAATGCCCGCGACGTACTGGAATCACAACGTCCGCTACCAGCGGCTCGTCATGAGGCTCGTGCCCGAGGGGTGCCGGTCGCGACGCCCGCCATGCCGTGGGGCGAGATCGCCCGGGAGTCGCGGGCGCTGCTGCCGGGCCGCCGCTGGCGGCGCCTGCTGCTCCGCCGCTACCTGCTGACCTGGGACAAACCGGCCTGACTCCCCGGATGCGGCGCAGCCGCCCTCAGCCGGGCCGCGTCACCACGTCCGCGTAGCGGGCCTTCATCGTGGCCACCACCTCGTCCGGGTCGGCGGCCCACACGTCGGCGTTGAAGATCTCCACCTCGATGTCGCCGGAGTAGCCGGCGTCCAGGACCGCGCGCGTGATCGGCGGGAAGTCGATCACGCCGTCGCCCATCATGCCCCGGGCGAGCAGCAGGTCGGCCGGCAGCGGGTGCAGGTAGTCGCACACCTGGTACGA
This sequence comes from Nonomuraea sp., assembly GCA_036276095.1. Taxonomy (GTDB): domain Bacteria; phylum Actinomycetota; class Actinomycetes; order Streptosporangiales; family Streptosporangiaceae; genus Nonomuraea. Next base: position 1,508 of record DASUCK010000676.1, on the reverse strand, counting down.
CGCGATCCGGCGGCCCGCCCGCGCGATGTCGGCGAACACCCGCGGATCCCACCACACGTGGAAGGTGTCCACGACCACGCCCACCTGCTCCTCCGGGTACCGCTCGGCCAGGTCGAGCGCCTGGCCCAGAGTGGACAGCACCGCGCGGTCGGGGCAGTAGACCGGGTGCAGCGCCTCCAGAGCCAGCCGCACGCCGCGCTCCCCGGCGTACGGGGCCAGCTCGGCCAGCGCCTCCGCCACCCGCTCGCGCGCCCCGGCCACGTCCCGCGAGAAGCCGGCCGGCGGCGGCTCGCCCGGTTTCACCCCCGGCAGGCCGCCCACCACCATCACCAGGCAGGCCGCGCCCAGCTCGGCCGCCTCGTCCACGGCCCGGCGGTTGTCGTCGAGCGCCGCCCGGCCGCCGGAGGTGAGGAAGCCGCCGCGGCACAGCGACGACACCCGCAGACCGGCGTCCCGTGCGAGCTTGGCGCTCCGCGCGAGCCCCTGCTCGGCGACCTTCTCGCGCCACAGCCCGATCGCCTCCAGGCCGTGCCGCGCGCAGCCGTCCACGGCCTCGGCGACCGACCAGCGCCGGGTCGTCCACTGGTTGAGCGACAGGCTCACAGTCCGTTCACCGCCAGCAGGGCCGTCATGCGGCGCACCGCGAGCTCCTGGTCGGCCAGCAGCCCCGCCTGGTCGGCCAGGCGGAACACCTCCGCCAGGTGCGGCAGCGAGCGGGCCGACTGGGCGCCGTTCACCATGGCGAACGCGTCCTGGTGGCCGTTCAGCCAGGCCAGGAAGACGATGCCGGTCTTGTAGTGGTACGTCGGCGGCTCGAAGATCTTCCGCGACAGCGGCACGGTCGGGGCGAGGACGGCGTCGTAGCGGTCGAGGTCGCCGGCGTCGAGCGCGCGCAGCGCAGCGGCCGCCGCGGGGGCGATGGCGTCGAAGATGCCGAGCAGCGCGTGCGAGCCCGTCCTGATCAGCGACGGGTAGTTGAAGTCGTCGCCGGTGTAGAGCCTGACGCCCTCGGGGAGCGCGGCCCGCAGGCCCACCTCGTGCTCCTCGTCCAGCAGCGACACCTTCACGCCGTCGACCATCCCGGCGTGGGCGTGCACCAGCTCCAGGAACGACGTCGTCGCCGCGGCCACGTCGGGCGAACCCCAGTAGCCCGCCAGCTGCGGATCGAACATCGCGCCCAGCCAGTGCAGGATCACCGGGCGGTCGGCCAGGCCGAAGAGCTTGCCGTACACGCGGTGGTAGTCCCGCGGGCCGGTCGCGACCCGGGCCAGCTGGCGCGAGGCCATGACGATCACCCCCGAGCCGGCGTCCTGCACGGTCTCGATCTGCTCGGCGTACGCGGCGGTGATCGTGTCGAGGTCGGCGGCGTGCGGGGCGTGGTCGGTGCCCGCGCCGCAGGCCACCAGAGCCGCCGGGTCGCCGACCGTGCGGGCCTCGGCGGCGCCGCGGCGGATCAGCTCCCTGGTCGCCCGCCAGTCCAGGCCCATGTTGCGCTGCGCGGTGTCCAT
>DASUCK010000675.1:0-6351 GCA_036276095.1 Nonomuraea sp. | reverse complement strand
ATCGTCACCAGCGAGCGCGTCTTCCTGGCCCCGGGCAACCGGGTCAGGGCGCAGCTCGCGCACCGGGCCACCGCCCTCATCGGGCTGGCCTTCCTGGTCACGCACATGACTCTCATGATCAGTCTAGGTCACGTTCCGCCGGGGGCGGCGGTCGTGCCGGTGGCCGGGATCTACGTGGCGCTCGGGACGCTGGCCTTCGACCTCATGGTCGTGGCCGTGGTCACGGGACTGCTCCGGGGACGTTTCGCGGTGCGGAACAGGCCGTGGTTGTGGCGGGTGATGCACTCGGCCGCGTACCTCGCCTGGCCCATCGGGATCATGCACGGGCTGACGGCCGGGCGGCCGCCGGCCGGATGGGTGGCCTGGTCGTACGTGGCCAGCCTGGCGGCGGTCGGCGGCGCGCTGATCGTCCGCGTGCTGGCCTCCGTACGACGGCCGCCGCTCGCGCCGGAGCTGGTCGAAGCACCCGCGGTGGCGTCCCCCGCCGAGGTGGGCGTGCCGATCGAGCGGCCGCAGCGGACCGCGGCCGGCAAGGCGGCCGCGGCGGCCCAGCTGAACGGGCAGATGTACGGGCAGACGAACGCGCCGGTGAGCCTCGCCGAGGCGCGACGCAGATTCCGGGAGGCCGGATGAGACCGCACGCGGTTCCTGGAGGGTCGTCGATGTCGAAGGAGCGATCGTGATCCCGGCGCGGGTGCCGCGCGTGCTGCGGATGGGACCGGCCCGGCTGACCGCCGGGCTCGACCACTGCCGCCGCCTGGACCTGCCCGCCCACCGCACCCTCCACGGCGTCGTGGAGCCGCGCGAGCTGGACGAGCTGATCTCGTACGCCAACGAGGTGGACATGCGCGGGCGGGGCGGCGCGGCGTTCCCGTTCGCGCGCAAGCTCAGGGCCGTCGCGGACGCGGCCGGCTCCGGCGGCGAGTGCGTCGTCCTCGTCAATGGCGCCGAGGGCGAGCCGGCCAGTTCCAAGGACGCCATGCTGCTCACCCGCAACCCCCACCTGGTCCTCGACGGCGCCGTACTCGCCGCCGAGGCCCTCGGGGCCCGCGAGGTGGTCGTGGCCACGGCCGGGGGCGAGGTCGCCGAGGCGTCCGTCGCCGCCGCCGTGGCCGAGCGCAGGGCCGCCAACATCTCGGGCGGCGCGGAGAGCCGGGTGCCGATCCGGGTGGTCGGCATCAAGGAGCGCTTCATCGCCGGCGAGGGCGGCGCCCTGGTCAGGGCCGTGAACGGCGAGGAGGGCATCCCGCCCGGCCGCAAGAAGCGGGCCGCGACCAGCGGCGTGGACGGCCTGCCCACGCTGCTGTCCAACACCGAGACGTACGCGCAGTTCGCGCTGCTGGCCGAGTACGGCCCCCAGAAGTACGCCGAGATCGGCACCAGCAAGGAGCCCGGCACGATCCTGCTCACCGTGAGCGGCGGCGCGGCGAACGGCGCGGTCATCGAGGCGCCGACGGGCGTGCTGCTGGCCGACGTCCTCGACCTGTGCGAGGCCGACGTCGGCGACGGCGTGCTCATCGGCGGCTACCACGGCGCGTGGCTGTCGGCGGAGGCCGTGCGGACGGCGGTGATCTCGCGTGAGGGCATGAAGGCGGCCGGGGCCACGCTGGGGGCCGGGATCGTCGTGCCGCTGGGCTCGTCCACGTGCGCGCTGGGGGAGGCGGCCAGGGTCGCCTCCTATCTGGCGTCGGAGTCGGCGGGCCAGTGCGGCCCGTGCCGGCTCGGCCTGCCGGACGTGGCCAGGGCCATCTGCGCGCTGGTCGAGGGCACCGGGTCGGTCGACGGGGTACGCCGGGCCGTCCGCGTGGTCGAGCGGCGCGGCGCGTGCTTCCACCCGGACGGCACGGCCAAGTTCGTGCTCTCGGCTCTGGACGCGTTCGAGGCCGAGATCGCGCTGCACCTGGAGCACGGCGGGTGCGGGCGGCCGGTGCGCGGCGTGCTGCCGATGCCCGAGCGGGAGGCTCCGCCCGAGTACCGTCTGGAGGTGGACTGGTCGCGCTGCCAGGGGCACGGGTTGTGCGCGCACCTGCTGCCGGAGTTCGTGGACCTGGACGACTACGGGTTCCCGTCGTTCAGGAACGTCCCCGGGTTCATGGTCAAGGAGGCGCGGCGGGCCGTCGAGATGTGTCCGGCGCTGGCGCTGCGGCTCGCCTCGACCTCCGGGGACGGGCACGGCGGGCCGCCGCCGAAGCCGAACGCCTCGCCGCTGCGGCTGGTCAAGGACGGCATGATGAGGGCCGGATCGAGCGTGCCGCGCCTGGCGCGGGCGGGAGCCGGAGGAGGGACGGCCGGTTGATCACCGGGCACGGGAATCGGAGCCGGGTGAATTGCCGCGACCCCGATTTCCGGAATGCTTCTTATGAATATTACGCGGCGGTTTGTACGCACCTCTCACGTACACGGGGTCCCCGATGTCGACGATTTCGAACAGCCGCTTGGAGACCGTCATCGGAAGGCGTACGCAGCCGTGCGAGGCCGGGTGCAGGGGCACCTTCGTGGACCCGTGCATGGCGATGCCGCCGACGAAGTAGAGGGAGTTGAACATCGAGCCGAGGCGCCCGGTCGTCCAGCCGGGCGCCCTGCGGGCGACGCGGAAGTCGCCCACCGGGGTGATCGCGTTGCCGCAGTGGCCGTTGTGGCAATACCGCACCTCGGCGCCCGAGGAGATGTGTGAGATCAGCACGGGACGGCGGTGGCGGTAGACGGTGAGGAGCTGGTCGCGCAGGTCGATCTCGACGCGGTCCGCGCCGCCGTTCGGCACCAGGGGGCGGGCGCGGGCCGGGCGGTCGAGCGCCTTCCAGATCTCCGCCCCGACCTCGCCCCTCGGGGTCATGCCGCGGTTCTTCTGCAGCGCCCAGACGGCGAACCGGGTCTGGTCGTCGTACACGCCGTTGATCTTGCCGTAGTAGTAGCCGCGGTGGTGCAGCTGCTTCTGCAGCGTCCTGACGCTCTCGCCGCGGTCGCCCGGCCGCAGCACGACCGCTTCCGTCTCCGTCTCCGCCTCCGCCTCCGCTCCGGCGGGCAGGCCCCCTGCCAGGAACGGCAGGCCGCAGCCGACGACCAGAGCGGCAATTCCCCGTACCTTTGTGCTCATATATCGACGCCTACCCGGATCGCCGAAAATGCACCTCCAATGGGAGGTTTTGCCAAGCAAAAGCCCGCCGCACTAATGAAAGCCGCTAAATACGGCATTTCGGAAATTGGGTCGCGATTGGCCGGCGGCCCTGGGACCATGTGGCAGCATGCGTAACTGGCCGTTCCTCGATCTTTCCGTCACGACCCCGCGCCTGGTGGTGCGCATGCCGTCGCTCCACGACCTCGACGAGCTCGGCGCCCGCGCCGCCGAGGGCGTCCACGACGAGGGCGACATGCCGTTCTTCTTTCCCTGGACCGACGCCGAGCCGGCGGCCCGGGCCAGGAGCACGATCCAGTTCCACTTCCGCGCGTGGGGCGCCCTCGCCCCGGACGACTGGTCGCTGAACCTCGTCGCCGTGCACGAGGGCCGGGTCGTCGGCACCCAGGGCGTCATGGGCAAGGCGTTCCCGGTGACCCGCGAGGTCAGCACCGGCTCCTGGGTGGGCCGCCGCTTCCAGGGCCGCGGCATCGGCACGGAGATGCGCAGGGCCGTCCTGCACCTCGCCTTCGCCGGCCTCGGCGCCCGGTACGCGGTGACGGAGGCGTTCGAGGACAACCCGGCGTCGCTGGCGGTCACGCGCAAGCTCGGCTACCGCGACGACGGCGTGACGATCCACCCCCGCAGGGGCGAGCCGGTCGTGACCCGCCGCTTCCGCCTGGCCGCCGAGGACTGGACGGAGCCGCCCGGCTTCGAGATCCACGGCCTGGCCGGCTGCCTCCCCCTTCTCGGCCTGGACAAGGTCTGACACACCGGTCACCGGGGCCGCGCCGCGGACGCCTTACCCTGGAACCTGATTCCAGCCCGGGAGGTGTGTGTGGTCGCAGGTGTGCTGATCGACTGGGGCGGAGTGCTCACGACTCGGCTCTCCGACGCCATCGCCACGTGGATCGAGGCCGACCGGATCGACGCCGAGCACTACCGCCGGGTGATGCGCGAGCTGATCGACCACGCCTACCTCGGCACCGCCGGTGACGGCACCGTGGGGAAAGCGGTCGGGAACGCGGTCGGGAACGCGGTGGAGAGCACCGTCGAGAACACCGTTCATGCGCTCGAACGCGGCGAGCTCGACGGCCCCGCCTTCGAGCGCGACCTGGCCGCCCGCCTGCGCACCCTCGACGGCGTGCCGCCGGTGGCCGAGGGGCTGCTCGCGCGGATGTTCGCCGGGTTCGAACGCGTCGAGCCGATGTACGCCATGCTGCGCACGGTCCGCGAGCACGGCATCAGGACGTGCCTGGTGTCCAACTCCTGGTCCAACGAATACCCGCGGGACGACTTCGCCGAGCTCTTCGACGCGGTGGTGATCTCCGGCGAGGTCGGCATGCGCAAGCCCGAGCCGCGCATCTTCCACCACGCGCTCGACCGGATCGGGCTGCCGGGCGAGGAGTGCGTCTTCATCGACGACATCGAGGCCAACATCCTGGCCGCCCGCGCGCTCGGCATCACCGGCATCCACCACCGCGACCCGGACACGACCATCTCCGCGCTCGAGTCTCTGCTCCGCCTCGCGCTGCGGCGGGCATGATAGGTGCCCTGCACGCCGAGATGGATCCGCGGCGCACCGAAGACCCGTCGAGGCACGCCGAGCCGCGCTCGGCCACCCAGCACGAAAGGTTCGTCATGCGCGTCTATCTGCCGTGCACGCTCCCGGCCCTGGCCGCGGCGGTCGAGGCCGGGGAGCTTGGCCCCGCCCCGCTGACCGGCTACGCGGTGACCCCCGCGCTGACCGAGTGGTACGCCTCCGGAGACACCGAGGAGCTGGAGTACGTGGCGCTGACCGAGGCGGCTCGCGCCTCGCTGCGGATGCTGGCCGCCGACGGCGTCGCCGCCCCGCCGCGCCGCGTGGTGGTCGCCGCCGAGGTGCCGGGCCGGGCCGTCTCCATGGGCGCCGACCTGGAGGAACGCGCCCGCGTCCGCATCTGCGAGCCGATCCGGCTGGCCGAGGTGGCCTCGGTGCACGTCGACGACCCGCAGGCCGGGCCCGACATCCAGGCGGCCGTCGCGGTGCTGCCCGCCTCCGACGCGGGCGACGACGACGCCCGCTTCACCGTGGACGGCGCCGAGGCCCACGAGCTCATGTGGTACGCCACGCAGGAGATCCCCGACCTGCTGCGGTCCGCATGACCGCCCGCGTCGCCGAGGCCATCGGCCGGTTCCCGGAACTGTCATGCCCGCCCCATAAGCTGGTAGCGACATGACAAAGCACATTGTGTGGGATTGGAACGGCACTCTTTTCCACGACATCGACGCCGTGGTCGGGGCCACCAACGAGGTCTTCAAGCCGTACGCGCTGCCTCCGCTGACCGCCGACGGCTTCCGCGCCGTCTACACGCGGCCCATCTGGGTCGCCTACGAGCGCCTGCTCGGCCGCCCGCTCGCCGACGGCGAGTGGGAGCTGCTGGACGACGGGTTCCACGAGCACTACTACCGGCTCAGCGACGCCTGCGGCCTGGCCGCCGACGCCGCGCCGGCGCTGGCCGGCTGGACGGGCACGCAGTCGCTCTGCTCGATGGCCCCCCACGCCCACCTGGTGCCCAAGGTGGGCTCGTTCGGCATCAGCGCCCACTTCACCAGGATCGACGGCCTGGTCGGGGCCACCGGCGGCGAGAAGGCGGCCCACATGACCGCCCACATCAAGGCCGTCGGCGTCGACCCGGCCGAGATCCTGGTGATCGGCGACAGCGTCGACGACGGGCTCGCGGCCAGGCACGTCGGCGCCAGGGCCGTCCTCTACACCGGCGGCATGACCACCAGGGCCGAGTTGGAGAGCACCGGCCTGCCGGTGGTCGACACCCTGGCCGAGGCGCTCGACCACGCCTGATTCCGGCACAATCGGTTCTGGCGGCGAGCGCGGGCGGGCGCTGCCCCCTTACGCTGTGCAGTGTTTGTTCAGGAGGGTCCCTTCAGGAGGCCGCCATCAACCGTCTTGTGCTGTGGAACGTCGATCTCACGCTGGTCGACGTCACGATCGTGACCAGGGACGCCTACGCCGAGGCGTTCCGCGCCGTCACCGGGCGGCCGCTGGTCAAGCTCGTGCCGCCGCTGGGCCGCCCCGACTCCGAGATCGTCTTCGAGACGCTCGCGGTCAACGGCGTGCGGGCCGAGGACGACGACCTGCCCGCGTTCCTGTCCGCGCTCGCGGCGGCGTTCGCCGACCGGCGGGGGCGGCTGGCCAAGGAGGGGCGGATGATGCCGGGGGCCAGAGACGCGCTGAAGTC
>DASUCK010000674.1:0-2083 GCA_036276095.1 Nonomuraea sp. | reverse complement strand
GCGCTCGACAACGCCCTGATGGAATCGCAGATCGGCCTCTACAAGACCGAGCTGATCAAACCCCGCGGCCCGTGGCGCAGCCTGGCCGACGTGGAACTGGCCACCGCCGAATGGGTGGCCTGGTTCAACACCACCCGCCTGGACTCAGCCATCGGACACCTCCCGCCCGAGGAGTTCGAGGCGATCTACTACGCTCAACACCACCCCAACGAAGCCCTAGCAATCAACCGCTGAGGTCTCCATCAAAGCCGGGGCGGTTCAATGGGCCCGCACGCGCCCGGCTGGACACACATCTTCGTCTTTGGCATGTGGTCGTTCCATCCCGCGATCCGCAACCTTGGAAAGCGACGAGTCTTCGAGGTTCACTTCACGGGAGAAGTGGGCGAAGGGCTTGAGCCGCTGTATCTGAACTACGGCGGAGAACAGCTCGGTGATGTCACCCCGCCTTTTGAGGAAGGCGGCGACATGGACCTCCCCGGCTACCGGCCCTATACAGCAGGACTGGAACTCGGCAGGAGCGGCCTTCACCGGAACGTACATCTCTTCTTTTGCATGATGGGCCGAATCACGGGGCGCTTCGCCGACCAGGAATGGTGGACGGCGACTCGTACCTTCTACAGCATCCCCAACGGGTCATGGGCGGGATGAAGGCGCAGAACAGGCGGGTGCAGAGGTGATGGATTTCGTAGGCGGAACCCGGGCCCGGGACATCCGACTCACGCTTCCGAGTCTCCCACCTACGTGGCACTATCCCAAGATCAGGTGGCATGCACGGTTACGGATGCGGTTCTCTGGACGGGAAGGGGGAAACATCTCATCGCACCTGGTACCGAGCAGGGATACCCCTCGCCTCTTGCCCTGGCCTTCCCTGTCAAGACGCCTGGGCTCTTCCGCACGATCAACACGCGGCGTGGAGTTCGCGCGAGGGGCCTGGACGTAGTCACGGCGCTGCGCCGGCCGCGGTACGGCGGAAGCCACTGGTCGACGGCGCTTCCGCGACGAGTTCGCCTTGCTCTTGGTCGCCTTGGACTTCATCGAGGGTGGCGGCGTCCCAGGCGCAGACGCCGACGTCGATGGCGAGACGGGCACCACCGGCCGCTCGGACGTGAGCGGGCGAGACGTCGGCATCGAGACGACCACCGTTCGAGGCGCGGAGCCACTGGAGCCAGTGGAGCCCCAGGAAGCCGACCAAATGCCAGCGCCGACGCAGGCCAGGACGCCAACTACGAGCACTGGACGCGTCAAGCGATCCCAGCCTCGAAGAGGGGTTCGTTCCGGCGGGACCGGGCTCGAGTACCGTCTCCAGCTGAGCGTGTCGGATGCGGCGAGGGGCCAGGGACGCTCCCGAAGCGGCAGGCCGTAGGGTGGCCGCCGCACCGAACGTGGTTCTTCAGGAGACGTGGCCGATCGGTTCTGATCACTGGTCATGGTCCTCCTCTCGCTGCCCGTGCATGCAAGGGTGACGCAACGTCACGAACCCTGGCGGGAGCGACGCGGCATGACGGGCGGAATTAAACGTCATTGCCTCGGTCGCGCCGGGCCGAGACAGGTAGACCTGCGCTATTCGTTCCAAGCGTCGTTGATCTTGCCGTTGATCTGCTCTTGCTGCCCGTCCAAGCACTTGGCGTAGACCCTCAAGAGGACGTCGACGCTGTGACCGGCGCGCTTGGCGACTTCGACGGCCGGGACGCCTGCGTTCAGCCAGAGCGAGACAGCCGCGTGGCGCAGGTCGTACGGCCTGGCCGCCAGTGACGAGGCGAGCTGATCCGGGGTGAGCGCGAGTTCGCGGGCTTTCTGCCAGACGTAGGAGTGCGCCGAGCTGGAGTAGGAGCCGCCCGTGCTGGTTCGGAAGATCCTGCCGTCCTCGGCGGTGCCGTACGTGTCGATGTGCTCGCGCAGCATGGCGACCAGGACAGGCGGGATCGGAATCTCTCGTGTCTCCTTGTCCGCGCGATGCTTGAGGCTGCGCACCTCGTGGGTCTCGCCGGAGTTGGTCCAGCGCTTCGTCCCTTGAGGTCGGGCCTTCTCCAGGACGATCAGACCCCAGCCTGTCTCGGGCAGCGTGCAGTTCCGCAGCCCCAGG
>DASUCK010000673.1:0-5959 GCA_036276095.1 Nonomuraea sp. | reverse complement strand
CGCGCTGTTCGGCTCCTTCCGCACGGCGGTGGAGCGCGCGCTCGAGGACGCGGGGATCAGCAAGGACACGTTCTCGCTGTCCATCGAGCAGCCGAACCTGCTGTTCGGCCTCATCATCGGCGCGTCGGTCGTGTTCCTGTTCTCCGGCCTGGCGATCATGGCCGTGGGGCGGGCCGCGATGCGGGTCGTCTTCGAGGTGCGCGACCAGTTCCGCAGCAAGCCCGGCATCATGGACGGCTCCGAGAAGCCCGAGTACGGCCGCGTGGTCGACATCTGCACCCGCGACTCGCTCCGCGAGCTGGCCACGCCCGGCCTGCTGGCGGTCATGACGCCGATCGCGGTCGGCTTCGCCCTCGGGTACGCCCCGCTGGGCGCGTTCCTCGCGGGCGCGATCGCGGCCGGCACGCTCATGGCCGTCTTCCTGGCCAACTCCGGCGGCGCCTGGGACAACGCCAAGAAGCTGGTCGAGGACGGTCACCACGGCGGCAAGGGCTCCGAGGCGCACTCGGCAACGGTCATCGGCGACACCGTCGGCGACCCGTTCAAGGACACGGCCGGGCCGGCGATCAACCCGCTCATCAAGGTGATGAACCTGGTGGCGCTGCTGGTCGCGCCGGCGGTGGTGCTGTACGCGGGCAACCCCGCCCTGCGGATCGGCATCACGGTGGTGGCCGTGGCCGTGGTGGTCGGCGCCATCGTGGTGTCGAAGCGGCGGTCGGCGACCAGCGAGCCGGCATCGAACAACAACGACCGGGAGCACGAGCCGGTCGCGTCGTAGCCCGGCTGCCGGAAGCCCACCTACCGGGTAGCCGGCCTGCGGGAAAGCCCACGTGCCGGGTAGCCGGCCTGCTGGGATGAGGATTCCTGCGACGAGGCGCCCGCTCCACCCGCGGTGGAGCGGGCGTCCGCGCGTCCGGGGCTGGTGGTGGGAAACTGGGCGCGTGAATGATGACAAGCAGCCCAGCGGCGGCAAGACGTTGGGCCTCATTCTGCTGGCCATGCTCGTCATCCTCGTGGTGCTCGTCGCGCTGGCCACCTGGGCCTCGAAGGGGTGATCCGGTGCGTACGTTGATCGTGTTGAGGCATGCGAAGGCCGTTCACGTCGCGGGGCTGGCCGACCGGGACCGGCCGTTGACCGACCGCGGGGAGCGGGACGCCAGGCGGGCCGGCGACGAGATCAGGGCCGCGGGGCTGCGGCCGGATCTGGTGCTGTGCTCCCCTTCGGTCAGGACGAGGCGCACCGCCGAGCTCGCCTTCCCCGAGGTGGAGACCAGCTACGAGCGCGACATCTACGAGGCCTACCCCGAGGAGCTGCTGGAACTGCTCCGCCGGGCCGACCCCGGTCTGGGCACGGTGGTGTTGTGCGGGCACAACCCGGGCGTGCACGAGCTGGCCCTGGGACTGGCGGGCGGCGACTACGCGTTCCGGCCGGGGGCGTTCGCGGTGATCGGGGTGGAGTCGGGGTGGGCGGAGTTGCACCCGGGCGAGGGCCGCCTGGTCGCGCGCTGGGATCCGAAGGAAGGCGACTAGCGGCTAGTTCGCGGCCAGGGCGCCGTCCTCGGCGTCGGCGGCTTCCACCTCGTCGCGTGAGATGCCCAGCAGGTAGAGGATCGAGTCGAGGTAGGGCGTGTTGACCGCGGTGTCGGCGGCCTGGCGGACGACCGGCTTGGCGTTGAACGCGATGCCCAGCCCGGCGGCGGCGATCATGTCGAGGTCGTTGGCGCCGTCGCCGATGGCCACGGTCTGGGAGATGGGCAGGCCGGCCTCGCTGGCGAAGCGCTCCAGCGCCCGCGCCTTGCCCGGGCGGTCGACGATGTCGCCGACGACGCGGCCGGTCAGGCGTCCGTCGACGACTTCGAGGACGTTCGCCGCCGAGTAGTCGATGCCGAGCTCGTCGACCAGGCCGTCGGTGATCTGGGTGAAGCCGCCGCTGACGATGGCGAAGCGGTAGTCGAGGCGCTTGAGCGTGCGCACCAGCGTACGGGCGCCGGGGGTGAGCACGACCTGCTTGCGCACCTCCTCGAACACCTCGGCGGGCAGCCCTTCGAGCAGCGCCACCCGCTTGCGCAGCGACTCGGCGAAGTCGAGCTCGCCGCGCATGGCCTGCTCGGTGACCTGGGCGACCTCGTCGAGGCAGCCGGCGTGGGCGGCCAGCAGCTCGATGACCTCGCCCTGGATGAGCGTGGAGTCGACGTCCATGACGATCAGCCGCTTGGCTCGCCGGGACAGGCCCGTGCGCTGCACGGCCACGTCGACTTCCTGGGCGGCCGCCTCGGCGGCCAGCTCGATCCGCAGCGCGTCGGGGTTGGCGCCGGAGACGGACAGCTCGATGCAGGTGACGGGCCATTGGGCGAGGCGTTCGATGCGGTCGATGTTGGCGCCGGCGGCGGCGATGCGGCCGGCGATGCCCGCGATCGCGGCGGGTTGGAGGGTGGCGCCGAGCACGCTGACCGACAGGCGGCCGCGGCGGCGCTTCTCCTTGGTCTGGGATCCGGTGGAGAGCTCGACCTCCATGCCGAGGTCTTCCGCGACCCGCTCGACGGCGGTCCACATGGCGCCGAGGGTGGTGCCGGTGCCGGTCGAGGGGCCGCCCGCGTACGCGACCAGCACGCCGAGCGTGAGCCGGCCGCGGATGACGACCTGCTCGATGTCGGCGACCGTCACCGGGAAGCCGGACAGGACGGAGAAGAGGCGCGAGGTGACGCCGGGCCGGTCGGGGCCGGTCAGGGTGATCAGGAGGGTGCGCTGGTCCACATCCAGCCACGGTACTGCGCCCGGCCCGGTGCTCGCGCAGCAGGTGCGCTCTTCGGGCCGGGCGGAAGGTCAGCGGCCGACCTTGGTCTTGACGCTCTTGGCGAAGCCGAAACCGGGGGTGCCGAGCCGGTCCAGCTCCTCCTTGCTCATGTTCTCCATGCCCTGGTCGACGTTGTACGAGACGATGCCGAGCGTGGCCTTCTGCGTGCCCTTGGCGTTCTTCTTCAGCTGGGCGTAGAAGGTGATGGAGACCGAGTCGCCCACCTTGATGATCTGGGTCGGCGGGCAGTAGAACGCGCGGGCCGAGACGAGCCCGCACTGCAGTATCGCGTGGTTGGCCCGGTAGCGGATGTTCTTCACGTCGACGCCCTTGGGGAACTCGCCGCCGATGAACCAGGAGTCCGCGTAGTGGGGGCCCTTGTTGGTGGCCACGATCGTGTACTTGATCTTGCTTCCGGGCTTGGCCTTGGCGGGCGCCTTCACCGAGACGGTGAAGGCCGAGTACGGATCCGCCGCCGCCGAGGCGGCCGTGGCGGCGGTCGCGGACGCGGGGACGGCCGGGATGAGCAGGGCGCCGGCCAGCAAGGCGAGTGTGGAGCCCTTGACAAGGGAGTTGCGCATTCAACGTCTCCGGTGAGAAAGGAACACGGGGACGCGGTGAGCCAGCCCCCCGTAAATGTCGGCTGTTCCTATCACATCGGCAAAATCCAAGTAAAGGCTATTTCTTCAGGATCAGGTGTGTGTCGCCGAACTCGTGCCACAGGTATCCCTTGCGGAGCGCCTCCTCGTACGCGCGGGCCAGCGTCGGCTCGCCGGCGATCGCGGTCAGCATCAGCAGGTGGCTGGAACGCGGCTCGTGCAGGCCGGTGATCAGGCCCGTGACGGCCCGCACGCCGCTGTCTGGCGTGACGACGTGCCGGGTCCAGCCCGCCGCCGCGCTCACCCGGCCGCGCGCGTCCGCGGCCGTCTCCAGAGCCCTTACGACGGTCGTGCCCGCCGCGATCACCCGGTTGCCGCTCTCCGCGGCCAGGTTGACCAGCCGCGCGGTGGCGGCCGGCACCGCGTACCGCTCGGCGTACGGCGGCTCGTCCTTCTCCGGCGAGGCGACCCCGGTGTGCAACGTGATCGGCGCGATCCCGACCCCGCGCGCCACCAGCGCCGTCACCAGGCCGGGGGTGAACGGCCGCGCCGCGCTCGGCATCTCCGCGCTGCCCGGCACGGTCGCGAACACCGTCTGGTAGGACTCGATCGGCCAGTCCCGGTCCACGTACGAGTAGCGGATCGGCACCCCGTACGCCCGCAGGTACGCCTCCACGTCGCGGTCCAGCCGCGCCCGCCACAGCCGGGGCGTCTCCCGTTCGACGAGGCGCAGCGTGGCCCGGCCGGGCAGCGGCAGCCACTCGCCGGGCTCGCCCCCGCCGTACGGCTCCGACGCCCGCGGGGTCCGCCGCCGCAGCTCCACCAGCCACGTGCCGTCCTCCCGCGCGGTGGAGAAGTGCACCGCCAGCCGGTCCAGCCGGACCGCCGCGGGCAGCGTCGCCGAGTTGTTGACCACGATCAGGTCGCCCGGGTCGATCAGGCCGGGCAGGTCGGCGAACAGGTGGTGCTCGGGCGCGGCGTCCCCACGCGAGACCATCAGGCGGACCGCGTCCCTGGCCATCCCCCGCGCCTCGGGGGGCTCGTGAGCCGACAGGCCGGGCGGCAGGACGAAGTCGAGTGCCGGCGTCATCGCAGGCTCACTCTTCCGCTGGCCGGGCGGGAGGCGATCAGGCCGTGCAGCGCCGCGGCCGCCTTCGCCGGGTCGGCGGCGGCCGCGGCCTCCTCGGCGCCCACGGCGTCGGCCAGCATGCGGGTGTTCATCTCGCCGGGGTCGACCCACCAGACGCGGACGCCGGGCTCCTCGGCGGCCAGCACGTTCGACAGCTGCTCCAGGGCGGCCTTGCCGGCGCCGTAGCCGCCCCAGCCCTCGTACGCGCCGGTGGCGGCGTCGGAGGTGACGTTCACGATCGAGCCCTGGGCGGACCGCAGGGCCGGCAGCGTGGCCTGGACGAGCGCGAGCGGCGCGGTCACGTTCGTCTCCAGCAGCGCCCTGAACGCCTCCAGCGGGTACGCCGCCAGCGGCGGCAACGGCGTCACCCCCAGGTCGCCGGCGTTGTTGACCAGCAGGTCGAGGGCCGGCACCGCGCCGGCCAGCCGCGCGACGTGCGCGGGGTCGGCCACGTCACCGGGGATCGCGGTCGCGCCCAGCTCGGCCGCGACCCGCTCCAGGTCGGCCGCGCCACGGGCGGTGAGCACGAGGTTCCAGCCGGCGCCGGCCAGCGTACGGGCGAGGGCCAGGCCGAGTCCGCGGGAGGCGCCGGTGATCAGTGCGGTTTTCGTCGTCATGGCCTCGACGTTAGGAACGCGGCGCCCGCCGGGCATCGGGCTGAGGGCCGGTACGGACTGGGCACATCGTCCTAGGACCCTAGAGTGGATGCCGTGACGGCCGACCGAGACGAGATCCTGCACGCGGTGAGCTCCGCCGTGCTCGCGGTCACCCGCCACCTGTCGGTCCGCGAGGTGCTGCAGGTCATCGTACGATCCGCGCAACGCCTGCTGGACGCCCGCTACGCCGCTCTGGGCGTGCCGGACGGCGACGGGTCGTTCGCCGAGTTCGTCGCCGAGGGCATCACCGACAAGCAGTGGGAGGCCATCGGGCCACTGCCGCGCCAGCACGGCATGCTCGGCGCGATGCTGCGCGAGGGCGCTCCCGTGCGGCTGCCCGACCTGACGAAGGACCCGAGGTTCGAATACTGGCCGAAGGCCCATCCGGTCATGAGAGACTTCCTCGGCGTCCCCATCCGCGACGCCGAGCGGGTGCTCGGCATCATCTTCCTGGCCAACAAGCGCACACCCGGCGGCTTCACCCGGGCCGACCAGGAGCTGCTCACGCTGTTCGCCGCGCACGCCGCGATCGCCCTCACCAACGCCCGGCTCTACGAACGCGGCCGCGAGCTGGCCATGCTGGAGGAGCGCAACCGGATGGCCAGGGAGCTGCACGACGCCGTCACGCAGAAGCTCTTCTCGCTGCGGCTGAGCGCCCAGGCGGCCGGCGCGATGCTCCAGCGGGCCCCCGACCAGGCGGCCGTCGAGCTGCAACGCGTCCAGAGCCTGGCCGGTGAGGCGCTCTCCGAGCTGCGTGCCGTGATCGTCGAGCTGCGGCCGG
>DASUCK010000672.1:0-6198 GCA_036276095.1 Nonomuraea sp. | reverse complement strand
GCCGCTGCTGGCCGGACTGGCCGACCGGTTCGCCCGGCGTGGTGTCATGATCACCTGCGATCTCGCCAGGGCCGTGCTGGTGGCGGTGATGGCGGTGCCGGGGGTGCCGTTCTGGGCGTTGTGCTCGCTGGTGTTCCTGGTGGTGCTGCTCAGCGCGCCGTTCTCGGCCGCCCGCGCGGCGCTGCTGCCCGAGATCCTCGACGGCGACCGGTACGTCATCGGCTCGGCCCTCCAGAACATGACGAACCAGGCCGTGCAGATGCTCGGTTTCGCGGCCGGCGGGGCCGTGATCGCCACGATGGGCCCCTACCGCGCCCTCGCCCTCGACGCGGCGTCGTTCCTCGGCTCGGCGCTGATCCTGGCCTCAGGCGTACGCCGCCGCCGGGCCGCGAGCGGCGACGACGGCTCCAAGCCGTCCATGTGGACCATGACGTGGGGTGGCGCCAGGCTCGTCTTCGGGTCGAGAAAGCTGCGGACGCTCGTCCTGTTCGCCTGGCTCTGCGGCTTCTACGTGCTCCCCGAGGGCATCGCCGCCCCCTACGCGGCCCGGCTCGACACCGGCACGCTGCCGGTTCCCGTGATCACCGGGCTGTTGATGGCCGCGATGCCGACCGGCACGGTGGTGGGGGCGTTCCTGTTCAGCCGGTTCGTGTCACCGGCTCGGCGGCTGCGGCTCATGGGGTGGATGGCCATGCTGAGCTGCGCTCCCCTGGTGGTGACCGCGCTGCGACCGCCGCTGGCCGTGGTGCTGGCGGCGTGGGTTCTGTCGGGGATCGGCGGGGCCTACCAGCTCGCGGCCAATGCCGCCTTCGTCCAGACCGTGCCGGCCGAGCGCCGCGCCCAGGCGTTCGGGATCGTACAGGCGGGGCTGATGGCCGTGCAGGGGATCGGGATCCTCGCCGGCGGGTTCGCGGCGGAAAGACTCGGGCCTGAGCCGGTGGTCGCGCTGTCCGGCGTGGCCGGGGTCATCTGCGCCGCCGTGCTCGCCCTGATCTGGACCGAGTCCCGGGGTGACAAGACCGCCCGGATGGGCGCCCGGGCGCCCGCCTGATCACGGCTGGGGCTTGTGCTCGCCGCTCCAGTCGGTAGTCGTCCTTTTCTGCTGCTGCTTGCTGATCAGGTCCTGGACGATCGAGGTGTCGCTGTGCTCATCCGGCATGAGGAGCCAGCCGATCGCGTACACACCGACGCCCAGGCCGCCGAACAGCGTCGCGATGGCGAGCGCGATGCGGATCAGGTTCGCGTCGATGCCGACGTACTCGCCGATGCCGGAGCAGACGCCCGCGACGATCCGGCCCTTGTCCGTACGGCGCAGCTTCTTGACGTTGTGCTCGTGGTATTCGCTCATGTCTCAAGACTGCCCCTGGGGCCGGTATTAGCACATCAGGATTCCCCCTGGTAGAACCCTGGTAGCCCCCTATGCGACGAAGGGACCCATGATGGACGACCTCCTGCGCCTGGACGACCGGCTCACCGCCGACCAGCGGCTGATCCGCGACACGGTCAGATCCTTCGTCTCCGACCGCGTCCTCCCGCACGTCGGCGACTGGTTCGAGGAAGGCGTCTTCCCCGCCCGCGACCTCGCGCCCGCGCTCGGCTCGCTCGGCCTGCTCGGCATGCACCTGGAGGGGTACGGCTGCGCCGGCACCGACGCGGTCTCGTACGGGGTGGCGTGCCGCGAGCTGGAGGCGGGCGACTCGGGGTTGCGCTCGTTCGTGTCCGTCCAGGGATCGCTGGCGATGTTCCCCATCTGGCGATACGGCTCCGACGAGCAGAAACAGGAGTGGTTGCCCCGGATGTCGGCCGGCGAGGCGATCGGCTGCTTCGGCCTGACCGAACCCGACTACGGCTCCGATCCCGGCAGCATGCGCACGTACGCGAAGAAGGACGGATCAGACTGGATACTCAACGGCTCGAAGATGTGGATCACGAACGGCTCGATCGCGGACGTAGCGGTCGTCTGGGCGCAGACCGACGAGGGCATCCGCGGCTTCGTCGTCCCCACCACCACGCCCGGCTTCTCCGCCCCTGAGATCCACAAGAAGCTGTCCCTGAGGGCCTCGGTGACCTCCTCCCTCTATTTCGACGACGTACGCCTGCCCGCGTCCGCCGTCCTGCCCGGCGTCACCGGCTTGAAAGGGCCGCTGTCATGCCTCTCCGAGGCCCGGTTCGGGATCGTCTGGGGCGTTGTGGGCGCCGCCCGCGCCTGCCTGGAGACCGCCGTCGAATACGCCAAGACCCGTATCCAGTTCGACCGGCCGATCGGGGCGTTCCAGCTGACCCAGGAGAAACTGGCCTGGATGTACGTCGGCCTCGCCCAGGCCGGTCTCACCGCGCTGCACCTCGGAGAACTGAAGGACGCCGGGCGGCTGGAACCCCGCCAGGTCAGCTTCGGAAAGCTCGCGAACGTACGGGCCGCACTCGACATCGCCCGCCAAGCCCGATCGATCCTGGGCGGCAACGGGATCACGCTCGAATATCCGGTGATCAGGCACATGAACAACCTGGAGAGCGTGCTGACGTACGAAGGAACGCAGGAGATCCACACCCTGGTCCTCGGCGAAGCCCTCACCGGCCTCTCCGCGTACCGCTGACGCCGTCTCCGGGTTCGGGCTGCTGTCCGGGCCCTGAGCTGGGCCGTGTCCTCGTCCGACGGGGGAACCTCGGCAGCCTCCATCCGTTAGTGTGTGGGAGCGAGAACCACGTCGCGTACCGGGCGGTAGTCTCTGTACCCTTGCAGTACATGGGGGCGTTAGCTCAATTGGCAGAGCTGCGGACTTTTAATCCGTAGGTTCCGGGTTCGAGCCCCGGGCGCCCTACCTTTCTTAGCCCCTTTGACCAGGAGCTTTATCTCTCCCCCGGAATCCGAAGGGCCACCAGAACGCCCTTGGGAGACCGAGGGGAGACCGCCAGTATGGGACACCCCACGCGGGACGATCGCCGCGCTCGCCTCGGCGGCATCATGCGCCAGTTCGGGCAGCACCGTCGTGTAGGTGTTCTCGGTGAGGTTCGTCGAGCTGTGCCGGAGCATCGTGGAGACCTGTGCCGTGCCAAAACTCGTCCATGGCATCTGGCCTGGCCTTCTATCCTCGGCACTCGTGTTTCTACGCCCGCTGGATCTGCTGATGGTCCGGTTGTTCGGCTGGTTGACGCTTCTCGCGCGGGACGACACCTCCAGGGACGTGGAGATCTTGGTGCTGCGTCATGAGGTCACCGTCCTGCGTCGTCAGGTCTCCCGGCCACGACCAGACTGGGCCGACCGATGCTGGCCGCAATGGCGCGACTACTGCCCACGCAGCTACGTCTCCATCGGATCGTGACGCCGGGCACCTTATTGGCCTGGCACCGACAGCTGGTCAGTCAACGCTGGACCTACCCGAACGCGACCGGGCGTCCGCCGATCCCGGACGAACTGCGTGAGCTGGTCATCCGGCTGGCCAGCGAGAATCCACGATGGGGGTACCGGCGGATCCAGGGCGAACTGCTCGGCCTCGGCCATCGGATCGGGGAGGGCACCATCCGCCGTATCCTCACCACGGCCGACCTCGGCCCAGCGCCACGCCAGACCTCACCGACCTGGCGACAGTTCCTCACCTCCCAAACCTCCGGCATCCTGGCCTGCGACTTCCTGCACATCGACACCGTGTTCCTCAAACGCCTGTGCGTCTTCTTCGTCATGGAGATCGAGACACGCCGCGTACACCTGCTGGGCCTCACCTCCAACCCGACCGGCGCTTGGACCACCCAGCAAGCCCGGAACCTGCTGATGGACCTGGACGAGCGCGCCGACGCCTTCAAATTTCTCATCCGAGACCGTGACGGCAAGTTCTCCCGCTCGTTCGATGAGGTGTTCACCGCCAATGGCGTGCGAGTCATCAAGACGCCCGTCCGGTCGCCACGAGCGAACGCGTTCGCGGAGCGGTTCGTGGGAACGCTACGCCGTGAGTGCCTCGATCACCTACTCGTCCATGGTGAGCGGCACCTGCGTAAGGTCCTGGCCGAGTACGAACACCACTTCAACCATCATCGCCCGCATCAGGGCCGTTCGCTTCGCCCGCCGTTGCACGGTCCCAGCAAGGTGATCGACATGACTTCCCGGATCCACCGTCGAAGGACCGCCGCAGGTCTGATCAACGAGTACCACAGAGCAGCCTGATCGCTCGGCAAACGCCCAGCTCAGCAGCAGTGTCCGCGTTTTGGCGCCGCACAGGCTCGGGCACGGGCTTCCGGCCCGGCCGATCCCGCTCAGCGAGCTGCGCGAGATGCTGCTGCACCCGTCCTGCTCCCGCACCACCCGTGACCACGTGTGGCGGCACCTGATCAACGAGGCACGCGACCGCCGAGGAGCCTGGATGGTGGCCGCCGTCACCATGGCGATCCCGATGCTGCGCCGCCTCATCACCGCGCTCGCCGACGCGATCCCTGCCGAGCGGATCGGCCGAGAAGACCTGGAAGCCGACGTGCTGACGGCTTACATGCAGGCCCTTGTCCGGGTGAATCTGGCCTGGTC
This sequence comes from Nonomuraea sp., assembly GCA_036276095.1. GTDB lineage: Bacteria > Actinomycetota > Actinomycetes > Streptosporangiales > Streptosporangiaceae > Nonomuraea. The sequence goes on along the minus strand of DASUCK010000672.1, from coordinate 1,688 downwards.
GCATCCACTGCTGCGGCTGTCACGGCTGACCCGCATCGCCGTCCTTCGCGCTTCGATGATCTCCGCGGCCGCGCGCCCGGATGTCCGGCTGAGGTTCCCCTAACGGGCACCTCCTGAGGAGGCGAAACGGCCCGGCTCGGGATCGGGAAGGAACGAGGCGGGAATGCCCTGACCGATCATGAAGTCACGTTCCCGGTCGTAGGCCTCCCGCGTCCGAGAGAAACAGGTGAGGATGCCAAAGATCCGGCGCGCGGCGGCCTCGTCGATACGCGCGGCGTCAAACCATTCCTCCCACCTCCCGCTGGGCTTGGGCCCACGACTGATGCACGGCCTCCCGCCCTGCCGTACGCGTCCGCTCCGCCGCGCCGGGCCGCTCTCCCTCGTAGACAGGCTGGTACGGCTGGACGGTCAGCGATCGATCTCCGCCGAGGTCAGATGCCGCAGCAGGCCTGCGTCTACCAGATGCCAAGGGGAACGCGGCACAGGAGATGACCTCTGTCGAACCATTCCTCGGTTAGAGGCGTGCCGGTAATGCGGCCGATGATCGTGAGATAGGCGTCCTCCTGTGTCCCCGGCGGCCCGTCGAATGACAGGCCGGCCATGTTGCGCGCGAACAGGCCATCAGGTTGCGCCGGCGTGTGGTTGAACGCGTGAATGTCATCTGTTCTCTGGGCGTTCTCCACCAGCACGAGATCTTCGATTCCCTCCACTTCAGTGACGCACATGAACAGCAGTCGCCTGCCATCTCTGGTTAGGCTGGAGTGGAGGGCGGGGTAGGCGGCATAGTTTCCGCTGATCTGCAGGACATGTGTCCACTGCGGGCCGTGGCGTCCCACCCACAGCGTTTCCTCTGGCTCGTCCCCGGAGCCGAAGGGGTAACCCTGCATTGCTGAAGAGAAATCGCTGCGAGATATGGCTTCGGCGCCGAGCCTCCGCGCCACTTCTTCTTCGTCAGAGTGGTCGATCCATATGCTTATGAAGTAGTCTTCCAGGCCTTTATCTCGGACGATGTCCCAGATGTTTCCGGACATGTTTCTTCGTTCTTCGGATGGGATGGGTGGCGGCACGAGAGCTGGTCAGCTCGCGGCCGCGAGCTGACCAGTTTCGTAGTATATCTATTCCGGCATCACGCGTACCAGGAACGGATCGTGCTCGTTCACTACGCGATTGCGTGAATAGAACTGGTTGAGCCAGATAAACCCGTGATTGCGGTTCTGGATACCGTCCACCGCTCGGATGGAGTAGTGGCCGTTGGCCTTGGACGCGCCCTGTCGCGTGCTGGCGAACGGGTATTCATCGCATTGCCGGCCAGTCTGCTTGTAGGAGCTGTATCCGGGGTACTGGAAGTAGACCTGGCAGAGCCCGTCTGGGTACCTCACCCCGTCTATGGTGACCGCGGCGCCGAACGTCTCCCGGTTCGCCTTCTTGAGGTCAGTGTCTCTTGTACGTGTCAGAACTGTCCCAGCGGGTGTGTTCCTCGCCGCGTCGGCATTGCCGGGGATGTTCTTCGGTTGCCGGACGCCGTTCTTGAGTAGCGGTGGCTCCGTCAGAGCGTTGGTCTGGGGATTCAACGCCGCAGCGATGTGGTCTACCACTTCGTCCATCGGCTTGCCCGCGTCCCTGGCTTCCTTCTTGGACATCTCGAAGACTGGGACATCTCCAGGGTCGACGCATCCTCCCTCGTGAAT
>DASUCK010000671.1:0-8640 GCA_036276095.1 Nonomuraea sp. | reverse complement strand
CCGACGTCATGTTCGTCCACTCGCCGCTGCCCGGGGTCGAGGAGCGGGAGGCCACCGATGCCGCGTTCGCCGTGGCCAACGAGCTGCGCAGGGTGCTGTCCCTGCCTGCGCCCGACCCGCCGCTGATCATCGACCCCGACCTGCGGCCGGAGGGCCGGCAGGGCCCGCTGGTGCGCACGCTGGCCTCCTACCGCGCCTACTACTCCCGCTGGTCGTCGCCGTGGGAGGCGCAGGCGCTGCTGCGGGCCAGGTTCTCGGCGGGCGACGCGGGGCTGGGGGCAGAGTTCACGGCGATGATCGACGAGCTGCGCTATCCGCCGGGCGGGCTGCGTGACGACGCGGTGCGGGAGATCCGGCGGCTCAAGGCCCGCATGGAGGCCGAGCGCCTGCCGCGCGGCGCCGACCCCGGCCTGCACACCAAGCTCGGTCCCGGCGGGCTGTCCGACGTGGAGTGGGTGGCCCAGCTGCTGCAGCTCCGCTACGCGGGCACGGTGCCGTCGCTGCGCACCACCCGTACGCTCGACGCCCTGCGCGCGGCCGTGGCCGAGGGCCTGCTCGCCCCCGCCGACGAGGCGGTGCTGGCCGAGTCGTGGCGCTTCGCCTCCCGCATCAGAGACGCGATCATGCTGGTCAAGGGCCGCCCCGGCGACAGCGTCCCGCGCGATGCGAGGGAACGGAAACTGGTCGCCCGCACGCTCGGCTACCCGCCCGACGGCTCGGAGGACTTCCTCGACGACTACCGCCGGGTGACCCGCCGCGCCCGGCAGGTTGTCGAACGCGTCTTCTACGAATGACGGATCCACCGCCGGGCGGGCTTCTCGCCCGCCCGGGGTTGATCGCGACCGGCGCCGGGTGTATCAAGGCGCGGTGTTATCCGTTTACGTGGACCTGGCCCTCGGCCTGGTGGTGTCGTTTCTGCTGCTGTCGCTGCTGGTGAGCGGGCTCAACGAGGCGTTCGTCCGGCTGCTGGCCATCCGCAGCAAGTTCCTGTGGGCCTACCTCAGAGACACCCTCGACGGCGCCGGCGCGTCGGGGTCGTGGTTGCCGGCCAAGGTGCGGGACGTGTTCGCGCGGCTGCCGTTCCTGCGCGACCCGCGGCCGCGCCACAGCGAGCTGCCCGCGCCGTCCGACCCCGGCGAGCTGCCCGCGCCCGGCGAGCTGCCCGCGCCCGGCGAGCCGCCCAGCGCGGGCGACGGCCTGGTCGAGCGCCTCTACCAGCGGGTTCAGGAGATCGATCATCCCAAGCGCGGCCGCACCAGCATCGCCGACATCCCGCCCGGCCGGTTCTCGGTGGCGCTGATGGAGCTGGCCGCGGCCGAGCCGGGCGGCGTCGAGGGCTTCCTGGACAAGCTCAAGGCCCTCGACAGCCCCCTGTACGGCCACCTGAAGGGCGTCTGGGAGACCGCGCAGCGCGACCTCGACCGGTTCCGCCAGGGCGTCGAGACCTGGTTCGACGGCGAGATGCAGCGGCTGTCGATGCTGTACAAGCGCTACGTGAAGTGGGTGGTCGCGGCGCTCGGCCTGGCGGTGACGCTGGTGTTCACGATGGACGGGTTCGAGTACGCCAAGACCCTGCTGCGCGACCAGGCGTTCCGGGCCTCGGTGACGGCGGTGAGCACGGCCGGCCCGGACGCGTACGAGGAGCTGCGGGCGCGCTGCGCGGGTGCGGATCCGATGAGCTGCGTCACCGAGACGCTCAGCCAGCCGGCGCTGGTCAGGATGCTCGGCCAGGCGCTGGTCAGCGTGTCGATCCCGGAGCGGGGCGCGCCCGGCATCCACTGGAACGGCGGCGGGTGGTGGGACCGGATCACCACGCCGAGCCACTGGCCGGGGTTCCTGCTGACGTACGTGGCGGTGCTGTTCGGCGCGCCGTTCTGGTGGGATGTGCTCCGCCGGGTCACCGGCATCAGGAGGCGGCGCTGAGATCGTAGGGTGGGTCAGATGGAGACAGAGCGGCTGATCATGCGCAGATGGCGCGAAGAAGACAGGGAACCCTTCGCTGCCATGAACGCCGACCCCGAGGTGATGGAGCACTTCCCCGCCCCGCTCACCCGCGAGCAGAGCGACGCCTTCGTCGACCGGATCGAGAGGCAGTTCGACGAGCGCGGCTACAGCCTGTGGGCCCTGGAGGAACGTGCGACCGGGCGCTTCATCGGCTTCACGGGGCTGGCCTGGCAGGCGTTCGACGCGCCCTTCCTGCCCGCCGCGGAGGTCGGCTGGCGCCTGACCCGCCCGGCCTGGGGCCACGGGTACGCCACCGAGGCCGCCCGGCGGGCGGTCGCGTACGCCTTCGCCGAGGCCGGCCTCGACGAGATCATCTCCATGACCGCCGCCACGAACGCGCGCTCCCGAGCCGTGATGGAACGCCTCGGCATGACCAGGGACCCCGCCGAGGATTTCGACCACCCGTACGTCCCCGACGGCAGCCCCCTGGCCCGCCACGTCCTCTACCGGCTCAGGCGCGCGGCCCGCTGAAGGCTCAGCGGCCCCCGAGGCCGCCGCGATCGATGCGCAGGGTGCGCCTCCGGGGCCCCGGCCTCCAGCCTGCCACCGGGTCAGGCGGCCATGGCGTAAAGGACGTCGCGCAGGGCCGGTTCGCGGCCGCGCAGCCAGACCAGGCGCAACGCCAGCGCGGGCGGGCCGCCGCCGTCGCGGTCGAGGGCGACGAGCGCGCCGGAGGCCAGGTCGGCGTCCACGGCGAAGTCCGGCAGCAGCGAGCTGCCGAGCCCCTGCCTGGCCCACTCGCGGGCGGTCGCGATGCCGGTCAGCTCCCTGCGCGGCACGCCGTCGAGGAGCCGGTCGGAGGCCAGCCGGATCGAGCAGTCGCGCGGGCTCACCAACAGCGGCTCGGTGTCGCCGCCCGGGGCCGCGACCAGCCGCAGCCGCACCTCGCCCACGTCCGCGAAGTCGAGCCCGCCCGGCGGCTCGAACCCGAGCCCGCCCACCCGCGGCCCCGCGTCCAGCAGCAGCGCGGCGTCCACCCGCCCGCCCGACACCTCGGTCAGCAGCGCCTGCCGGGTCAGCGAGCGCACGTCCACGTCGAGGTCGGGACAGCGTCCGGACAGCCGCCGGACCACCGCCGGCAGCAGGGCGGCGGCCAGCATCTCCAGCGCGCCGATCCGCACCCGGCGCCGCGCGCCCGTCACCGCCCGGCGTACGTCCTCGGCGTGGTCCAGCAGCCCCCGCGCCCGCTCCAGCAGCACCGCGCCCGGCTCGGTCAGCCGCATCCCTCGGGGCGTGCGCTCGAACAGTGTCACGCCGAGGCTCCGCTCCAGCCGGCGCACCTGCTCCGACACCGACGCGGGGGCGAGGCCGAGCGCGTTCGCGGCCTCGGTGACGGTTCCCGCACCGGCCACCGCCACGAACCCCCGCAACTGCCGCAAATCCATGCCGCCAGCATACGGCTTTCCCGAACGCCCCCTCAGCCCCCGCCCGTTGCCGCGCGACGCCGCGTTTCCGCAGGCTGAGGTCCATGCGAATGCTCGGCTTCTCCCTCGCCTACTTTCTGGTGATGCTCGACACCACCGTGCTGACGATCGCGCTGCCCGACCTGCGGGACTCGCTCGGCGGCTCGCTCGCCGGCCAGCAGTGGGCCGTGAACGCCTACACCGTCGCCTTCGCCGCCGCCCTCCTCACCGGCGGCGCCGTGGCCGACCGGTACGGCGCGGCCCGCGTGTTCAAGCTGGGCGTGGCCGGATTCGGGGCGATCTCGCTGCTGTGCGCCGCCGCGCCGGACCTCGGCGTACTGGCCGGGTTGCGGGCGCTGCTCGGCGTGGCGGGCGCGCTGTGCACGGGCGGCTCGCTCGGGCTGCTCGCCGAGCAGTTCCCCGAACCGGCCGCCCGCGCCCGCGCCACCGGCCTGTGGGCCGCGCTCACCGGCAGCGCCCTCGCGGCCGGGCCGCTGCTCGGCGGCCTGCTGGTGGACCTGTCCGGCTGGCGCGCGGTCTTCCTCGTCAACCCGCCACTCGCCCTGCTCAGCCTCCTGGCCATGCGCCGGGTGCACTCCCCGCGCGGCGCGCGCCGCATCGACTGGCGGGTACAGGCGGTGGCGTGCGCGTTCCTGGGCCTGCTGGCCGAGGCCCTGATCGGCGGCTCGCCGTTCGCGGGGCTGCTCGCGGCGGCCGCGCTGGCCGCGCTGGTGGCCGCCGACCGCCGCAGCCACGCCCCGGCCCTGCCCGGCGGCCTGCTCGCCGCCACCTGGCCAGAACTGCTCGCCGGCACGGTCGCGACCTTCGCCTTCTCCGGCGCGCTGTTCGTCCTCACCCTGCTGTTCCAGGACACCCGCCACCTCACCCCGATGGCCGCCGGCCTGGCGTTCCTGCCCCTCACGCTCCCCATGGCCGTCAACCCCCTGCTCACCGGCCGCCTCGTCGCCCGCCACGGCCCGCGCCCGCCCATCCTCGGCGGCCTCGCCCTGATCGCGGCCGGGCTGGCCGGGCTCGCGCTGACCGCCGTGCCGTGGCCGTGGCTGGTGGTGCTCGGGCTGGGGCTGTCGTTCGTGCTGCCCGCGCTGGTGGCCGCGATGGCCGGCAGCGCCCCGCAGGGGACGGCGGGCGCGGCGGGCGGTGTCCTGAACGCCTTCCGCCAGGTCGGCGCCACCCTCGGCGTGGCGGTCATGGGCGTCATCGGCCACCCCCTCCTGACCGCCGCCGCCCTGACCGCCGCCACCTGCGCCTGCTACACCCTCGCCACCGCCGCCCGCGCGGCCCGCGTCCGGGTCTGACCCCTCGTGTCGTTCGGCGCTTCGGCGGCGATCGGGGTAACGTGATCGGTCCGGGCATCCTGACGGCGAGGTGAGCTGTGCGTTTCCAGCATTCCGCGGACATCTGGCGGGACTTCCCCGAACTGGTGCCCGGCGCGATCGTCGCACGCGGCGTCACCGCCGGAGTCTCCGTGGACGACCGGATCCGGCCGTACGCCGAGCTTGCCGCGAAACGGCTGGCCGACGGCCCGGAGGGCGAGCTGCCGGAGATCCAGGCGTGGCGGCGGGCGTTCGCCAGGATGGGCCTCAAACCGACCCAGTACCGATCCGCGTCGGAGTCGCTGCTGCGCCGCTTCCGCAAGGAAGGCGCCCTGCCCCGCCTCCACCCCCTGATCGACCTGTGCAACGCGGTGTCCATCGCGTACGCGATCCCGGTCGCCGTCTTCGACCTCGCCGGGATCGCCGGATACGTCGAGGTGCGGCACGCCTCCGGCGGCGAGACCTATCTGACCTTCGCCGGAGAGACGGAACACCCGTCACCCGGCGAGGTGATCTTCGCCGACGCCGAGGGCCGCGCCCACGCCCGCCGCTGGACCAACCGCCAGAGCGGACACTCCGCGATCCGTGCCACGACCACCGACACCCTGATCGTCGCCGAGGCCCTGCACGACACGGCCCGAGCCGACGTCGAGTCGCTCCTGGCCGCGCTCTCCGGCGAACTGGCCGCGGTGTGGCCCGCGGTGAGCCCGCGATCGGCGATCCTCACCGCGTCGGAGCCCGCGTTCCACGCGATCTGACCCGAGCGCCGGCCGGGTGACGCCGCGCAGCAACGCGGAAGGCCACCGACCGGTCCCCGTGGCGAGGACGGCCGATGGCCTTTGCTCGGCGTGGTCGACCCGCCGCTACACGTCGTAGTAGAGCTCGAACTCGTGCGGGTGCGGGCGCAGCCGGATCGGGTCGACCTCGTTCTCGCGCTTGTACGACACCCACGTCTCGATCAGGTCAGGCGTGAACACGCCGCCTTCGAGCAGGTAGTCGTGGTCTTCCTCCAGCGCGTTGAGCACGTCGGTCAGCGAGCCGGGCACCTGCGGGATGTTGCGGGCCTCCTCCGGCGGGAGCTCGTAGAGGTCCTTGTCGACCGGCTCCGGCGGCTCGATCTTGTTGCGGATGCCGTCGATGCCGGCCATGAGCATGGCCGAGAAGGCGAAGTACGGGTTGCACGACGGGTCAGGCACGCGGAACTCGATGCGCTTGGCCTTCGGGTTGGAGCCCGTGATCGGGATGCGGACGCAGGCCGACCGGTTGCGCTGGGAGTAGACGAGGTTGACCGGGGCCTCGTAGCCGGGCACCAGGCGGTGGTAGGAGTTGACCGTCGGGTTGGTGAAGGCCAGCAGCGACGGGGCGTGCCTGAGCAGGCCGCCGATGTAGTAGCGGGCGGTGTCGGACAGGCCGGCGTAGCCGACCTCGTCGTAGAAGAGCGGCGAGCCGTCCTTCCACAGCGACTGGTGGCAGTGCATGCCGGAGCCGTTGTCACCGAAGATCGGCTTGGGCATGAACGTGACCGTGTGGCCGTACTCCATCGCCGTGCTCTTGATGATGTACTTGTAGAGCATCAGGTTGTCGGCGGTCTTGAGCAGCGTGCCGAACTTGAAGTCGATCTCCGCCTGACCGGCGGTGCCGACCTCGTGGTGCTGCATCTCGACCTCGATGCCGCACTCGATGAGCTTGCGCACCATCTCCGAACGCAGGTCGGTGAAGTGGTCCATCGGCGGGACCGGGAAGTAGCCGCCCTTGTAGCGCGGCTTGTAGCCGAGGTTGCCGCCCTCGGTCGCCTTGCCGGTGTTCCAGGCGCCCTCGATCGAGTCGATGTAGTAGTAGCCGGCGTTCTGCTTCGTCTCGAAGCGGACGTCGTCGAAGATGTAGAACTCGGCCTCGGGGCCGAAGTAGACCGTGTCGGCGATTCCGGTGCCCTTGAGGTATTCCTCTGCCTTGCGAGCCACGTTGCGCGGGTCGCGGCTGTAGGCCTCGCCGGTCAGCGGGTCGTGCACGAAGAAGTTGATGTTGAGCGTTTTGTGCTCGCGGAACGGGTCGACCACGGCGCTGGACGGATCGGGCAGCAGAAGCATGTCGGACTCGTGGATCTGCTGGAAGCCGCGGATCGACGAGCCGTCGAACATGAGTCCGTCAGTGAAGACGCTCGCGCTGAAGTTCTCGACAGGGAAGGTGAAGTGGTGAGTCGTCCCCGGCAGGTCGGTGAACCTGACATCGACGAACTGCACCCCTTCGTCACTGATGAACTTCAGGACGTCGTCGGCGGAGTTGAACACTCTCGAACCTCCCTGGGGACCGGTCATCGTGACGACGCTAGGACTCTGCGGTTTCCGTACGGTGTCTCGATTGTTTCGCACGTGTTACGCAGCGTCAGGTCGGCAAGGAGGCCCCGCAGTCGCCGTCACCCGGGGGTTCGTCGAGGTCGTACGGATCCGTGGGTTCCCCTTTTCCGCCTTTCTTGTCGGGGACGGAGTCGGGATAGGACGGGTGCACGTAGGCGTCGCGCACGTCGCACCGGGCGGGAGTCACGCTGAAGCCCCAGTCGGCGACCCAGATCACCAGCTCGCCCTGCGTGCGGTACACCAGCACCGTGCCGCGCGGGTGCGCCACCAGCCGGGTCGTGGTGCCGGGCTGCCCCGGCCGCCGGATCCCGTAGACGATCAGGAAGTTCGTCTCGATCCTGGCGCCGGTGAGGTTCTTCTTCGTGAACGCCGACAGCTTCGCCCGGCCGCGCACCTTGATCACGTCGGTGACGAGCTCGGCGGTCTTGGGCGCGAGGCTCATCACCCAACCGCGGGAGGACTTTTCGCCCTTGCGGCCGAGGTTCTTCCTGAACCAGGACCGCTCCTCGGGGTCGAGCAGCTCGGCGAAGGCCGCCGGCTTCCCGCCCATGATGGTCCCGCGGTCGAGGTACGCCGCCGCCAGCAGCTCCCGCGTCCGCTTCAGCGCCTTGGCCACGTCCTTCTTCGGCAGCCCGCCGATCGACTTGGCCTTGGGCATGACGAAACCGTCCGCGCCCTCCGCCCAGTTCTCCGCTTCGGAGCCCTCGAACGGCCCGGACGACGCGGTCGTGACCGACCCGTCGGCCGCCGTCGCCGTTGGCCCCGGCTCCCCGGACAGCGACTCCTGGGGCAGCGACTCCTCGGACAGTGACCCCACCGGCGTGGTCTCCTCCGGCACCGGGCCTCCCGTGAGGAGCAGGTCGGGCCGGTAGGTGACCAGGACGCCGGCGCCCGCGATCATCGCCGCGATCGTCACCAGCGCGATCCGGTCGCGTCCCGGCCGAGGCCGGCGCGGTGACGGCTCCTGCGCCGGTAAGCGCTCACGGCGTGCCTTCCCGGCCGCGCGCCGGGCCTCCCTGGCGGTGCGTCGCGCCTCCTTCGCCCCCTTGGCCGCCTCGGCGGCCATCTTCCGGCGCTCGCCCTTCTCGATCTGCGAGACCAGTTCGTCGAAACGCTCGTCAAGGTCATCCCCGTGTGGCATGGCGTACATCGTGGCCGGTCCATGACGCGGTTGGGTCACGACGCCGACCGGCGTGGCGGGCGGCTACCGTTGAGTGCATGAGCAGCAAGCAGCCGGAGCAGCCTCGGTGGACGCAGACGTGGCTCGGCGGGGTACGGTCCGCCGGGGTCGATCTGGGCTATCCCGGCGAGCGCCTGGGGCTGCCGGAGGAGGGCAGCGGGGCGGTCTCCGGGTGGGGGCGCAGGATCGGGGCGCTGGTCATCGACTGGATGATCTGCACGTGGGTGGTCGTCCAGCTGGTGTTGCGGACCAACCCGGCCGAGTCGCCGTGGCTGCCCGTGGTCGTGTTCGGGCTGCAATACCTGCTGCTGGTCGCGTTCATGGGGCAGACGTTCGGCCATCGGCTCATGGGCATCAGGGTCGCG
>DASUCK010000670.1:0-8750 GCA_036276095.1 Nonomuraea sp. | reverse complement strand
GGATGCCGTGCATGGGGGTGCCGAGGCCGGCGCCGCCGCCCTGGGCCTGCTGGGGCTGGGGCTGGGCGTGGGCGGGGACGGGGGCGGGGGCGGGGGCCTCCTGGCGCCGCCCGTACGGGTCGGACGGGTAAGGGTCCGGCGGGTAGGGATCCGGCGGGTACGGGTCCGGCGGGAACGGGTCGGACCGGTGCGAGGACGCCGCCGGGTACGGGTCGGCGGCCTGGGAGGGGAAGCCGAGCGGGTCGGTGCTCAGCGGCGACGGGCGGCGCCGGTCGCCGCCGGGCATCTGGTAGACGGGCTCGCCGGGGTCGGTGTACTGGGGGCCGCTGAAGGTGTTGTCGGGCTGCGGCGGCCGGTACGGCGGCGGCTCGGCGGTGTACTGGGGGCCGCTGAAGGGGTCGCCGGTGTAGCGGGCCTGGGGTCCGGTGGTGTCGACGTACTGGGGGCCGGTGAACGGAGGGCGCTCGCCGTAGGCCGGCGTGGTGTCCCGCGGGGGCGCGGTCTCGCCGTAGGAGGCGACGAGCTTGTCCTGGGGCGCGGGGCCCCGGGCCACGAGCACGTCGTTGGGGGACAGCGCGGCCGTGGGGCGCTCGTCGAGCGGCTGCTGGTGGTGGGACTGCGGGACCGGCTGGGGCGGCCGCTGGTACTGGCCGGTGCCCGGGATCACCTCGGTGCCCGGGTCGTGCGCGGGCACGGCGGGCTGTTCGCCCGTGGCCTCGGCGTACCCCTCGTCAAGGGTGTCGAGCAGCCGGCCGACGTCCTCCATCGGCATGCGGAAGCTCGCGGTGCACATCTCTCCTCGCCACAGGCTGAGCACCAGGGTGCCCTCGTGCCACGTGACCCGGAGGCACCGCTCCTGACCTCGTGCATCGAAGAAGACTTCGCCGAACGACGGCAACGGGACAACTTCCGACATGGAGGACATACTGCGATAACCAGCCTTTATTCGTCCACTCAACCCCGGAAAACCCTACGGAACCGGCCTTCCCCATAACACCCTGAACCCCACCGGTCACCCACTGGTACATCGCGTCTGACCAGTGGGGGTCCACGATCGCCCAGTGTGCCATGGAGGCGGCCGAAAGGATTCGGGAATGCCGGGATGCGTCTGGCCGATCACAGGGCGTTCGGCGCTGCCACCCGGAAAATGCGGGTAGCGTTTACTGCCGTGCCGGACTCCCATCTCCCGCCAGTGGACGAGCTTCTCAAGACCGCGGTCGGCGCTCTCGGAGGGAGCGAGCGGCACGGCCAGGTCACCATGGCCCGCGCCGTGCAGCAGGCCATCGACACCGAGGAGCACCTGGCGGTCCAGGCCGGCACGGGCACCGGCAAGTCGCTGGCCTACCTGGTGCCGTCCGTCCGCCACGCCATGGACGGCGACAAGCCCGTCGTGGTCTCCACGGCCACCATCGCGCTGCAGCGCCAGCTGGTCGACCGCGACCTGCCGCGGCTGGCCGAGGCGCTGGGCAAGGAGCTGCCGCACGAGCCGACGTTCGCGATCCTCAAGGGCCGCCGTAACTACCTGTGCCGCTACAAGGCCACCGCGGGCTGGCCGGAGGAGGACGAGCACGACCAGCTGTTCGACCCGCGCGAGGTGAGCGCGACCGGCCGCATGGTCCAGCGCATCCAGGAGTGGGCCGAGACCACCGAGACCGGCGACCGCGACGAGCTGGTGCCCGGGGTGAGCGAGCAGGCCTGGCGCCAGTACTCGGTGAGCGCCCAGGAGTGCCTGGGGGCCAACCGCTGCCCGAGCGGGGCCGAGTGCTTCGCCGAGCTGGCCAGGTCCAGGGCGGGCGAGGTCGACGTGGTGGTGACCAACCACGCGCTGCTGGCCATCGACGCCATGGGCGAGCTGCCGGTGCTGCCCGAGCACGACGTCGTGGTCGTCGACGAGGCTCACGAACTGGTAGACCGGGTCACGTCGGTGGTGACGGGCGAGCTGTCGGAGCTGACGGTGTCGCTGGCGGTGCGCCGGGTGGGCCGGCTGATCGAGCAGGCCGTCGCCGACCAGCTCCAGGAGGCCGGCGAAGACCTCAAGGCGCTGCTGGCCGCCGCCCCGCCGGGGCGCGTCGACGAGCTGCCCCAGGTGCTCGGCCTGACCCTGCAGCTCATCCGCGACTCCGCCGCCCGCTGCATCACCGCCATGGGGCCGCGGGGCGCCGACAAGGACGACCCCGACAAGGCGGGGCAGCGCAAGGCCGCGTTCACCGCCCTCGACGAGGTGCACGACACGGCGGCGCGCATGCTGGAGGCGTACGGCCACGCCTCCGAGGCCGACCGGGCCGAGGTGGTCTGGCTCGACGGCGCCACCGACCGGCGCCCGCCCCTGCTGCGGGTGGCGCCGCTGACCGTCAGCGGCATGCTGCGCGACAAGCTGTTCGGCGAGCGCACGGTGATCCTCACCTCCGCCACCCTGGCGCTGGGCGGCACGTTCGACGCGCTGGCCGCGCAGTGGGGGCTCGCCGCCGACAAGGGCTGGCAGGGCATCGACGTCGGCTCCCCGTTCGACCACCCCAGGGCCGGCATCCTGTACGTCGCCAAGCACCTGCCCCAGCCCGGGCGCGACGGGCTGCCGCAGGCCTACCTCGACGAGATCGCCGAGCTCATCGAGGCGGCCGGCGGCCGCACGCTGGGCCTGTTCTCCTCGATGCGCGCGGCCAAGGCCGCCACCGAGGCCCTGCGCGACCGCCTCGACGTGCCGCTGCTGTGCCAGGGCGACGACTCGACCATGCTGCTGGTCAAGCAGTTCGCCGAGGACGAGCCCACGTGCCTGTTCGGCACGCTGTCGCTGTGGCAGGGCGTCGACGTCCCCGGCCCGTCGTTGCGCCTGGTCATCATCGACCGGGTGCCCTTCCCGCGCCCCGACGACCCGCTGACCTCGGCCCGGCAGCGCCACGTCGCCGCCCGCGGCGGCAACGGCTTCATGGCCGTCGCCGCCAACCACGCCGCCCTCCTCCTCGCCCAGGGCGCCGGCCGCCTCCTGCGCGCCCAGGACGACAAGGGCGTCATAGCCGTCCTCGACCCGCGCCTGGCCACAGCCCGCTACAGCAGCTTCCTGCTGAACTCGCTGCCCCCGTTCTGGCGCACCACCAACCCCGACGTCCCGAGAGCCGCCCTCAAACGCCTCGCGTCCGAATCCACCACCCCGGCTGCCTGACCCGTCCGGAAGGGCCCGCGGCCGGGGGTGACCCTGGGCGGGCGACGTGCGGGCCCGGTCGTGAACCACGGAGCGGGCCACGGGGGCGCGACGTGTCGGCGGCCCGCCGGTGAAGGGTCAGAGCCGTGCCCCTGGAATGCCGTCGGCCGGAGTACGGCGGACGGCGGCCACGGCACCGCGTGAAGGAAGAGTTACGAGAAAGGGGTCAGCTGGGGACGCTTGGGAGAGATGCCGTCGCCGGAGGAGACGCCGCGGAGGCGGCGCGACACCCACGGGACGAGATGCTCGCGCATCCACTGGGCGTCCTCGCGCCGCCGCGCCCGCGGATCCACCTCGCGCGCCGGCCAGTCCTTACGCCAGTCCTCGAACGGAACCCCGAGCACGTCGAGCACCCGCGCCGCCACCAGCCGATGCCCGTCCTCGTTCATGTGCAGCCGGTCGGCGCTCCACGCCCGCCAGTCGCGCAGCCCCTGCATCGACCACTGATCGACGAGCCGGCACCCGTACAGGTCGGCGATCGACCGCACGTGCAGGTAGAAGATCGCGAACCGCCCGCGCAGCCGCCGCATCAGCGGCGTGTCCCGCGGATCCACCCCGGTGAACAGCAGCACGTCGGCGCCGCCGGCCCGCAGGTCGCGCACGGCCCGCGCGACCTTCTTGGCCATCACGTCGGGGTCGCTGCCCGGCCTGAGCAGGTCGTTGCCCCCGGCGCAGAAGCTGACCAGGTCGGGCCCCATCTCCACGGCCAGCGGCACCTGGTCGCCGATGATCTGGTCGAGCAGCTTCCCGCGGACCGCCAGGTTGGCGTAGCGGAAGGACGGGTCGTCGGCGGCGAGCCGCTCGGCCACCCGGTCGGCCCAGCCGCGGTAGTGGCCGTCGGGACCGGGGTCGTTCAGTCCTTCGGTGAAACTGTCGCCGAGGGCGACGAAGGACTTGTAGTGCCTCATGAGGTGGTGTTCATCTCCGCGATAGCGTGCAGCGCAAGGACGTACGACTGTAGTCCGAAGCCGGCGATGGTGCCCGTCGCCACCCCGGCCACCACCGAGGTATGCCGAAACTCTTCCCTGGCGGCGGGGTTGCTGATGTGGACCTCGATCAGCGGCGCCGTGCGCTGGGCGATCGCGTCGCGCAACGCGTAGGAGTAGTGGGTGAACGCGGCCGGGTTGAGCACCACCGGGACGCGGCCGTCGGCGGCCTCGTGGATCCAGCCGACCAGCTCCGCCTCGTCGTCGGTCTGGCGTACCTCGACGTCGTGGCCGAGCTTCCTGCCCGTCTCGCGGCACAGCTCGGCGAGGTCGTCGAACGTCTCGGCGCCGTAGACGTCGGGCTCGCGGGTGCCGAGCCTGCGGAGGTTGGGGCCGTTGAGCACCAGGATCACGCGGAGACCTCCTTGTAGGCGCGTTCGAGCAGCTCTTCCGACGGGTCTTCGAGGCGTCCGGGCCTGGCCAGGTCGTCGAGGACGACGAAGCGCTGCTGGGCGCCGCGGTTCTTCTTGTCGAGGCGCATGTGCTCGCGCAACCGCGGCCAGGCGTCGCCGCGGTAGGAGACCGGCAGGCCGACGCCGGCGAGGACGGCGCGGGTGCGGCCGACGAGGTCGGCCCGGCCGGCCAGCCTGGACAGCTCGGCGGCGTAGACCATGCCGATGGCGACGGCCTCGCCATGGCGGATCCGGTAGCGCTCCTCGCGTTCGATGGCGTGGGCGAGCGTGTGGCCGTAGTTGAGGATCTCGCGCAGGCCGGCCTCGCGCAGGTCGGCGCCGACGACGTCGGCCTTGACGCGGACCTTGCGCTCGATCAGCTCGCGGGTGTGGGGGCCGTCGGGGCGGGTGGCGCCCTCGGGGTCGGCCTCGACGAGCCGGAGGATCTCGGGGTCGGCGATGAAGCCGCCCTTGATGACCTCGGCCAGACCGGCGCGGTAGTCGTCGCGCGGCATGCCGGCCAGCGTGGACAGCTCGCACAGCACGCCCGCGGGCGGCAGGAACGTGCCGACCAGGTTTTTCCCCTCGGGCGTGTCGATGCCGTTCTTCCCGCCGACGGCCGCGTCGACCATGGCCAGCAGCGTCGTCGGCACGAGCACGACCTGGACGCCGCGCAGCCATGTGCCGGCCACGAACCCGGCGAGATCGGTGGTCGCGCCGCCGCCCACGCCGACGACGGCGTCGGAGCGGGTGATGCCGTGGCGGCCGAGCGCGGACCACAGCCCGGCGGCGACCTCGACGGTCTTGGCCCGCTCGCCGTCGGGCACGGGGAGGTCGACCACGTCGTGACCGGCCTCGGCCAGCGCCGCGCTGACGGGGGCGGCCAGGCCGGGCAGCGTCTCGGGGCGGATCACCGCGACCGCGCGGACGCCGGGCCTCAGCAACGTGGGCAGCTCGGCCTGCACGCCCGTGCCGATCACCACGTCGTACGGGCTGTCGCCGCGCACGGTGATCCTGGTCGCGCCGGTCATGCGGGCAGCCCCCTCACGATCTCGTCGGCGAGCTCTTCCGGCTCGCGCCGATCGGTGACCACGGTGGTCACGGCCAGGCGTTCGTAGACCGGGCGCCGCTCCTCCATGAGCTTCTTCAGCTGGCTGCGCGGGTTGAGCACGAGCAGCGGCCGGGCCGAGGCGAGCCCGACCCGCTGCACCGCGTCGGCCAGGCCCACCTGCAGGTAGACCACGTGGTGGCCCTGGAGCAGGGCCTGGGTGCGCTCGTTGAGCACGGCGCCGCCGCCCAGGGACAGGACGCCGTCGTGCTCGGCCAGGGCGCGGCCGACGGCTTCGTGCTCCAGCTCGCGGAAGCGGGCCTCGCCGTCCTCGACGAAGATGTCGGAGACCGGCTTGCCGGCCACGGCCTCCACGTCGGCGTCGGTGTCGCGGAAGTCGACGCCGAGCCGCTCGGCCACCAGCCGGCCGACCGTGGTCTTGCCGGACCCCGGGGGCCCGATGAGCACCGCAGTCGTCATGGGTCGCTCACCACTCCTCATCAGCTCCGCTCCTCAACGGCTCCGCCGAGGCGCCCCGCGCCGGGCCTCCCCCGGCGCGCTCCGCCGTCGTCATTTGATCACCATGGACGAGAGGTAGCCCGACAGGTTGCGGGCGACCTCCTCGACCGAGTCGCCGCCGAACTTCTCGACCGCGGCGTCGGCCAGCACCAGCGCGACCATGGCCTCGGCCACGACGGCGGCCGCCGGGACGGCGCACACGTCGGAGCGCTCGTGGTGGGCCTTGGCCGGCTCGCCGGTCGTGACGTCGATCGTGGCCAGGGCCCTCGGCACCGTGGAGATCGGCTTCATCGCGGCGCTGACCCGCAGGATCTCGCCGTTGGTCATGCCGCCCTCGATGCCGCCGGCGCGGTTGGTGATGCGCCGGACGCCGTCTCCGGTGGTGTACTCGATCTCGTCGTGGGCGCGGGAGCCGGGCCTGCGGGCGGTCTCGAAGCCGTCGCCGACCGCGACGCCCTTGATCGCCTGGATGCCCATGAGGGCGCCGGCCAGCCGGGAGTCGAGCCGGCGATCCCAGTGAGCATAGCTGCCGAGGCCAGGCGGCAGCCCGTAGGCGAGGACCTCGACGACGCCGCCGAGGGTGTCGCCGTCTTTGTGGGCCTTGTCGATCACGTCGACCATCGCGGCGCTGCCCTCCGGGTCGGCGCACCTGACCGGGTCGTCGTCGATCGCGGCCAGGTCGCCGGGGCCGGGCAGGGTCTCGGCCGGGGTGCGGGCGCCGCCGATCTCGGTGACGTGGCTGACGATGTCGACGCCGAGCGCCTGCTTGAGGAAGCGCCTGGCGACCTCGCCGAGCGCGACGCGGGCCGCGGTCTCGCGGGCACTGGCCCGGTCGAGCACCTGGCGGGCGTCGTCGAAGCCGTATTTCTGCATGCCGGCCAGGTCGGCGTGGCCGGGGCGCGGACGCGACCGCGGCGCGTTGCGGGCGAGGCCCTCCAGCTCGGCCGGGTCGACCGGGTCGGCCGCCATGACCTTCTCCCACTTGGGCCACTCGGTGTTGCCGATGCGGATCGCGACCGGGCTGCCCATCGTGAGCCCGTGGCGCACGCCGCCGACGATCGTGACCTTGTCCTGCTCGAACTTCATCCGGGCGCCCCGGCCGTAGCCGAGCCGGCGGCGGCGCAGGGCCTCGTCGATCGCGGCCGTGGTCACCTCGACCCCGGCCGGCAGGCCCTCCAGGACGGCGACGAGCTCGGGCCCGTGGGACTCTCCGGCGGTCAACCAGCGCAACATGGTCCAAGTCTTCCATACGCGGCAGGGTGAGATGACCTCGGCTCACCCGTCGAGACACAGCACGCAGAACGCCCCCAGCAGCATGAACGGCCCGAACGGGAACTCCGTACGCCTGGTCCCGCGTCCGGTGGCCAGCAGGGCCAGGGCGTAGAGGGCGCCGAGGAGCTGCCCGCCGAAGGCCGCCACGACCCACGCCGGCCAGCCCAGCGCGGCCGCCGCCATGCCGATGAGCCCCGCCAGCTTGACGTCGCCGAGGCCCATCGCGTCCGGCCGGACGAACCAGAGCAGCCCGTACAGGGCGGCGAGCGCCGCCCCGCCGGCCAGCGCCCGCGGCAGCTCCCCCGTGGGGACGAGGGCCAGGGCGGTGACGGGGTAGGCGGGAAGCGTGATCGCGTCGGGCAGCGTGGTCGTCCGCCAGTCGACGACGGCCAGGGCGACCCCGATCACGGCGAACGGCACGTACGGGGGGCCGACCCGCCAGGCCACGAGCGCGACCACGGCGGCGGTCACCAGCTCGGCCGTCGGCGGCCAGGCGGGGCCGCGGACGCCGGCGTAGGAGTCGGCCAAGCTCCTGATGCGACGCCCGCAGACGAGCCCGGCCAGCGCCATGAGTGCCACCACGGGCCGAACCCTAATCCGGCCCGCGCGCCGCCGGGCCCCGATCGACCAACCCGGCATGGGCCCGGTTCGAGGCCCGGCCGCCCACCCGGCTCGGCGCTGGTTGCGCTGCTCGCGCGGCGTCACCGCCTGGGGAGGCGGGCGTCACCGCTTGAACAGGCGTCAGCGCTCGGGGAGCAGGCGTCAGGGCTCGGGGCGGCGGCGGGCGTCACCGCGCAGCAGGCGTCACCGCTTGGAGAACCAGCGGCGTCTGTGTGCCGGCTCGACGCTGGCGACGGTCGCCCCGGCCAGGCGGCCGGCGGTGCCGGACTCGACGGCGGCGAGCGCCTCCAGCACCCGCCCCTCGATCACGAACGGCGCCGGGCCGGCCACGTCGACCACGACCGCCGCCGCCCGCTCCTGCACGGCCGCCCGGCACACCTGCAGCAGGGTGGCCTGGATCGGCCGCGCGTCCGGACGCCACCTGGCCAGCGCCTCGGTGCCGGTGAACGCGGGCACCGCCTGCCGTCCGTCGGCCCCCACGAGCTTGGGCAGGGCCATCTCGCTCTCCTTCTCCTGCCGCAGCCCGTGCGCCCCGGCCTCGGACTCGGTCAGCAGCGCCACCACGGGCACCAGGAGCCGAGCACCGGTGAGGGAGTTGAGCACGCGGGCGGCGTCGGCGGCGCCCGCCTGGTAGGCGGCGAGCGCGGCGGCCACCTCGGGCGCGGCGCCGCCGTCGTCGTGGGGATCGAGAGGCTGCGGGATGCTCGGCACAACCC
>DASUCK010000669.1:0-8151 GCA_036276095.1 Nonomuraea sp. | reverse complement strand
ACCTTCTCGGGGAGCGGCTGCGGGAGGCCACCGCGTGGCTGCGCGAGCAGGCGCCCGGCGTCCGGGTCGGCTACTTCGGCGCCAGCACCGGCGCCGCCGCGGCGCTGTGGGCGGCGGCAGGCAGGGACGACATCTCCGCGGTGGTCTCCCGAGGCGGACGGCCGGACCTGGCCGGACCCCGCCTGGAGTCCGTCACCGCCCCGACCCTGCTCATCGTGGGCCGGCGCGACGAGCCGGTGCTCGACCTCAACCGCGCCGCCCAACAGCGCCTGCGCGGTGAGAGCCACCTGGAGGTCGTGCCCGGCGCCACCCACCTGTTCGAGGAGCCCGGCGCGTTGGAGCGGGTCGCCGAACTGGCCCGCGACTGGTTCGCCACCCACCTCCTCCCGAGCCGCGCCCCCTTCCGCTGACCCGTCCGAACGGCCGGACCCCACCGATGAGGGTGCCGGACAGCGCCGGGGGTGCCGGACGGTGCGGGACCGGCCGGATGAGGCCGCCGTCCACATCCTTCGGCAGTCCCCCTCGTACGTCAGCCCGTCGTTCCCCGCACGTGGGCCATGGTCTCCAGGCGGCGGATCCGGTCGGCGATCGGGGGGTGGGTGGAGAACAGGCGTCCGAGGCCGCCGCCGCGGAACGGGTTGGCGATCATGAGGTGGGACGTCGAGGACAGGCGGCCGTTCTCCGGCAGCGGCAGCCGCCGGGTGCCGGCGTCGATCTTGCGGAGCGCGTTCGCCAGGCCGAGCGGGTCCTGGGTGAGGCGGGCGCCCGATTCGTCTGCCTGGTATTCCCGGGCCCGCGAGATGGCGAGCTGGATCAGCGTGGCGGCCATCGGGCCGAGGATCATCAGCAGCAACGCCCCGAGGAGGCCGGGGTCGTCATCGTCGCCCCCGCCGCCGAAGAACCCCACCATGTACGCCAGGTACGTGATCATCGTCGCCAGCGCCCCCGCCACGGACGAGATCAGGATGTCGCGATTGTAGACATGGGACAGCTCGTGCCCGATGACCGCCCGCAGTTCGCGCTCGTCGAGCAGCCGGGCGATGCCGTACGTGACGCAGACCGCCGCGTGGCCCGGGTCGCGGCCGGTGGCGAACGCGTTCGGCTGCTCGACCGGCGACACGTACAGCCGTGGCATGGGCTGCCCGGCCTGGGCGGACAGGTCGCGGACCATCCGGTGCAGCTCCGGCCAGGCCGACGGGCTCACGGGCTGCGCGCGCATCGACGACAGCGCGATCCTGTCGGAGAAGAAGTAGGCGACGGCGTTGCTCGCCAGGGCGACCAGCACGGCGATCTGGACGCCGCGTCCGCCGCCGAGCCACCACCCCACCAGTATGATCACGGCGGACAGCGCGCCGAGCAGGACCGCGGTCCGCAGGCCGTTGTGGCGCATGACATCCTCCTTTCCGGACCCACCCCCTACCCGCCATCGCCGCCCCCACCGCGTGGCCTGGGCGGCAGGGCAGGTCCGCGGACCCCGCACCCTTCCCATCCGCGTCCGCGAAAAATGCTACACATCGCTTCCGATCCTCCATGAAAGTGTGGCAAGTTGGAGGAGGTACGCCATCGTCGACGACGGGAGCGATGAGCATGGATCCCCGTACCGGCGCCGCCCCCGCGCCCACCGGCCCGCTCAGCCGCGTCGACTACGGCGAGCGCATCCCCAACAACGTCGGCCTGGCCGGCGACCGCCGGCTGCAGCGCGCGCTCGAAGGCTGGCAGCCGAAGTTCCTCGACTGGTGGAAGCAGCTCGGCCCGGCCCTGCCGACCAAGGACGTCTACCTGCGCACCGCCGTCGCCGTGGGCCGCGACGGCTGGGCGCACTTCGCCCACGTCCCCATGGACGAGTACCGCTGGGGCATCTTCCTGGCCGAACGCGACCCGGGCCG
This sequence comes from Nonomuraea sp., assembly GCA_036276095.1. Classification (GTDB taxonomy): domain Bacteria; phylum Actinomycetota; class Actinomycetes; order Streptosporangiales; family Streptosporangiaceae; genus Nonomuraea. The sequence continues at coordinate 6,265 of DASUCK010000669.1, read as the reverse complement.
GACGATCGGGTTCGGCAAGCACAAGGGCGAGCCCGCCTGGCAGGAGGTGCCCGGCGAGCACCGGGCCGCGCTGATGCGCCTCATCGTCGTCCAGGGTGACACCGAGCCGGCCAGCGTCGAGCAGCAGCGCGCGCTGGGCCGCACCGCGCCCAGCATCTACGACCTGCGCAACCTCTTCCAGGTCAACGTGGAGGAGGGCCGCCACCTGTGGGCCATGGTCTACCTCCTGCACGCCCACTTCGGCAGGGACGGCCGCGAGGAGGCCGAGCAGCTGCTCACGCGCAACTCCGGGGACCTGGACGCGCCGCGGATCCTGGGCGCGTTCAACGAGGAGACCACCGACTGGCTGCAGTTCTTCATGTTCACGTACTTCACCGACCGCGACGGGAAGTACCAGCTCGGCACGCTGAAGGAGTCGGCGTTCGACCCGCTGGCGCGCACGTGCGCGTTCATGCTGAAGGAGGAGGCCCATCACATGTTCGTGGGCACCACCGGCGTGCGGCGGATCCTGGAACGTACCGCCGAGCTCATGAGAGAGCATGACACCGACGACATCCTCCCGCACGGCGGCATCCCGCTGGACATCATCCAGAAGTACCTGAACTTCCAGTTCTCCGTCTCCCTGGACCTGTTCGGCTCCGAGCAGTCCACCAACGCCGGCACCTACTACACCGCCGGGCTGAAGGGCCGCTGGATGGAGACCCGCCGCCAGGACGACCACGTTCTCCTCGACGCCACCCGCGACCTGCGCCACGTCGAGGACGGCCGCCTCGCGACCCGGACGGTGCCGCTGCTCGGCGCGCTCAACCTCGACCTGCGCGACGAGTACGTCGCCGACTGCGCACACGGCGTGCGCCGCTGGAACCGGGTGCTGGCCGAGGCGGGGCTGAGCGAGCGCCTCCGCCTGCCGCACGAGGGCTTCAACCGCAAGGTCGGCGTGTACGCAGGCCACCACCTGACCCCGGACGGCGAGGTCGTCGACGAGGCCGCCTGGCGGTCCCGCGCCGCCGGCTGGCTGCCCACCCCCGAGGACCGCGCGAAGGTGGCCTCCCTGATGGTCCCCGAGTACGGGTACGGCAGGTTCGCCGGCTGGATCGCCCCGCCGAAGACCGGCATCAACGACCGGCCCGTCGAGTTCGACTACGTGCACCTGGCCGACGAGGGCCTCCTCTGAAACACCACGGAAGCGAGACGTCACACGTATGACAAGTAGAACGACATGACCGTCACGTTCGCGACCTCCCCTGACCGCTACCGCCACTGGACGCTCCAGGTGGACGGCCCGGTGGCCACCGTCACGCTCCGCGTGGACGAGCACGGCGGCCTGGCGCCCGGCTACGAGCTGAAGATGAACTCCTACGACCTCGGCGTCGACATCGAGCTGTACGACCTCGTGCAGCGCCTCCGCTTCGAGCATCCCGAGGTCGGGGCGGTGGTGCTGACCGGCGGTCTGGAGCGCATGTTCTGCGCCGGGGCCAACATCCGCATGCTCGCCCGGTCCTCCCACGCCTGGAAGGTGAACTTCTGCAAGTTCACCAACGAGACCCGCACCGCCATCGAGGACGCCACCGAGCACTCCGGCCAGACCTGGATCGCCGCGCTGAACGGCTCCGCCGCCGGCGGCGGCTATGAGCTGGCGCTGGCCTGCGACCAGATCGTCCTCGTCGACGACGGCACGTCGGCGGTCTCGCTGCCCGAGGTGCCGCTGCTCGGCGTGCTGCCCGGCACCGGCGGCCTGACCCGCCTGGTGGACAAGCGGCACGTGCGCAGGGACCGCGCCGACCTGTTCGCGACCAGGGCGGAGGGCCTGCGCGGGCGCGCCGCCGCGGCGTGGGGCCTGGTGGACGCCGCCGTGCCCCGCCACGCCTTCGCGGAGGAGGTGGCCCGGCGCGCCGCCGCGGCCTCCTCGCCCCGCCGTCCCGGCGGCAAGGGCGTGGCGTTGACGCCGCTCGATCGCACGGACGAGGACGACGTCATCACCTACCCGCACGTCACCGCCCGCCTCGACCGCGCCGCCCGCCGGGTCGAGATCACGGTCGCCGGCCCCCACGACACCCCGCCGCCCGACCCCGCCGCGCAGGGCGCGGGCTACTGGCCGCTGGCCATGACCCGGGCCCTCGACGACCTGGCCCTCCACCTGCGCACCAACGAGCCGGGCCTCGGCATCTGGGTGCTGCGGACGGCCGGCGACGCCGCGCGGGTGCTGGCCTACGACGCCCAGCTGCGCGAACGGGCCGGCGACTGGTTCGTCAACGAGGTGCGCCACTACTACAAGCGCACGCTCAAGCGGCTCGACGTCACCAGCCGCAGCCTCGTCGCCGTCCTCGACCCCGGCACGGCCTTCGCCGGCCTGCTCGCCGAGCTGGCCCTGGCCGCCGACCGGCAGTACATGCTGGAGGGCGTCTACGAGGACCTCGACCCCGACGCCGCCCCGGCCGCCCTCGTGCTCACCCCGTCCAACGACGGCGACCACCCGATGGGCAACGGACTGTCCCGCCTGGAGAGCAGGTTCTGGGGTGACGAGCGGGGACTGGCCGCCGTACGCGCCCGGCTGGGCGAGCCGCTGGACGCCGCCGCCGCGCTGGAGCTGGGCCTGGTCACGGTGGCCATGGACGACCTCGACTTCGCCGAGGAACTGCGCGTCGTCCTGGAGGAACGCGCCTCGCTGTCACCCGACGCGCTCACCGGCATGGAGGCCAACCACCGCTTCGCCGGCCCGGAGACCATGGAGACGAAGATCTTCGGCCGGCTCTCGGCCTGGCAGAACTGGATCTTCGTCCGCCCCAACGCCTCCGGCCCCGACGGCGCCCTGAGCCGCTACGGCACCGGCCGCACCGGCGACTACGACCTCACCCGGGTGTGACCCGCCCGCCGGCCGCCGGTAGGCCGTCGACTGCTGAGAGATCTGCATGAATCGAGCTGGAAGCGGCCGGCCGGCTGAGAGACGCTTCGCGACGGCGCCGGGCCGTGCGCGAACTGGACGGCCTCCACCCGTCGGAGGTCACCGCGTAACCCCTCCCCGTGTCCGGTCTTGTCCCGTTATGTACCCATAGCGACGGGTAGGCGAGCGGGATTGGAGGGGAAAACCATGAGCACTGGTGAGTACTGGCCGTATGGTTTCGGCCCGATGGACGATCTCCTGGCCCGGTTCTTCGGTTTCGGGCAGCCGGACCTGGTGAGAAAGGTCGACCTCGGCCGCCTGCTGGGTGAGGACGCGATCGACCTGCTGCGGGCGGCGGCCGACCGTGCCATCTCCTGGGGGTCGGACTACCTCGACACCGAGCACCTGCTGTGGGCCGCCACCCAGAACGACAGCGCCCGGCGGTTCCTGGAGCAGGCCGGAGCCGATCCCGACGCGATCGCCCGCGCGGTGGAGCAGACGGCCGACCAGCGCGAGCCGCGCCAGGGCCCCATCCCGCTCGCGCCCGCCGCCAAGCGCGCGCTGCTGGACGCCCGCCAGGTGGCCCGCGCCACCGGCAACTCCTACATCGGCGCCCCGCACCTGGTCCTGGCGTTGTCGGCCAACCCCCAGTCGCTCGGCGGCCGGCTGCTGCGCGACTCCCGCTTCAGCCCCCAGCCGACCGGAGCCGAGGCCGAGCCGCCGCCCGGCCGCCGCCCGCCCAGCAGCACCCCGACCCTCGACCAGTACGGGCGCGACCTCACCGCGGCGGCCCGCGAGGGCGGCATCGACCCGGTGATCGGCCGCGACGACGAGATCGCCCAGTCCGTGGAGGTGCTGTCCCGGCGGACGAAGAACAACCCGTGCCTGATCGGCGAGCCCGGCGTCGGCAAGACCGCCGTCGTCGAGGGCCTCGCCCAGCGCATCGTGGACGGCGTCGTGCCCGACACCCTGAAGAACAAGCGCGTCGTCCAGATGGACCTGCCCGGCATGGTGGCCGGGACGAAGTTCCGCGGCGAGTTCGAGGAACGCATGACCAAGGTCATGGACGAGATCCGCGCGAACGCCGACGACCTGATCGTCTTCATCGACGAGCTCCACACGGTCGTCGGCGCGGGCGGCGCGGAGGGCGCCATCGACGCCTCGAACATGCTCAAACCGGCCCTCGCCCGCGGCGAGCTGCACGTGATCGGCGCGACCACGCTGGAGGAGTACCGCAGGCACGTGGAGAAGGACGCCGCCCTGGAGCGGCGCTTCCAGCCCATCCTGGTGCCCGAGCCGTCCGTCGCCGACACCATCGAGATCCTGCGCGGCCTGCGCGACCGGTACGAGGCCCACCACCAGGTCAAGTTCACCGACGACGCGCTGGTGGCCGCCGCCGAGCTGTCCGACCGGTACGTCTCCGGCCGCTTCCTGCCCGACAAGGCCATCGACCTGATGGACCAGGCCGGCGCCCGGGTGGCGCTGCGTACCAGGACGACCCCGAGTGACACCCGCGCGCTGGAGGAGCAGCTCGACCACAGCCGCAGGGAGAAGGACCAGGCGGTCGCGCAGGAGGACTACGAGCGCGCCCGCGAGCTCCGCGACGAGATCGCCGGCCTGCGGGCCCGCATCGAGGAGGCCCGCGGCAGCCGCCACGGCGTCCCCGAGGTCACCGCGAACGAGATCGCCGAGGTCGTCTCCCGCATCACCGGCATCCCCGTCGCCGAGCTCACCCAGGAGGAGAAGGACCGCCTGCTTGCTCTGGAGGAGCACCTGCACCACCGGGTGGTCGGCCAGGACGAGGCGGTCGCGGCGGTGGCCGAGGCGGTACGCCGCTCCCGCGCCGGGCTGAGCGACCCGAACCGGCCGATCGGCTCGTTCCTGTTCCTCGGCCCCACCGGGGTCGGCAAGACCGAGCTGGCGCGGGCACTGGCCGAGGCGCTGTTCGGCGAGCAGGACCGGATGATCCGGTTGGACATGAGCGAGTTCCAGGAGCGGCACACCGTCTCCCGCCTGGTCGGTGCGCCCCCCGGCTACGTCGGCTACGAGGAGGCCGGGCAGCTGACCGAGCAGGTGCGGCGCAAGCCGTACTCGGTGGTGCTGCTGGACGAGATCGAGAAGGCCCACCCGGACGTGTTCAACCTGCTGCTGCAGGTGCTGGACGACGGGCGGCTCACCGACGCGCAGGGCCGCACGGTCGACTTCAGGAACACCGTGATGATCATGACGTCGAACATCGGCGCCGACATCATCATGGCGCACCCCGGCGAGGCCGCCGCCGAGCTGCGCGGGCACCTCATGCGGCTGCTCCAGCAGCGGTTCCGGCCCGAGTTCCTCAACCGGATCGACGAGATCATCATCTTCCACGGCCTGGACGCCGAGCAGCTGCGGCAGATCACGGCCCTGCTGCTGGAGGACACCCGGCGGCGGCTGCACGCCCAGGACGTCATCCTGGAGCCCGACCAGGCGGCCGTGGACTGGCTGGCCCGCGAGGGCTACCAGCCGCACTTCGGTGCCCGGCCGCTGCGCCGCGTCATCCAGCGCAAGCTCGACAACACGCTGTCGCGCCTGCTGCTGGACGGCACGCTCAAACCCGGCCAGCGCGCGCACCTGAGCGTGCGGGACGGCGACCTGGCCGTCACGGTGCTCGACCAGGGCGAGGAAGCCGGGCCCGACGTGGAGCCGGACGTACGCACCAGCCCGGAACGAGGCCCGGACGAGACCGACGAAGGGCAACCGTACGCGCCCGGCCACTACCTCTGACGTGCCGTGCCCAGGTCGCGGGCCAGCTCGGTGATCTGGCGGCGCATCTCGGCGTCCTCCCAGAAGCCGGTGTGGGCGCCCACCCGGGGCAGCGGCTGCCCGTACAGGAAATGGCAGGTCGGCGGGTCGGGGAGCGGCACGTCGATCGCGCCGCTCACGCGCACCGCGCCGCCGATGTAGTCGGTGTCGTAGTGGAAGTTCCGCCACCGCCACACCCCGATGCCGGGTCCGTGCGCCAGCTGCTCGAACAACGTGTCGTTGAAGTACGCCGGAAACCCCCACGCGTACAGGGTGCGGAGCGGCGAGCCGAACGTGACCAGCGCCACCCGGTCGCCGGCCGGACGCGAGCGCGGCTGGGCCAGCGCCGCGGCGGCGAGCACGGAACCCTGGCTGTGCGCGGCCACGAGCGGGACGCCGCCGTTGTCGTGCAGCCACCACAGCCGCCGCTGCAGCTCCGGCACCGCCCGCTCGGCGTAGGACGGCGGCGCGAGCGGGTGGCAGTGGCGCGGCCAGAACGTGGACACGTCCCACAGCACGCCGATGACCCGCCGCTGCCTGGCGTCCCGCCAGCCCCGCTGCAGCAGCAGGATCACCGCGGGCGGCAACGCCATCGCGACGGCC
>DASUCK010000668.1:0-4601 GCA_036276095.1 Nonomuraea sp. | reverse complement strand
GGACGTCGGTGCGCCGGTGACCGAGGCGCTCGACCTGGTGGGCGGCGGTTTCGGCGGGGTCGAGGGCCGGCTTGATGAGGTGGCGGTAAGGGCCGAGGCGGCGGGCGGGGTCGTCGATGTCGGCCAGTCCGAAGCCTGTGTCGACCAGGACGAGTCCGTTGTCGGTTTCGAGCAGCAGGACGTGGCAGACCAGGTGCGCGGTGGGCAAGCGCATGGTGCCGCAGTTGAGGTGGTGAACCTTCACGAGGAGTCCCGGGTCGGAGGTCGATGGGATCCCGGGGCGGCCCGGCCGTGCTGAAGCGGCCGGTACGCCCCGGCCGAGCTGATGCGGCTCCGCACGGTGCCGGTGGTCGGCGACCACCGGTCTGCGCGGGAGGCGCGGGGATTGACATGATCTCACGCAGGCCGGCGTGAAGGGTCGGTCAGCGCCGCGAGCCACGGGTGCGGGGGACCGGGCCACCGCCGATCTCGGCGATCGCCGGCCCCCGGATGCCGCTCCTTCCCACCGACGCCTACCCCACCCGGTACAGCCAGTACGACACGCTCTGCGGAGCGCCCGGCGGACGGTACGCCTCCACCGTCGCGCCCTCGTATCCGTAGGTCGTCGACACCGTGCTCGTGGTGCCCGTCTCGTAGTCGTCGTACTTCTCTTCGTAGGTCTTCGTGACGCACATCTGGCTGGTGTCGTAGACGCTTTCCACGATCACCCGTCCGGGGCCGAACACGCCGATGAGGTCCTGCCAGAACAGCTTCAGCCGGGCCTTGCATCCGGTGCACGGCCCGATGTTGCCGACCACCACGACCCGGATGTGGGCGCCGTGAGGGAACGAGGAGCGAAGCGCGTCGATCCAGTCCCACGCGTCCTGCAGGACGGCGACCTCGCTGTCCTGCTTGGACATGCGCGCCTGCGCCTTGTCGACGCGCCCCTGGTAGCTGCGGCTCGGGTCGTCGGTCTCCGCCAGGGAGTAGCGCGTCGTCCCGCCGGAACGCGCTCCCGCGACCGGGGTCCTGTAGCTGTGCGCCTCGTCGAAGGAGAGGTCTCCGTTGACCATCACCAGTACCCGGGAGAACAGGCCCGGGCCCTTGGCGTGGATCTCTGCCAGCGACTGCGCGATGTGCGGTGCCGCGGGATCTGAGGTGAGGGCTTCGGGGGGTGTCGCGCTCATCGTGGTCCTCCTTGACCAGGGAGCAGAACCTCAGCCTTTCACCCGGCAGGACGCTGTCAAGGGACGCCGGTGTCCGGCTCCGGCCAGCATGCCCCGCGGCGACACCCCGCGGCGAGACGGCGCCGGTCGGCTCCGGACGGGGCCGGTCGCGTTGGGCCGCAGCCGCGCCACCGCGGCCGCGAGCGTGGTGACGAACAGCTTGCTGTCGGCGTAGGAGCCGGCGTGTCGGCCCCGCCAGTCCACCCCGGCCAGGGACGGGCGCCCCGCGACATGCGAGTTGCCGCTCAGGTACACCAGCCGGCGCGACCCAGCCCGTCCGCGGAACCGGTCACCAGGATCCGGCTCACGAGCGCACGACCCCTCCCGGGTGCGAGGCACCGGCACCGCGCATGTCTACGTCCGGCCGGGGTTCTGTCACCGCTGCCCATGGCGCGCCGTCCTGTGATGTCTGCGCCGGCCCTCCCCGGCCGCCGGACTTCGCTCGCGTCCCGTAGCCCGAGCGGGATCAGATCAGTGCGTAGCCCAGCGTCTGCTCGTAGATCAGGCCCTCGCAGGTGGCGCGGTCGGTGACGAGGTGGTCGCCGCTGTCGGCGCGGCAGCGGTGGAGCGGTACCGATCCGGGGACCTGGCTGGTGTGGATGTGGCCGACCGGGCCCATCGGGAACTGCCCCCCGCAGCGGGGGTCGCGGGTGAGCAGGGTGTGGCCGCCGACCTTGCACTCGTAGAGGGGGACGGTGCCGGCCACCTGGTTGCGCAGCAGCTTCCACGTACGCTCCTGGATGAAGCCGGGCGGCAGCAGCCGGGAACTGGCCACGTGGCCCCTGGTCGCGTTGTAGCCGCGGCGCAGCTGGGTGTAGGGAAGCTGTTCGAAGCCGCAGGACAGCTGCGGCGGCGACAGGTCGTTGCGGTTGGCCAGCGCCCAGGTGGACCAGGCCGGTTTCGCGGAGCCGTCGGTACGGCGCAGGCCCACGCCGAGCCCGGCGGCCGTTTCGTCCGGATGGTCGCTCATGCGGTGCCAGATGTAGCTCTCGATGCCCGGCGTGCCAAGGACGTTGCGGAAGGAGTTGCAGAGCTGGGCGGCCTGCGCCGCCTCGGACGAGGGCGACAACGAGTTGACGCCGCTCTCGGTGAGCTGCACCTGCCAGGCCGACGGCGTGTTCGGGAACTGCTGCCGCAGCCAGCCGACGAGCACGCCGATGTTGCCGTAGGTGACTCGCGGAAAGTCGTCGGCGGAGAACTGCGGCGCCAGCAGGTTCGGCGGATACGGGTGGTACGCGACCCGCCAGCCCCGGTTGCCGGCCCGGGCCGCGAGGCCCTTGAGCACGGTCATGCCCGACAGCTTCGCCTCATACGTGGCCGGCTGGTCGTAGGCGGTGCCGAAATGGTGGTCGAGCGAGGTGAGGACCTTGGCGGTGGGCTGCTGGGCCATGACGGCGTCGTAGGCGGCGTTGTAGTTCGCGGCGATGGCGTCCAGCCAGGCGTTCGTGTTGCACGCGGTGCCCTGGCCGCAGCCGATGTCGAACCAGGCGTTGCTGTTGACCTCGTTCATGACGACGAAGTCGGCGATGCGGCCGTTGCCGTGCTGGCCGTCGTAGCGCTGGGCCAGCATGCCGGCGAAGCGCCCGTACTCGGCGGGGTTGTTCGGGACGCAGAACATCTCGAACCCGGGAGCGGCCGGCGTACAGACCCGGCCCTGCCGCGCCCAGGCCGGGGTGCCGTAGACGACGGCGGTGACGACGAGGCCGCGCGCCGTCCAATCCCTGATGGCGGCGTCGACGGCGGCGTCCACGACGTAGCAGCGGCCGTCGAACTCCTGCGCGCCGGCCGCGCAGGGCGGCGTCCTGACGCTGGGCTCCCAAGCGGCCCAGACGAGGTTCATGGCCACGCCGCCGGTGTTGTTGCCGGCGATCTCGTTCTTGTCGGGCCAGAAGTCCGGCTGAAGCCCCTTGATGCGGTAGTCGGATCGGGTGGGATATGGCAGCGCGGCCGTGGCGTGGGCGGGCACGGCGGCGACGAGAAGTAAGAGGAAGACGACGAGACGGACAACCCAACGCATGGGACCTCCTGGATCTGAGCGTCTCAACAATGGAGGTCAGAAAGTGGCGAAGGCAAGTCCCGATCTTGTGGTGAGAAACGGGTGGAACGTGACCAGACCGCTGTCGGCTCCCTGGACCGGCGCTCGTGGCACGTCGCCGACGTAGCGCGGTCAAGTGCTTGCGGCGCGCATAACACCGGCTGTTGAGGGCAGGAGACACACACGGCGACCGCGAACGATAGGCGATGGCGTACCAGGCTCCGCGGGGCCGGCGAGGCGGGCATACCGTTCCAGCCCCGATGTCTGATCGAACGGCCGAGAACTGGCCGTATCGCTCTGCCGGCGTGATGCCGAACCGCTGACAGATGCCGGGCACCGCCTCCTGTGACGACCGGCGCACGGGCGCGACCGCGCGGTCCAGCCGCCCAAGGCGATAGTCCCGATGACCCCTCCTGGGAGTGTGATGACGTCCTTGACCGGTGACAACCGTGCCCGGATCACGCCTGTGGTGCACCCGTGCGGGCTGCGGCTGGGCGGTGAGATCGACCGTGCTTCCCGGCCTCGGCTGGCCGGCGCGCTGGCCTGGGCGGTGGCCACGTGTCAGTGCGACGTCCGCCTCGATCTGGGCAAGCTGGACTTCATCGACGCAGGCGGGGTGCGGCTGATCATCGATGCGGCGGCCGGGCTGCCGCCGCCGCGCAGGCTGATCCTCGATCCGGTTCCGGCGCTGGCCCGTAGGCTGCTGCGCTTGCTGGGCTGGCAGGTGGGCGTTGACAACCACCTGCGCCCGGCGGTCAACGGTCACGCCCGTCCTGGCCCACGGGACGCGTCGCCGCCCGAGCCCACGCGCTGATCAGAGCCCCGTCCCGTCCACGCCGCCGCGGCGGTGGGCGACGGAGCGCGAGGCCGTTGCTCCCGTGCTGGTTCCCGTGGCTTCGGCCGTGGCAGGCGACATTCTCAGGGGAGTGACATCTCCCTAGTCCGAAGCTCACAGTTATGTGCTGGATACTCCCCGTTGACGGTCAATGTCGCCACGCATAGCGTCGTGCGAGCAGTGATCGGCTGCCCTTCCCATGAGGAGCGCGGATGTCCGGCTTGCCGTTATACGTCAGTTACACCATTGCCCCCGACAGCTCCGCTCAGGCACAGACGTTCACCATGTCGATGACCCCTCCGGCAGGCGATACGCGGACGTTCCGCTGTCATCTGTACGACGAGCAGGGAGTCCGCAAGACCACGTTCGACAACGCGGACGGGGTCAGGATCATGACGACGCCGATCTCGCTCGCGCACTACCCGGGCAACAAGATCACTGCCAGGCTCGGCGTGGGCGCGGACACTCGCGACGTGGTCATCCCGCTGGTGTTCGCGAACGGTGTGGCCAAGGCGCTGGACGGCCA
>DASUCK010000667.1:0-21525 GCA_036276095.1 Nonomuraea sp. | reverse complement strand
CGAGCAGCCGGACGAGCGCGTCCCCAAGCGCGTCATCGGCACCCCCGCGCCGGGCACCTCGATGCTCGGCACGGCGGAGACCCCGCACCCCGACGCGGAAGTCCCCGGCGTGACGCTGCAGGACGAGGCCAAGGCCCGCAGGGCCGAGAAGGTCGTGGCGCTCTGCTTCACGATCACCTTCCTGGCGGCCATCGCGTTCATCATCTCCTACGTGGCGTTCCAGGTGGGCAGCCCCGAGGCGACGGGCCTGTCCAACCTGGCGCTGGGCAGCACGCTGACGGTCGCGATCCTGGGGCTGGCCTTCGGCATCGTCATCTGGGTCCGCCAGATCATGCCGAAATACTCGCTGGTCCAGGAGCGCCACGAGATGGCCTCCGCCGAGCCCGACCGCGAGGTCGTGGCCGACACCTTCGTACGGGGCGCCAACGAGAGCGGCTTCGTCAAGCGCAAGCTGCTGCGCCGCACCCTGCTGCTCGCGGCCGCGCCGCTCGGCCTGGTGCCGCTGGTGCTGCTGCGCGACCTCGACAACAGCAGGATGTCCGGGGCGAAGTTCAACAAGATGCTGCGCCACACGGTCTGGGGCACCAAGACCAAGGAGGGCAAGCCGCTCAGGCTCGTCGTCGAGGGCACCGGCCAGCCGATCCGCGCGGCCGACTTCAACTCGCCCGGCGGCATCCTGTCGGTGGTCCCCGAGGGCTACGAGCACGACCTCAACGCCCTGGCCAAGGCCACGCTGATCCTCATCAAGTTCCGTCCTGAAGAGCTCAAGAGCGGCACCCGGCTCAACTGGACCCACGACGGCATCGTCGCGTACTCCAAGATCTGCACCCACGTGGGCTGCCCGGCGGCGCTCTACGAGCAGAACACCCACCACATCCTGTGCCCGTGCCACCAGTCGACGTTCGACGCCGCCGACGGCGCCAAGGTCATCTTCGGCCCGGCCGCCCGGCCGCTGCCACAGCTGCCGATCGCCGTCGACGAAGAGGGCTACCTCATCGCCCAGGGCGACTTCGACGTGCCGGTCGGTCCCAGCTACTGGGAGCGCGGCGACGCCGAGCGCGAGGTTCGGGAGAAGGGAGGCCAGGCGTGAGCGCCGAGCTGAAGAATGTCCCCAAGGCGATCACCGGGCCGTCGACGTTCCTCGACGACCGGATCGGTGCGGCCAACTTCCTCAAGCGCAACATGCGCAAGATCTTCCCCGACCACTGGTCGTTCCTGCTGGGGGAGATCGCGCTCTACTCGTTCATCATCCTGCTGCTGACCGGTACGTTCCTGACGTTCTGGTTCAAGCCGAGCATGGAGCACGTCATCTACGACGGCCCCTACTCGCCGCTCACGGGCGTGGGCATGTCCGCGGCGTACGCCTCGACGATGGAGATCAGCTTCGAGGTCCGGGGCGGTCTGCTGATGCGGCAGATGCACCACTGGGCGGCCCTGCTGTTCGTGGCCGGCATGACGGCCCACATGCTGCGGGTGTTCTTCACCGGCGCCTACCGCAAGCCGCGCGAGCTCAACTGGGTCATCGGCGTGCTGCTCCTGACGCTGGCGCTGGCCGAGGGCCTGACCGGCTACTCGTTGCCGGACGACCTGCTGTCCGGAGCCGGGCTGCGGATCACCGAGGGTGTGGCGATCTCGCTGCCGCTGGTCGGCACGTTCATCACGTTCTTCCTGTTCGGCGGGGAGTATCCGGGTGAGGATGTCATCTCCCGGTTCTACTCGCTGCACATCCTGCTCATCCCGGGCATCCTGCTGGCGCTGGTGTCGGCTCACATGGTGCTCATGTGGGTGCAGAAGCACACCCAGATGCCGGGCAAGGGGCGGACGAACCGCAACGTCGTGGGCGCGCCCTTCTACCCGGCCTTCATGGCCAAGGCGGGTGCGTACTTCCTGTTCACGCTCGGCGTGGTCGCGGGCCTGGCGACGTTCACCCAGATCAACCCGATCTGGCTGTTCGGCCCGTACACACCCGCCGACATCTCGGCCGGTTCGCAGCCCGACTGGTACATGGGCTTCCTCGAAGGCGCGCTGCGCATCATGGTGCCGTGGGAGATCAACCTCTTCGGCACGTCCCACGCCGGCACGCTGCCCCTGAGCGTGATCATCCCGGCACTGGTGCCGATGGGCATCATCATGACCGGGTTGGCGCTCTACCCGTTCCTGGAACAGTGGGTCACCGGCGACCGGCGCGAGCACCACGTCGCCGACCGGCCGCGCAACAACCCCCACCGCACCTCGATCGGCATGGCCGCCGTCACGTTCTACGGCGTGCTGTGGCTGCTCGGCGGCAACGACGAGATCGCGGCGACCTTCCACATCAGCCTCAACTGGACGACGTACGCCGGCCGGGTGCTGGTGTTCGCCGCGCCGGCGCTGGCGTACGCGATCACCTACCGCGTCTGCCTCGGCCTGCAGCGCTCCGACGCGGCGGTGATCTCGCACGGCGTGGAGTCCGGCGTGATCAAGCGGCTGCCGAGCGGCGAGTTCATCGAGGTCCACACGCCGCCGACGGACGACATCGAGGCCCACGTCCGCGGCAAGGAGCCGGTGCTGATGCTCCCCGTCGCCGAGGACCCCGCCGGCATCCCGCCCAGGGGCATGAGCGGCCCGCTGGGCAAGCTGCGCGCCCGCATGTCCAAGGCGTACGGCGGCGAGAAGATCCCGCTCGACGACGGTCATGGTCACGGCCATGAGGACGGTCATGAGGAGCACGCCGCCGTCACCCCCGGCGACGACCGCAGCCTCACCCACTGACCGGCGAGCTCGACGGGCCCGGACGGATCTTCCGTCCGGGCCCGATCTCTTCCGCCTTCTCGCGGTTCCTCCGCGTGGGATGGCCGGGCGCCCGGTGCGCGGCGGGCGCCTGGCCCCGCCGCCGGCGCGACGGCGAGGGCCCGGCACGGCGGCGACGCCCACCGGCGGAGGCGGGTTGGGCGGCGGAGGCGGATCAGTCGGCTTCGGGGAAGCCTATGGAGAAGGCGGCGTCGAGGTCGTGCTTCGAGTAGGTGCGGAAGGCGATCTGGGTCTCGGTGTCGAGGACGCCGGAGACCTGGTTGATGCGGCCCGGGACGATTTCGGCGATCTGCTCGTAGACCGGGACCCGGACGATGGCCAGGAGGTCGTAGTCGCCGGTGATGGAGTAGACCTCGCTGACTCCGTCGATCTCGGCGATCGTCTCGGCGACCTCCGTGATCCGGTCTACCTCTGCATTGATGTGGACGATAGCCGTGACCATGGACAAACTCTATCCGCTCACCGTAAGGGCCGCCCCTCCCGCCCACGCCTCTGGTCGAGATGCCGATACGCCAGGTCGATGCGCGCCTTGTGGCGGGCGGCGCCGAACGCGGGCAGGCTCCACGCCCCGTCGACCTCCACCAGCCGCACCCCCGGCGACTCCAGCCAGCGCAGGATGCACTCGGTCTCCTCGGCGCTGGCGGCGTGGACCGGACCGGAGCCGGGGACGACGGCCTCCGCCGTGGCCTTCAGCGAGGCCACGAAAGGGGTCGGGTGGACGCCCTTGGCCATGACACCTGCCGCGGCGAGGCGGCCGTACCGGATCACATGGATGTCCCAGCCGCCGCCGAAGGCGGGGCTGGCGGCCACCAGCTCGGGGATGCGGGTGACGGCGCTGAGCCGCTGCATGCGGGCCGCCGTGCGGACGAACGACGCCAGCCGGTCGCGGTCGACGGACGCCTCCTCATAGCGCTGCTCGACCGACAGGCGCTCCATGCGGGCCGACACCGCGGTGAAGACCGGCGTGGCGTCGAGGGTCATGGCCCTGCGCGCGGTCTCGACGTGGACGGCGTAGTCGCCGGCCGACTCCTTGCCCTCGCACGGCGCGCCGCAGCGGCCCATCTCGTGGAGCACGCAGGCGGCCCGGCGGGTGCGCAGGGTGATCGGCTGGGTGCACTGGCGCAGCGGGACGGCCTCGTGGAGCGCGATGCGGGCGTCGTCGGCGAGGCGGGCGCTGGTGAACGGGCCGAGATAGGTGGCCTCGTCGTCCTTTAACTCCCGGACGATCGACAGGCGGGGGAACGGCTCGGAGGTGAGCTTGAGCCAGAGCATCTTCTCGGGGAAGCGGGAGCGGCGGTTGTAGCGGGGTTTGGCGCCGCCGATCAGGCGCAACTCCCTGACCTCGGCCTCCAGCGCGGTGGCGCAGACGATGTGGCGCACCCGCTCGGCGATGCCGATCATCTCGCGGATGCGCGGCCGGGTCTCGCCGGCGGTGAAGTAGGAGCGCACCCGGTTGCGCAGGTTGGTGCTCTTACCGATGTAGAGGACCTCGCCGCGTTCGTCCTCGAAGAGGTAGACGCCGGGGGCGTGGGGCACCGACTCGGCCAGGTGGCGCTTGCGCTGCTGCTCGGGCGTGGGGGCGCGGACGAACGACTTGAGCTCTTCGAGCGTGTGGACCTGGAACGAGCCGGCCCGCTCGATCAGCCCGTGGAGCACGTCGACGGTGGCCCTGGCGTCCTGCAGGGCCCGGTGGCACGGCTCGACGGGGCTGCGGAAGAACCTGGCCAGCGTGGCCAGCTTGGCATTGGGGACCTCGTCGCGGGTCAGCACGCGGCGGGCCAGGTCGACGGTGTCGACGACCGGGTTCGACGGCGCGGGATAGCCCTGGGCGGCGCAGGCGGCCTTGACGAAGCGGGTGTCGAACCCGGCGTTGTGGGCCACCAGCGTGGCCCCGCGGATGAACTCCAGAAAGCTCGGCAGCACCGCCTCGATCCGCGGCGCGGCCATGACCATGGCGTCGGTGATGCCGGTCAGCACGGAGATGAACGGCGGGATCGGCCCTCCTGGATCGACCAGCGTGGAGAACTCGCCCAGCACCTCGCCCGCCCGCACCTTGACCGCCCCGATCTCGGTGATCGCGTCTTCGGACGGGGCGCCGCCGGTGGTCTCCAGGTCGAACACGACGAAGGTGACCTCGCTCAGGGGAGTGCCGAGCTCGTCGAGAGTGCCTTGAACCGCGTCCACGAACCAAGACCATAGAGAGACCCACCGACAGGATCGAATCACCACGCATCTTGGACATTAGTTACCCTTCCCTTTATGTCGGCGGGAAGACTCGCCGGCCGCTACTCCCTGCAACGCCCGCTCGGCGCGGGCGGCATGGGGAAGGTGTGGCTGGCCAGGGACGAGATGCTCGACCGTGATGTCGCGGTCAAGGAGCTCACGCTGCCCGAGGGCATGCCGCCCCAGGAGCGGGCCGACTCCGTGAAGCGGGCGGTGCGCGAGGCGCAGGCCACCGCGCGGCTGCGCCACCCGGGCATCGTGGCGCTGCACGACGTGGTCGTCGAGCACGACCGGCCGTGGCTGGTCATGGAGCTGCTGCGGGGCCGCACGCTCGCCGAGACCGTCAACCGGTTCGGGCCGATGCCGTCCGACCATGCCGCGCGGATCGGCGCCGACGTGCTGGAGGCGCTGTCCGTCGCGCACGCCCAGGGGCTGCAGCACCGCGACGTCAAGCCGGGCAACGTGTTCCTGACCGACGGCGGCCGGGTCGTGCTCACCGACTTCGGCATCGCCCGGCAGGAGGGCCAGGCGACGCTCACCCAGCAGGGGATGATGATCGGCTCGCCCGGGTTCATCGCGCCCGAGCGGCTGGACGGCCAGCCCGGCGGCCCGGCCAGCGACCTGTGGTCGCTCGGCGCCACACTGTACGTCGCCGTGACGGGCGCGCCCGCGTACGCCGGGTCGGCGGCCCAGCGGGTGCGCGCCACGCTCCTGTCGCCACCGCCGGTCGCGCCCGGCCCGCTGGGGCCCCTGATCGCGGCCATGATGGCGCAGCACCCGGCGGCCCGCCCCGACCCGCGCTGGGTCGTGACCGCGCTCCGCCAGGTCGGCGCCGGCGGCCCGCCGCCGCCCGTGCCGGCCGCCCGCGACGTCACCGCGCCCAACCGGGTCAGCCGCCGCGGCCGGACCCTGCTGTGGATCTCCGCGGCGGCGGCGCTCGTGGTCGCGGTGGCCGCGGGCGGCTTCCTCGTCCTGCGCGCCGGCGCCGGCGGCGGCGTGCCGGAGGCGCTCACCACGCCGATGAACGTGTGCACGCTGCTGAGCGGCGAGGACGTGGGCCGGCTGCTGCTCGTCGGCAGCCCGCCCAAGCCCCGGCCCGGATCCGACGAGGTGGGGCCGAAGTGCGGCTGGCCGGTGCCGGAGTCCGGCGTGGGCCTGCAGGTGCAGAAGGACTCCGACACGGTCGACCCCTGGTCGATGACCCCGGTCACCGCCCGTACGCTCTTCCAGAACCAGAAGCGCTGGTGGGCGAAACACGACGAGCTCGAATGGTCGTGGGCGGAGATCGGCGTGAAGAACTCGACCAAGGTCAAGCGCACGGCGGTGCGCGACGTGGGCGGCGTCGGCGAGGAGGCGTTCGGGTTCGAGCTGACCGGGCCCACCGGCCGGGTGCTCTCCGCCTACGTCTACTACCGGCTGGCCAACCTGGTCGTGAGCGTCGAGTACGCCACGATCAACGACCGGCGCGCCGACGACGACATCAAGCGGTCGGTCCTCAAGGCCGCGCAGGCGAGCGAGCAGGCGTTGCGCGATGCCGGGTGACCTCTACCTGCTGGCCGGCCGTTACCGGCTGATCGAGCGGCTCGGGCAGGGCGGCGCGGGCACCGTGTGGCGGGCCATCGACGAGATGCTCGACCGGCAGGTCGCCGTCAAACAGGTGCGCGTGCCCGAGGGGCTGAGCCCGGACGAGCGGGCGGAGTTCACCGACCGGGCCATGCACGAGGCCAGGTCCGCCGGGCGGCTGCGCGACCCGGCGATCGTGCTGGTGCACGACGTCGTGCTCGAAGGCCACCAGCCGTGGATCATCATGGACCTGGTCACCGGGCGCTCGCTCGACAAGGTGGTCGTCGCGAGCGGGCCGCTGCCGGCCGAGATCGTGGCCGGGGTGGGGCTGCGGGTGCTGTCGGCGCTGGAGGTCGCCCACGCCCACGGCATACTCCACCAGGACGTCAAGCCGGCCAACATCATGCTCGACCACGACGGCTCGGCCATGCTCACCGACTTCGGCATCGCGGCCCCGATGGGCGGGCCCGGCCACGGGTTCGGCGGCGCCGGCTCGCCCGGCTACATGGCCCCCGAGCGGCTCAACGAGCAGCCCTCCACCCCGGCGTCCGACCTGTGGTCGCTGGGCGCGAGCCTGTACACGGCGGTGGAGGGACGGGCACCGTTCGAGCGCGACCTTCCCGCCGCGGTGGCGGCGGCGGTGCTGCTGCACGAGCCGCCGTTCCCGGCGCGGGCCGGCCGGCGGCTCGGCGGCCTGCTCATGGCCATGCTCGCCAAGGACCCCGCGGCCCGGCCCACCGCGCCGCAGGTCCGCCAGACGCTCGCCGCCGTGGCCGCGTCCGGTCCCGTGCGGCCGCGCCGGCGCCGGTGGCCGCTGCCGGCCGCGCTCGCCGCCGTCCTCACGCTCGGCGCCGGCGGTTGGTACGCCGCCGCCGCGCTCGGCGGCCGGCCCGAGACCGGCGCGTACGCCACCGCCCCCGACCCCTGCGCGCTCCTCACCGACGCCCAGGCCGCCGACCTCGTGAACGGCGCCCCCGACCGCAAGGCGACCAGGGCGGGCGAGTGCCAGTGGAGCGTCGACGAGCGGCCCGGCCGGAGGATCGTCGTCCGGGTGTGGGCCGAGCGGCCCGACGGCGACCTCGGCGGGCCGCAGGTGGCGCAGCGGCGGTTCGCCAGCGAGCGGGCGACCCGGGCGGCCGGCAAGGGCAACGAGGGGCGGACCGCCCGCGGTGGGGTCGCCGACGTGCCGGGCGTGGGCGAGGCGGCCATCATCCAGAACAGCTTCGCCTACTACATCAACTCCAACGAGAGCGGCAAATCCGACGGCATCGTGCTGTTCCGGACGAGTAACCTGCTGGGCGAGGTCGTCTGGCACCGCGAAGACGTGCCGACCTCGAAGCCGGCGGACAGGGAGACCGCCGTGGCCGCCGCCCGCCTGGTCGCCGAGGCCGTGCGGAAATGACCGCGGCCGACAGAGCTGCAAGCAGCTTGCAAGGGGCGTGACTACCATGTTTCCCCGCAAGTCAGGGCAACCCCAGGAGTCCCAGTGAATCCCGGTAGCGAGCACGACCCGCCCACCACCCCGTACCAGGTGCCAGGCCGGCCGTCCGAGCCACCGGCCGGCCCCCCGCCACCACCGCGAGGCGGCTATCCGGGCGGGCCCCAAGGCGGGTACCCCGGCGGAGCGCCGCAGAGCGGGCCACCGGGGATGGCGCCGGGGATGCCGCCGTATGGGCCGCCGCACGGGCCGCCGTACGGTGTGCCCTCGTCGCCCATACTGCCGCCCACCGTGCGGGAGACGGTGCATGCCACCGTTCCCACCGTGCCGCAGGCGCCGGGTGGGGGCTCGCCGGGGCGGCGGCCCGCGTGGTGGTTGCCCACGCTGGCGGCCGCGCTGGTCGTGCTCGTGGCGGCCGGCGGGGTCGGCGCCTTCCTCTTGTACGGCAACGCCTCCGGCACCACCCCGCGCCCCCCGGCCGGGAGCGGCAAGGCGTCGTCCCCGGCCGCCGGGGTGAAGGGCCCCGACGTGTGCGCGATGC
This sequence comes from Nonomuraea sp., assembly GCA_036276095.1. Taxonomy (GTDB): domain Bacteria; phylum Actinomycetota; class Actinomycetes; order Streptosporangiales; family Streptosporangiaceae; genus Nonomuraea. Next base: position 12,970 of record DASUCK010000667.1, on the reverse strand, counting down.
TGCCGAAGGAGGAGGCCGACCGGCTGGCGCCCGATGCCACCGTGTCCCGGTCGTCGCGCGACAGCGAGTTCACCGTCAACTTCGGCTGCAACTGGGTCAACCGGCGCATCTCGTTCGGCGAGTTCTGGCGCAGCCGGGAGATCGACGTCAAGGTGGCCCAGCACAGGGGCGACGGCGCCAAGACCGGCCGCTCGGTGGCGCAGAGCTCGTTCGAGATCGACTACCGCAGCGGCAAGTACGGAGCGACCGCCAAGCCGTCGCTCGACCCGGACGAGAAGCAGTACATCTCCCCGGTCAAGGACATCCCGGGCGTCGGCGACGGCGCGTTCGCGCAGTACACCTGGCGCCGCGACAAGATGCTGTGGTACTCGTACGGGACCGCGCGGGCCCGCGTCAACGACTTCACGATCGAGGTCCGGTTCCAGGCCGACCAGCAGCGCAAGGACGCGCAGTTCCTGTCTCCCGACACGGTGCAGTCGATCACGGAGGAGAACGCGATCCGCGAGGTGAGCGGCCTCATCACGCATTTCGCCAAGGGTGTGGCCGCCTGGCAGGCGAAGAACCCGAACGTGCTGGCCCAGCCCGACCAGCCGACCCCTTCGGCCGCGCCGACGCCGACCGCGGCACCGTCGCCGACGGTGCTGGCCGCGTTCCCCGCCGACTGCCAGGGCGTCGGCGCGAAGGCGACCGAGCTGGTGCCGCGGCCGACCACGCGGGCGCGCGGCCTGGAGGACGGCGGTGACAGCCAGACCGAGTGCCGGTGGCTCAACCGCGACCTCCCCGGCGACGTCGAGGGCACGAAGAAGGTCCGCAGCGCGCTGATCACCGTCCACCGGTTCACGAACCGGGCGGGGGAGGCCGACGAGACCGCGGCCAAGTCGTACTACGCGACGCAGCGCGGCCGCGACCGGAGCGTGGCCGGGTCGTCCCTCAGCGGTGTCACCTGGGGCGAGGTGACCGATGTCGACACGCTCGGCGACGAGGCCTACCAGCAGTTCTCGCAGAGCAGGCGGGGCGAGGTGGCGGCCTCCAGCGGGTCGGTGCTGATGCGCAAGGGGTCGGTGGTGATCGGGGTCGACTACTCCGGCCACCAGCGGCCTGCGGACAAACCGACGAACGCGCCCGAGGTCGAGCTCATGACCGAGAAGGAGGCGATGGCCGGGGTCCGGTCCCTCGCCCAGGCGTACCTGGAGCAGCTCGGCAAGCAGCCCGTGGGCAGCTGAGCCGCCGGCAGGTGGGTCCGGGCGGGCGAGCGCCGGTCTAGGCGTCACCGGCGGATCGTCCTGCTGACCGGTGATCCACGTCAACGGTTAAAGAGCCTGCAACCCGGTTGCAAGCGGGACAAATACCGTTATGAGGGCAAGCACTTGAGCCGCGCGATCACGTTTGTCCAGTACAGGGGCATGGGCAAACGGTGGGGATCACGCGGCTCATCTCTTTCCACACGTCTCCACACGTCTCCACGCGGCGGCGCCGCCCACCCCTGGGCCACCAGGAGCCAGGCGTACGTCCTCACCAGCACGTTCATGCCGGACGGCATTCGGCCAGGCCGGCGGCTCCCGCGTCGGCCGTAGGTGTCGGCCGGCATCGACTTTGGTCGGTGTCGCCGCACCCCCGGCAGCGCCTAACCTCGGAGAACGTGACGCGAGCGCAGGACGACCCCGCCGGGCCCGAATACCGGTGGGCGCTGCCGTCGGTGCTGCTCGGCGACGGCCGGCGGGGCCGCAGGGTGCGGCGCTCGCCGCGCGACTGGTTCGTCGACACCGCCATGTTCCTGATCGCCTGCGCGATCACGCTCCTCGGCCTGGAGGAGATCCGGCACGTGCCCGGGCCGCTCGTCCTGACCGAGCAGGTGGCGGGCGCGCTGTCGTGCGTCGCGGTGTGGCTGCGCCGCCGCTGGCCGGTCGGGTTCGCGCTGGTGACCATCGTGCTCTCGGGCTTCCTGGAGCTGGTCGGGGGCGCGTCGCTGGTGGCGCTGTTCACGGTGGCGGTGCACCGGCCGTTCAAGGTGTCCGGGCCGATCACGCTGCTGGCCGTCGCCACGCTGGTGCCGTACCTCGTCCTGCGGCCGCAGGAGGACATCGGGCCGTTGGAATGGGGCGTCATCCTGACCGCCCTCATGCTCACCGTCTACGCCTGGGGCGTCGTGGTCCGGGCCCGCCGGCAGCTCATCTGGTCGCTGCGGCAGCGCGCCGACAGCGCCGCCGAGGACGCCAAACGCCTCGAACGCGAGCGCATCGCCCGCGAGATGCACGACGTGCTCGCCCACCGCCTCTCCATGCTGAGCCTGCACGCGGGCGCGCTGGAGTTCCGGCCCGACGCGCCCGCCGACGAGGTCGCCAGGGCCGCCGGGGCCATCAGGGCCAGCGCCCACCTGGCGCTGCAGGACCTGCGGCAGGTGATCGGCGTGCTGCGCCACTCCCGGCCCGGCGACGCCGACACCGCGGACGACACCGCGGACGACACCGCGGACGACACCGTGGACGACACCGTGCCCGACCGGCCGCAGCCCACCCTCGCCGACCTGCCCACGCTGGTCCGGGAGTGCCGGCAGGCGGGCACGGACGTGCGCCTCGACGTGCGCCTCGACGGGCCCTCCCACCTGGGCGGCGCCGAGGCGCCCCAGAGCCTGGGCCGTAACCTGTACCGCATCGTCCAGGAGGCGCTCACCAACGCCCGCAAGCACGCGGGCGGCGCGCCGGTGACCGTCACGGTGGCCGGCGCGCCAGGCGCGGGCCTGTCGGCGGAGGTGCGCAACCCGCTGCGGTCCCGCCACCCCCTGCGCGTCCCCGGCGCGAAGGCGGGCCTGATCGGGCTGACCGAGCGGGCCCAGCTGGCCGGCGGCCGGCTGGAGCACGGGCCCACGCCGGAGGGGGAGTTCGTGGTACGCGCCTGGCTGCCGTGGCCGGCGGAGATCGCCCGGGGGGACGCATGACGATCAGGGTGCTGGTCGTGGACGACGACGCCATGGTCAGGGCCGGTCTGTCGATGATCCTGGGCGGCGCGCCCGACCTGGAGATCGTGGCGGAGGCCGGCGACGGCGCCGACGTGCCGCCTCTGGTCGCCGAGCACCGCCCGGACGTGGTGCTGATGGACATCCGCATGCCCGGCGTGGACGGGCTCACGGCCACCGAGCGGCTGCGGGGCACGCCGGCGCCGCCCGAGGTGGTGGTGCTGACCACGTTCCATGCCGACGCGCAGGTGCTGCGGGCGCTGCGCGCCGGGGCGGCCGGGTTCCTGCTGAAGGACATCGCGCCGGGCGACCTGGTGGAGGCGATCAGGAAGGTGGCCGCCGGGGAGCCCATCCTGTCGCCGGCGGTGACCCGGCAGCTCATCTCCCACGTGTCCGGCGGCGGGGCGGGGGAGCGTACGGGCCGGGCCAGGACGCTGCTGGAGCGGCTCAGCGAACGCGAGCGCGAGGTGGCCCTGGCCGTGGGGCGGGGCCGGTCCAACGCCGAGATCGCGCGGGAGCTCTACATGAGCGTGCCCACCGTGAAAGCGCACGTCTCGCGCATCCTGACCAAGCTCGGCCTCAACAACCGCACCCAGGTGGCGCTGCTGGTCTACGACGCCGGCCTGTGAGGTGGTCCCGGTCCCGTACGCGGCGCTCCACGGGCGCCCGCCTTCGACCAAGCGCTCGCCCAGAATGCGAAGGCCGTTACGGTCAGGTACGCGACAGCCGTACCCTTGTCTGAAAGGGCATGTCACGAAGGGACAAGTGGGATGAGTTCAGCGGGTGAAGGCCTGACTCGCCCGCTTCCCGAGCAGGTGCGGGTCAATGTCGTCGACCTGGCCGCCCAGGTGCTCGGATCGATGCCCGCCGGCTCCGTCCCGCCGCCGCTGCGCCACATCGCCAAGTTCGACCCGCGCAAGCGCGCCAAGCTCGGCAGCACCCCCATCGCCGCGCAGCTGGAGAGCGACAAGAAGTTCCGGGAGCTGGTGGCCGAGTCGGTGGCCGGCGGCTGGCCCGAGCTGGTCGCCGCGCTGGCCGAGGGCAACGTGCCGCCCGCCGCCGATCCGGTGCTGGTGGCCGCGGCCGCGTACCTCACCCGGCCGCCCGGCTGGGAAGAGATGATCGAGGTCGCCCGCGCCGACCTGGAGCAGTCGGCTGTGGCGGCGGAGGGGTCGGAGCGCGAGGAGGCGGTCTCCCGGCTGCGCGAGCAGCTCGCCGCCCAGAAGACCGCCGCCAAGGAGGAGGCCGACCGGCTCCGCGAGCAGCTCAAGGCCGCCCGCGCGGAGAACTCCGACCTGCGCCGCAAGCTCCACGACGCCCGCGAACGCGCCAGGGCCGCGGTCGCCAGGGCCGAGGAGATGGACCGGGCCGCCGAGGAGGCCAGGTCGTCGGCCGTGGCCGCGGGCAACGCCGGCGAGTCCGAGCTGCGGCGGCTGCGCGAGCGCCTGGCCGACGTGGAGCGCCAGCTGGAGGCCTCGCGCCGGGCCGCCCGCGAGGGCAGAAGCATCGAGGACGCCCGCATCCGGGTGTTGCTCGACGCGCTCCAGGACGCCTCGGCCGGGCTCCGCAGGGAGCTCGCCCTGCCCACGACCATCAGCCGCCCCGCCGACTCGGTCGCCGCCAGAACGGGCGAGCGCCCCGGCGTGCGCGCCGTGCCCGCGCGGGCCCTCGCCGACGACGACCCGCAGCTGCTCGACCAGCTGCTCGCGGTGCCGCAGGTCCACCTGGTCATCGACGGCTACAACGTGACGAAGACCGGCTACGGCACCCTCACCCTCGCCGACCAGCGGAACCGGCTGATGACCGGGCTCGGCGGGCTCGTCGCCCAGACCAGGGTCGAGGTGACCGTGGTGTTCGACGGGGCCGAGCTCAACGCCCCGGTGCAGGTGGTGGCGCCGCGGGGCGTGCGGGTGCTGTTCAGCGCGCCGGGTGAGACGGCCGACGACCTCATCCGGCAGCTCGTCCGCGCCGAGCCGCCCGGGCGGGCCGTCGCCGTGGTGTCGTCCGACCGGGAGGTGGCCGAGTCGGTCCGGCGCATGGGAGCCAGACCCGTTCCGTCTGCTTTGCTGCTGCGCCGACTGGGGCGGGCCTAAGTTACGACTTGTCGCGATTTATTAGCGATTTCCAGGCGATTTGCTGCGTTTGGGTGAGACCACAGCTGTCACTTCTGTACTATTTCGCCCCAGATCATGGATCTCGTGGGAGGCGACACAGTGAGGTTTGGCCGGGTGCCGGTGGCCGCGGGAATCGCGTTCGGGCTGGTGCTGTCCTCCGTGGGAGCGGCCGTCGCTGACCCCAAGCCCACGATCGGCCAGGCCAAGGCCAAGCTCGACAAGCTCAACGACAAGGCCGACAAGGTCGTCGATCGCTACAACACGGCCACCGAGCGGTACAAAAAGGCCAGAAGCACCTATTCCAAGCTGAACGAGAGCTACAAGCGCAAACTGGAGACGGTCGCCGACCTCCGCGCCCAGGTGATCGACATGGCCGTCGAAAGCTACCGGCTCGGCAGCGACCTCACCACCTCCTGGCCCAGCTTCGTCGCCGCCCAGAGCCCCGACGACTACCTGGCCCGGCTGGCCCTGGCCGGGCAGGTCTCGCAGGAGCGGTCCGAGAAGCTGGCCGCCTTCGACCGGGAGAACCGCGGCCTGAAGACCGAACGCGACAAGGCGGAGCGGGCCCTGGAGGCCGCCGACGAGGAGCGCGACAAGGTCGAGAAGGAACGCTCGGAGATCCACAAACTGATCACCGAGCAGAAGAAGCTCCTGAAGAAGCTGGGCGCGTACAACGCCGGCAACCCGGACAGCGTCGGGCTGACGTACACCGGGCCGGCGTCGGGCAACGCGGCGGCGGTGCTGCGGTTCGCGTACGCGCAGGTCGGCAAGCCGTACCAGTACGGGGGGACCGGGCCGGGCGGGTTCGACTGCTCGGGCCTGACCCAGGCGGCCTGGCGGGCCGCGGGCGTGACGCTGCCGCGTACGACGTGGCAGCAGTGGGCGTGGGGGGCCAACCGCCGGGTGAGCATCGACGAGCTCCAGCCCGGCGACCTGATCTTCAGCGAGGGTCTGGGGCACGTCAGCATCTACGCCGGGAACGGGCAGATCGTGCACGCGCCGCAGACCGGCGACGTCATCAAGGTCGTCCGACTCTCGGCCTACGGCCGCCGCCTCGTCGGCGCCATCCGCCCGTAGCGCCCTCGTCCCGGCCCTGGCCACGGGACCGGTGAGGTGAGCGGTCTCGCGCCGCGGGGGCCTGCCGAGGGGCTTGGCGCCGGCCCGCCGGAGCGTGGGGGACGCCCGGGTCCGCACGCCGCGCACGGGTCGTCCGCGTGGCGCTTCCCCCTGCGTGTGGGTCCCCGGGGTCGCTGCGCGCCGGCCGCGTTTCCGGCCCTTACGCTGGGGCGTTTCGGGTCACGTCACCGCGCCCGTTCCCGACTCGGGCTCACGTCCGATCGCCGCGTGTGCTGTGGCTGCCGCCACGGGAACACTGTGACCCAAGTGACAAATGGTTCCTAACACCGGGATGAGCCGCCAATTGTGAGAATGGTCACATTTTGGTAACCGAACCTGGCGTTCCAGCAGGGGCTCCAGGTTTGACAAACCCACTTATCCGATCTTTACAGCGTGACTCGCCCTTTGCCGATCCTTGACGTTTCGGCGTAGCTTCTGGCGTCGCGGCGACAAACCATGCCGCCGCGACACCCGCATCGGTCCCCCGATGTGAGCCAGATAAAGATCCGCTGGTCGCCGTCGTCCCATTCCTTTCGACGAGCACCCGTACGGGTGGCGACCTGCCGAGTCCGTGCAGTCAGGAGGCACGGAGCCGGGGAACCGTCGATCCCGCTTTCCCCAGGGATCAGGGGTGAATCGGCGCACAACGCGCCGTAGGGCTACTTCCAGGCCCGAATCCGTCAGCTAACCCGGTAGGCATTCGTGGAAGACCCAAGGAGAAATCCTGTCTACCTCCCTGCTGAACCCCCGTCTGTCCCGCCTTGCCCTGAGTGGCGTGGCGCTCACGATGACCGTGACGGCCGGAGGTCTGATCCTCCATGCCCCGACGGCCACGGCGAGGACGACCGGCGATTCGACCGCCGCCTCCACGGCCAGGACGACCACCGCCAAGGCCGTCAGGACCGCGAAGACGGCCAAGTCGAGGGCAGCCCGGCAGAAGGCGAAGGCCGTGAAGGCCGTCGCCGTGGCCAAGGGCCAGATCGGTGACCCGTACCGGTACGGCGCCGACGGCCCGGGCTCGTTCGACTGCTCCGGTCTCACCCAGTTCGCCTGGAAGAAGGCCGGAGTGAAGATCCCGCGCGTGGCGAGCAGCCAGTTCGCCCGCATCAAGCACAAAGTCTCCTGGAAGCGGCTGAAACCGGGCGACCTGGTGTTCTTCAGCGGGCTCGGCCACGTCGGCGTGTACGTCGGCAACGGAAAGATGGTGCACTCGCCGCGCAGCGGCGAACGGGTGCGCGTCGAGAAGCTGAGCGGATGGCGCAAGTCGTCCTTCGTCGGCGCAGTCCGGCCCGGCATGTGACACGGCCCCGCCCGATTCCCAGGAATCGCGCGGGGCTGTTCCATGCCCGGCACCGGGGCCGCCGCCGGGCGTCGGCAACCCGCGTCACCGTCCCCTTCCCGTCCCCTTCCCGTCCCCTTCCCGGCCCCTCGCCGGGGGTGAGTCGTCGTGACTCCGTCCTCGGGCGGTGTGGGCGGCTACTATCGGGCAGCGTGTCTGAGCAGGTGAGCCGGCGGGCTGTGGTGGGCGGGCTGCTGTTCTCGATCGCGGGCAGCGCGCCCGCTCCGGCGGCTCCCTCCCTTCCGCCCGAGGTGCGCGGGCTGTGGGCGGGCGAGGTGGTCGTGGTCCGGGGCGGGCGTTCCGTGGTGGTCGGGCATCGCGTGGCGCGCACGCGGGTCGACGAGGTGGCGCGAGGGGCTGACACGGCCGCGCTTCGGGTGTCGGACGTGCTCGGGCACCCCGTACGGGCGCTCGTTCTGGTACCGGAGTCCGCTGGCGAGGCGGCGCGCGTGGCGGGGGTGGGCAGGGTGGACGGGCTGGCGGCGGTGGCCGATCGCGGGCGGGTGATCGTCGTGCCCGAGACGTTCGCCAGGCTCAATCCGACGGGGCGGGACGTCGTGCTGGCGCACGAGCTCACCCACGTCGCGGCCGGGACCGGCGGGCTGCCGGTCTGGTTGTACGAGGGGTTCGCCGACTACGTGGGTTACCGGGACGCCGGGCTGCCGGTGCGGACGGCGGCGGCCGAACTGGCGGACGAGGTACGGGCTGGGCGGGTACCGGGCGAATTGCCGGGATCTGCGGCGTTTGCGGCGGACGGGCGTGACCCTGACCGGCTGGCCCGCGCGTACCAGGAGGCCTGGCTGGCGTGTCGCTTCCTCGCTGACCGCTTCGGTGAGGAGACGCTGGTGAGGCTCTACCGTGATGCCCGGGTGGCCGGCGTCGATCGGGCGCTCGCCTCACTCGGGCTCTCCGTCGCCACGCTGACGGAACGGTGGCGCGCGTACGTGCGGGAGCGACTCGCATGACGCGCAACTCGCAGGAACCGTAAGAGGGGGAGGCACATGAGCGAACGGCGCGAGACGGACAACCCGACCAGAGGTAACGCGACAAGAGGTAACGCGACACGAGGAATGGACATGGTCTCGCCGGGAGACCCGGGCCAGGAAGACGCTCCCGCCCCGGCGACCGGACCCGACCCGGAGGCGGACCCGGCCGCGGACGGGCGGCACTCAGGGCCAGGGTCGGCCGCGGACGGGCGGACGCCGGAGACGGGGCCCCCGGAGACCGTGCCGCCACAGACCGTGCCGGCCGGTTCTGGTTCCGGGTCGCGTTCGGGTTCTCGTTCCGGGCGCGGCGCGGCGGCGGAGGAGCGGCGGTTGTGGAGGCAGGCGGCTGTGGCCTCGGTGGCGCTGGCCGCGGTGATTCTCGTCGTGACGGTCTTCAGCACGCCGTGGGGGGTGCTGGCGGGCGGGCCGCCGGATCCGGCGCGGGACTTCAGCGCGGCGCAGATCGCGAGGGCGGAGGCGTTCGACGCGGCCACCACCCTCCCCAGCTACCTCTCGCTGGCGCTCTCGCTGCTGATCGCGGGGCTGCTGGCGGCCACCCCGTTCGGCGCGAGGGCCGTGGGATGGCTGCGCGGCCCGTGGTGGCTGCGGGTGATCCTGGGGGTGCTGGTCGTCTCGGCGGCGATCGAGCTCATCAGGTGGCCGCTCGGGATGTGGGTCGAGACGCTGCTGCGCGACTACGGCCTGTCCACCCAGGACTGGGGCAGCTGGGCCGGTGACCGGCTCAAGGGCGCGGCCGTGGAGTCGGGCCTGCTCTGCCTGATGCTGCTCGTGCTGGTCGCGCTGGCCCGCCGGGTGAAGCGGTGGTGGATCCCGGCCGCGGCGGGGGCGTTCGCGTTCACGGTGGCGGCGTCGTTCGTGTATCCGGTGGTGTTCGAGCCGCTGTTCAACGACTTCACTCCCATGCGCCAGGGCCCGCTGCGATCGAGCCTGCTGGCGATGGCCGAGCGCGACGGGGTTCCGGTCGAGGACGTGCTGGTGGCCGACGCCTCGCGCCGGACGACCGCACTCAACGCGTACGTGTCCGGCTTCGGCGCGACGCGCCGCATCGTCGTCTACGACAACCTGCTGAACGCCCCGCGCCCGGAGGTCGAGCTGGTGGTGGCGCACGAGCTGGGCCACGCCAAGGAGAACGACGTGCTCTACGGCACGTTCCTGTCCGGTCTCGGCGCGGGGCTGGGCGCCGTCCTGCTGTACCTGCTGACCGGTCCGGTACGCCGCCGCACCGGCGTCACCTCGATGGCCGACCCGCGGGCGGTCGCCGCCGTCATCGGCTTGATGAGCCTGGGCTCGTTCGTCATGGGCCCGCTGGACAACGTGGTCAGCCGCCGCATCGAGGCCAGGGCCGACGTCCACTCGCTGGAGCTCACCCGAGACCCAACGACATTCGTGGCCATGCAGAAACGCCTCGCGACTGCCAATATTTCCGACTTGTCGCCGGATGCGGTGGAATATGTGCTCTATGCCTCCCATCCTTCGAGTCCAGAGCGCATCGCCATGGCCCGCGCGTGGGCGAGAATGAACGGCGTCCCAGTGCCGTGACCAGGCCCGGCACCACCCTGGTCGTCACGAACGACTTCCCGCCCAGGACCGGCGGCATCCAGTCGTTCGTGCACGGGCTCGCGCTCCGCACCCCCGGCACGGTCGTCTACGCCCCCTCCTGGCCGGGCTGCGAGGAGTTCGACCGCCGCCAGCCGTACGGGGTCGTGCGCCACCCGACCCGGCTCATGCTGCCCACGCCCGCCGTGGCGCTCCGGGCGGCCCGGCTGGTGGCCGAGCACCGGGCGGAGACCGTCGTGTTCGGGGCGGCGGCGCCGCTCGGCCTGCTCGCGCCGCGCCTGCGCCGCGCCGGGGCCGGGCGGGTGGTGATGCTCACCCACGGCCACGAGGCGTCCTGGGCGGCCGCGCCGGGCTTCCGTGCCGTGCTGCGCAGGATCGGCGCGCACGCCGACGTGGTGACCTACCTGGGCGAGTACACCCGCCGCCGGCTGGCCGAGGTCGTCCCGCCGGGCAAGCTGGTCCGGCTCGCGCCCGGCGTGGACGTCACCCAGTTCCGCCCCGACGCGGCCCGCGACCAGGTGCGGGCCGAGCTGGGCCTGGACGGGCGGCCGGTGGTGGCGTGCGTGTCGCGGCTGGTGCCGCGCAAGGGCCAGGACCGCCTCATCCTGGCCTGGCCGAGGGTGCTGCGGGCGGTGCCGGACGCCGTGCTGCTGCTGGTCGGCGGCGGGCCGTACGGGAGGCGGCTGGAGCGGCTGGCGGCCGGACGGGAGTCGATCAGGTTCACCGGCACGGTGCCGGCCGCCGGCCTGCCCGGCTACTACGCGGCCGCCGACGTGTTCGCGATGCCGTGCCGTACCCGGTGGAAGGGGGTCGACGTGGAGGGGCTCGGGATCGTGTTCCTGGAGGCGTCGGCCACGGGGCTGCCGGTGGTGGCCGGGGCGTCGGGCGGCGCGCCCGACGCCGTCCGACAGGGCGAGACCGGGCTCGTCGTGGACGGCGAGGACCCGGCGGAGATCGCGCAGGCGATCGTCGAGCTGCTCGCCGACCCGGCCAAGGCCCGCAAGCTGGGCGCGAACGGCCGCGACTGGATCGCGGCGGAGTGGGCGTGGGAGCGGGTCGCGGCCCGCTTCCACACCCTCCTCCAGCACCCCCGCTGAGCCCCAGCCCCTCCGGCCCTCGCCAGCCCGGCGTCAACCCTTCGTGGAGCCGAGCGTGAGCCCGGCGACGAACTGCTTGTGCAGGAGCTGGAAGACGATCAGGGTCGGCAGCGCCACCAGGATCGACCCGGCCGCGAGCAGGTTGTAGTCGGTGAAGAACTGGCCGCGCAGGTTGTTCAGCGCCGAGGTGACGGGCAGCTTGTCGCCCGACGACATCAGCACCAGCGCCCACAGGAAGTCGTTGTACATCCAGGTGAACTGCAGCGTGGACAGCGCCGCCAGCACCGGCCGGCACAGCGGCAGCGTCAGCCGCCAGTAGCGCCTCCACACCCCGGCCCCGTCCACCAGGGCCGCCTCGTTGATCTCCTCGGGGATCGTGCGCATGAAGTTGGCCATGACGAACACGCAGAAGCCGAACTGGAACGCCACGTGGATGAGGATGAGCCCGAGGTAGGAGTCGTACAGGGACTGGGAGTCCGACAGCCAGGCGGGCAGCGGGATCAGCGTGTACGCGGTGTAGAGCGGGGTGATGAGCACCTGCGGCGGCAGCAGGTTGCCCGCGGTGAACACGATCAGCAGGGTCCTGCGTCCCGGGATGCGCAGCCGGGCGATCGCGAACGCCGTGAACGACGCCAGGAACAGCGTGATCAGCATGCCGGGGATCACGATGATCAGCGTGTTGAGGTAGTAGCGGGGCAGCTCGGCCTGGCTCCACGCCTGGCCGTAGTAGTCGAGCGTGAGATGCTCGGGCAGCGAGAGGTAGCCCAGGCGGGCGGTTTCGTCGTACGGCCGCAGCGACGCGTAGACGGCCAGCAGCAGCGGCAGCAGCCATCCCAGGGCCACCAGCGCCAGGAAGCAGTGCAGCAGCACCCGCAGCGGCCGCACCCGGCGGCCGGCCGGGGCGGGCCGGGACGCGGCAGGGGGAGCGGCGGGCCGCGCCGTGAGCGTCATCGCTCCTCCCCTTTGAACAGCTGCGACAGGTAGGTCACGATGAACCCCAGCGAGATCGCCAGCAGGATCACCGCGATCGCCGAGCCGAACCCGATCCGGCTGGCCTCGCCCACGATGTTCTCGGTGACGAGCACCGACAGCAGTTCGAGACCGTTGCGGCCCTTGTTGACGGCGTAGACGAGGTCGAAGGCCCGCAGCGCCTCGATCACCGTGACGACCAGCACGATCACGTTGACCGGCCGCAGCGTCGGGAACACCACGCGGAAGAACGCCTGCCGCTCGTCGGCCCCGTCGATCGCGGCGGCCTCCTTCAGCGCCGGATCGACCGCCTTCAGCCCGGCCAGGTAGATGATCATGACGTAGCCGACGTGCCGCCAGGCGGCGGCCACCATGACGACCCAGATGTTGATCGAGCTGTCGCCCAGCCAGTCCACCGACAGGCCGGTGACCGCGTTGAGGACGCCGTAGTCGGAGGAGTAGACGAGCTGGGCGATGAAGCCGACGACGGCCAGTGACAGCACGACCGGCATGTAGAGCGCGCTCTGGTAGAGGCGCGACAGGCGCAGCCGCCGGTCCAGCAGCACCGCGCAGAACAGCCCGAACGGCGTCGCGACCAGCCCGAGGAAGCCCAGCCACAGCAGGTTGTTGCGGACGGCCGACCAGAACGGCGGATATTCGGCCGCCAGGTCGTGGTAGTTCTGCCCGCCCACCCACTCGATCGGCCCGATGCCGTTCCAGTCGGTGGCGGAGAGCCCGACGGAGGCCAGCGTGGGCCCCCAGATGAGGCCCACGTTGACGACGATGGCCATCCCCAGCCCGATGACCAGGATGGTCAC
>DASUCK010000666.1:0-12083 GCA_036276095.1 Nonomuraea sp. | reverse complement strand
CCCCCTGACATCTGTGGCCGGACTCTCCGGGGACACACCCCGGATGATTCTGAATCAATCATCCGTGCCCAGGATATTTCCGGCAGTATCGGAGACAAACGGCAATTGTCCAGTTTTGCCCGACACCAGGCACGCACATGGACTAATCCCAGCCGAATAGGACCACCGACCGAAGGAATCAGCAGTGGCGTTGAGAGGAAACGACAGAGATGAGGGCTCCCCGGCCGATGCCGTTGAGCCCTCATCTGGAAGAAATGCCGCGGAGAAAAGAGGAAATCCCGGGTCGAATCCGCGTACCGATCACACGATCCCGCCGATCACGCCCAAGAGCCCGACCCCCGACCGGCGCGCCGCGTTCACACCCCCGCGAACGGCGGCCGTTCAGGAAGAATACGGACCCTCATCCCCGCCCTGGCTGCGCGCGGCGATGTCAGGGCGTCTCGTCCACGCGCTCTCTCTCCCTGTCCCTGCCCCTGTCTCGGTCCCTGTCCCGGTCCCTCTCCCTCTCGACCCGCTCGACCCGCTCCACATGGCGCGGGTTGCGGTTGTGGTTGAAGTTGTGGACATGCACCCGGACGCGCTGCTTGTTGTGGTGATGGCGCCGGCCACAACCCCATCCCCAGCGCCAGCCCCAGCCATTGCAGCCGTGACCCGCGAGGACGGACGTACCGGTGCTCACCTGGGTGGCGGCGCTCGCGTTGGCCGTGGTCGTGGCCGCACCGGCGGCCACCACACCACCGGCCAGCGCCGTACTCATGGCGAGGCCCGTCATAAGACTCTTGAGCTTGGGCATTGCGGTTCCCCCTAAAGGATCGATTGCCCCGGTTCGCGACGTTTCCCGGTTCACCAGAAAACAGACTTTGGATGACGTTCCGAGGAGTCATCCACAAAAGGTCATTTCCATGCAGGAAGCACACAAACGGGAATCGCGTCATTTTGCCACGCATTAGCATTCCCATGGCCCTCATAAAACATTTACCGAGAGAAATGATATGAATTATCCGTAATGTCCGATTTGTCGCATCGACTGGCACCCATTCCGGCATCCGCCCCGGGGCTCCTGAACGCGAAAGGGCATTGCACCGCACAGCGCCGCGGCGGCCACCGCTCTCGTTCGGCTCTTGTCGGCCTCTTGCCGGACGCGGCGTGACGATATGACCCTTGCTCACCGAATCGGGTGTCCGCCTGACGAGGTGACGTCCCTCTCCCCCGTACACGGCCGCTGGCGCGTATCGGCGGCCGGCGCGTATCGGCGGCCGCTCTCGCCCGGGCGGCGCCGTCCGCCTGTTGCAGTGCCGGGAGGCCGCGGCTGAGTTTCGGCGCGGCAGCTGGTCGGAAGGTCCTCAGCCGTCGACGACCGCGATCGCGTCCACTTCGATCAGGTATCCGGGCCTGGCCAGTGCCTCGACTCCCACCAGGGTGTCGACCGGCTTGTGGTCGCCGAACAACGTCACTCGGGCCGCTTCTATCACCGGCAGGTATTCAGGACGGTGATGCACAACGAAGATCGTTATCTTGGCGACGTGCTCGGGGCGGGCACCCGCGGCGGCCAGTGCGCGGCCGAGGTTGGCGAACACCTGACGGGCCTGGGCGGCCAGGTCGCCGGAACCGACGAGGCGGCCCTGAGCGTCCTCGGGTTCCTGACCGGCGACGAAGACCATCCTGCTTCCGGTCGCGACGATGACATGGGTGTAGGTCGGAGGAGTGGGCAGGCCCTCCGGGTTGATGCGTTCGAGCGTCATCGAAGGTCCATCCTGTTCTGGGTGCTGTGGACGCCAGGGCGGCCTTGAGTGATCAGCTGCGGTGCTGGAGTCACATCCGACCACCACAAGAGATTCGATCTCTAACACATCCGCCGATTCTGGAAGCAGACGCCCGGCCCCAGCCTCGCGCCACCCAAGCCGTCGGCCGATGAATCTCACCGCTCACCGCAGTGGCACGCCCGGCTACGGCCGGCCCGTCACCTGGGCACCGTCGAAGGCAGGAACGGAGTCAAGGGACACGACAAGGGACACGGCCAGAGACGCGGCCAGGGACGCGGCCAGAGACGCGGCCAGGGACGCCGTCAGAGTGGGGCTACGCGGATTTGCGGGCCTTGCGCTTGGCCGCGGGCTTCTCTTCTTCCTTGCCCTCTTTCGACTTGCCGGACGCCGCCTTCTTGGCGGGCCTGGCGGGCGCGCCCTCGCGTTCGCGCTTGGCGGCTTCCACGCTGGCCCGCAGCGCCGCCATGAGGTCCACGGCGGGGCCGGCCTCCTCTTCCACCTGCGGGGCGACGACTGCCTTGCCGGCGACCTTCGCCTCGATCACGGCTTGCAGCGCCTCGCGGTAGGTGTCGTGGTACTCGCTGGGGTCGAAGTCCGACTCCATGGTGGTGATCAACGACTCGGCCATCTTGAGCTCCTGGGCGCGTACCTCGATGTCCTCTTCCAGGAACTCGAAGTCGGGTGTGCGGATCTCGTCGGGCCACAGCATGGTCTCCAGGACGAAGACGCCGTCCCTGACCCGCAGCGTCGCCAGCGACTCGCGCTGGCGCAGCGCCACCTTCACCACCGCCACCTGGCCGGAGGACTCCAGCGCGTTCCTGAGCAGCACGTACGGTTTCGCCCCTTGCGCGTCCGGCTCCAGGTAGTACGACTTGGCGAAGTAGATGGGGTCGATCTGTTCGGCCGGCGTGAACTGGAGCACGTCGATCCTCCTGGACGTGCTCAACGGCAGGTCCTCGAAGTCCTCGTCGGTGAGCACGACCATCTCCCCTGTGGCCAGCTCGTACCCCTTGGCGATGTCGGAGTAGGGGACCTCCTCGCCGTCGATCGTGCACACGCGCTTGTAGCGGATCCGGCCGCCGTCGGCGCGGTGCACCTGGTGGAACGACACGTCCTTCTGCTCGGTCGCGGAGTAGAGCTTGACCGGGATGGTGACCAGGCCAAAGGAGATCGCACCCTTCCAGATGCTGCGCATGGCCACTCCTCCGATCTCAAAAGGTCAGCAGTGGGCACATACCCCTGCATGGGGCAAGCAATGCCATACCCGATCGAACCAATGCTGGCCGTACCTGGCGAACTACCCTTCGATCGCGAGCGGTATGGCCTTGAGGTCAAGTGGGACGGCATCCGCGCCATCGTCCATCTCGACGGTGGACTGAAGGTGACGGGACGGCATGGCGCGGAGTACACCCGACGGTATCCCGAAATTTCGGGGTTCGGGCTGAAGAGCGCGGTCATCGACGGCGAAGTAGTGGCTCTCGACCCACGCGGCCGCCCCAGCTTCGTACGCCTCCAGCACCGCATGCACCTGACCGACCCTGAACCGGCGATGCTGCGCCTCTACCCCGTCACGTATCTGCCCTTCGACCTGCTCTTCCTCGACGGCATCCCGCTGTTCGACCTCCCCTACCGGGACCGTCGGGCGCTCCTGGACGAGCTCGACATCGGCGCGCCCCCGTACTTCCCCGGCGATTCCGACCTGCTCTCCGCCACGCACGAGCAGGGCCTGGAGGGCGTGATCGCCAAGCGGCTCGACTCGCCCTACCGGCCGGGAACGCGCTCGCCGTGGTGGATCAAGGTGAAGCACCTCAGCGCCACGGAGGTCGTGATCGGCGGCTGGAAGCCGGGCAAGGGCCGCCGCGCCGGCGGGATCGGCTCGCTGGTGATGGGCGTGTTCACCGACCGGGGCCTCACGTACGTCGGCCACGTCGGCACCGGCTTCACCGACGCGGTGCTCGACGACCTCCACCGCCTTCTCCGACCCTTGGAGGTCCCGGCCAGCCCGTTCAGCAACGGGGTCCCGTGGCGGAATCGGTGGGTTAGGCCGGATCTGGTCGGGGAGGTGGCCTACACCATGTGGACCGACGACGAACGGCTGCGGCACCCCGTGTGGCGCGGGCTGCGTCCCGACAAGATCCCAGCGGAGGTGTGGAGGTAACGCATGGCCGCCAAGAAGGTTCCCGTCAAGGTCGAAGGGCGCGAGTTGACGCTCAGCAACCTGGACAAGGTGCTCTACCCGGACTACGGCTTCACCAAGGCGGAGGTCATCGACTACTACAGCCGCGTCGCCCCCGCCCTGCTGCCCCACCTCGAAGGCCGTCCCCTTACCGTGAAGCGCTACCCGAACGGCGTCGCCGGCCAGTTCTTCTTCGAGAAGAACGCCCCCGAGCACACCCCTGGCTGGGTCCGGCGGGTGAACCTGCCCGTCCCCGGCAGCACCAAGAACCGCGAGAGCATCGACTTCGCCGTCGTGGACGACCTCCCGACCCTCGTCTACTACGCCAACCTCGCGGCCCTGGAGCTCCACGTCCCCCAGTGGCGCGTGGACGCCGACGGCCGGGCGCTGCCGCCCGACCTGCTCGTGTTCGACCTCGACCCGGGCGCGCCGGCGACGATCGTCGAGTGCTGCCAGGTGGCGCTCATGCTGCGCGAGCTGCTGCGGGCCGAGGGCCTCACGGCCCGCCCGAAGACGAGCGGCAGCAAGGGCATGCAGCTGTACGCGGACTGGGACTGCCGCGAGGAGCCCTCCGCGTACGCCAGGCGCCTGGCCCAGGCCCTGGAGAAGGAGCACCCCGGGCAGGTCGTCAGCGTGATGGCCAAGAAGGCCAGGCCCGGCAAGGTGTTCATCGACTGGAGCCAGAACAACCCGGCCAAGACCACCGTGGCCCCGTACTCGCTGCGGGCCAGGGAGCAGCCGACCGTCTCCACCCCGCTGACCTGGAAAGAGGTGGAGAGCTGCGAGCGCGCGGAGGACCTGGTGTTCACGGCGCCGGACGTACTCGCCAGGGTGGAGAAGCGTGGCGACCTTTTCGGCCGGGCGTAGGCTGGTTGCGTCCGCACCAAGAGGGGGACCAGAAGATGTCGGAGATGGACATTCACGGGGACGAAGACTCCTACGAAGGCTCCTACGACGAGGAGGAGGAGACGGAGGTGTCGATCGAGACTCCCGACGCCGACGCCGCCGAGCAGCAGCGCGACCCGCGCCCGACCGCCGGCGTGCTCCGCCGTGAGCTGCCGCTCGACGTCGATCCCGGCGACGCCGCCGAGCAGGACCGCGTGGTGGACTTCGACGACGACGAATACCGATGACGCGACCGGCTCCGGCGCCCGGCCCTCCTGGGTGACGGGCAGCCGGGGTGCGGCCTCGTACGGACAATCGCTGAGGTGTGGCCTACTCGCACGTAGGATGTCCGCACGACCCGCTGAGAGACCAATGGAGACCCGCGTGACCGCAACCCCGGACGCCAAGCCCCGGGGCACCCGGCTGCCCCGACTCGCCCGCCGCCGGCAGCTGCTGAGCGCCGCGCAGGAAGTGTTCGTGGAGAACGGCTATCACGCGGCCGCCATGGACGAGATCGCCGACCGGGCAGGGGTCAGCAAGCCGGTGCTTTACCAGCACTTCCCCGGCAAGCTGGAGCTCTACCTGGCGCTGCTCGACCTCCACGTCGACGACATGGTCAACCGCTGCCGCGAGGCCCTCGCCTCCACGCAGGAGAACAAACTCCGCGTGCAGGCCACGTTCGGGGCGTTCTTCGACTTCGTCTCCACCCAGGGCGAGGCCTTCCGCCTGGTCTTCGAGTCCGATCTGCGCAACGTCGCGCCGGTGCGGCAGCGGGTGGAGCGCTCGCTGCAGGAGTGCGCGGAGATGGTCAGCGCCCTCATCCAGGAAGACACCGGGTGCACCAGCGACGAGGCCCACCTGCTCGGCGTCGGCCTGGTCGGCATGGCCGAGGTGAGCGCCCGCTACTGGGTCACCAAGCACGGCTCGATCCCGAAGGACGCGGCCGAGCAGCTCATGGCCCGGCTCGCCTGGCGCGGCATCAGCGGTTTTCCGCGTACGGCATAACCCGTTCGCTCGGCGCGATCATTTGCGTTTCCTGGGCGGCGAGCGGCCACGATGGATGAGAGCCAGCCCCGTCGACTAGGGAGCCACGGATGGAAATCAAGATCGGCGTACGCTCCGTACACCGCGAACTCGTTGTCGAGACCGATCTCACCGCCGAGCAGGTCGAGGAGGAGATCAGAAACGCGCTGTCCGTCGACCGCGGCGTCTTCGCCATCACCGACTCGAAGGGCAGGCGCGTCGTCGTGCCGGTGGCCGCGCTCGGTTTCGTCGAGATCGGCGAAGACGAGGCCAGGCCCGTCGGCTTCGGCGGCACCCTCTAGAGCTCACGACGGGGTACGGTCACGACCGCCGTACCCCTCCGCGGGCGGCCGCGACGGCGGGCTCAGCCGAGCCGCCTGCCGAGCCGGCACCCGCGGGGAACCCGGCGGCGGGGCACCTCATGCCGCCCCGGTTCGATCGTGGGACAACCCGCGCTCCCCCTTCGCAGGACGGCGCGCGACACCCAGCGATTCGGCCCACATCTCGTCAAGGAACTGCCGTAGCGGTGCGAGGCCCTCATGCCTGGCACGCTACAACCGTTTCGTGCCCGCGCGCCGCCCAATGACCAGACCCGCAACATTCCGGCGCCCGCCGGCCCCGGTGAGGAAGTCGCCCCGGGAGGAAGACGGCTGGTGAGGAAGACGGCCACGCTCGTCCGATGCCATGGCGGCCGCTCGTCCGATGCCATGGCGGCCGTGCGTCAGATGCCCATGGCGGCCATGCGCTTGCCGTGTGCCTCCGTCAGCTTGGCGAAGAGGCGGGAGATGTCGGCCTGTCCCTCACCGGCCTCCACCACCAGCATCGCCAGCTCCGGCCGCGCCGCCGCCACCTGCTGGGCCTGGCTGAGCGCCTCTCCCACGAGCCGCCGCGCCCACAGCGCCAGCCGCGCGCCGGCCGCCGGATCGGCCGCGATCCCGGCCCTGACCCGCTCGACCGCGAACTGCGACCGCCCCTCGTCCACCAGCACCTCGTCCACCAGGTCGGCGATCGAGGGGTCGAGGTGCCTGGCCGCCTCGCGGTAGAAGTCGAGCGCGATGCCGTCCCCGACGTACGTCTTGACCAGCGCCTGCAGCCAGTCGGCCGGCCGGGCCTGGGCGTGCCAGGCGTCCAGGGCCGCGACGAACGGCGACATCGCCGCGTCCGCGTCGGCGCCGAGCTCGGTCAGCCGGTCGCGCAGCAGGCGGAAGTGGGCGTACTCGGTGACGGCCAGCTCGCTCAGCGCGGCCCGGTCGGCCAGCGAGGGCGCCAGCGTGGCGGCGTCCTCCGTCATCCTGGCGTAAGCGCTCAGCTCCGCGTACGCCAGCACACCGAGCAGGTCGACGACTCCTGGAGACTCGTTCATGCATGGCAGCGTACTTCCATGAATGTTCGGGAACATACGCGAGCTCGGCCAGCGTTGTGGTATCGAGTACACTGCTCTGTGAAAGTGCGACCGCACTGTGTAAATTCGGGGGATTTCCCCGAGCACTCCCGCTCCCCGGGGGCCGGCGGTCGCTGATGAATCGAGAGGGCTGGCTCTACCGCGAGGACCCGCGCAACGGGGCGTGATCCGCCCACCGGTCCCGGCAGGCCCGCCTTCATTGGAGATTGAGGCAGGCCAAGCTGACGACTTTCCGAGACCTCGGAGTCACACCAGAGATCGCCGATGCCCTCGAGACCGAGGGCATCGTCACACCGTTCCCCATCCAGGAGATGGCGCTCCCGCTCGCGCTGGGCGGCCAGGACCTCATCGGTCAGGCCCGCACCGGCACGGGCAAGACCTACGCGTTCGGCATCGCCATGCTGCAGAGCATCGGCAAGCCGCGCAAGAACCGCAAGAAGCCGCGCGGGCTGGTCGTCGTGCCGACCCGCGAGCTGGCCGTGCAGGTCAGCGAAGACCTCGTCACGGCCGCGGGCAAGCTCGGGTCCAGGGTCCTCACCGTCTACGGCGGTCGCGCGTACGAGCCGCAGATCGAGGCGCTGAAGGCGGGCGTCGACGTCATCGTCGGCACCCCCGGCCGGCTGCTCGACCTCGTCAAGCAGAAGCACCTCGACCTGAGCCAGGTCACCTCGCTCGTGCTCGACGAGGCCGACCGCATGCTTGACCTCGGCTTCCTGCCCGACGTCGAGCGCATCTTCTCCCTCATCCCCGCGCAGCGGCAGACGATGTTGTTCTCGGCGACGATGCCGGGCGAGATCGTGGCGCTGTCGCGGAAATACCTCAACCGGCCGACCCACGTACGCGCCGAGCTCGAAAGCGGCGAGGGCGAGACCACGCCGCAGGTGCGCCAGATCGTGTGGCGCACCCACCGGATGGACAAGATCGAGATCCTCGCGCGGCTGCTGCAGGCCGATGGCCGCGGGCTCACGATGGTCTTCTGCGAGACCAAGCGGGCCTGCGACATGGTCGCCGAGCAGCTCGACACGCGCGGCTTCGCGGTCGCGGCCGTCCACGGCGACCTCGGCCAGGGCCAGCGCGAGCAGGCGCTGCGGGCCTTCCGCAACGGCAAGATCGACGTGCTCGTGGCCACCGACGTGGCGGCCCGCGGCATCGACATCGACGACGTCACCCACGTGGTCAACTACGACTGCCCCACCGACGACAAGACGTACGTGCACCGCATCGGCCGCACCGGCCGGGCCGGGCGCACGGGCATCGCGGTCACGTTCGTGGAGTGGGAGGAGCTGACCCGCTGGAAGATGATCAACAACATGCTCGGGCTCGACTTCGCCGAGCCCGAGGAGACCTACTCCACCTCGCCGCACGTCTACGCCGAGCTCAACATCCCCGAGGGCACCAAGGGCGTCCTGCCGCACGCGAACCGCTCGCGCGCCGGACTCTCCGCGGAGCGCATCGAGGACCTCGGCGAGACCGGCAGGCCCCGCGGGCGTGGCGGCCGCCGCCGCGACGAGCGCGAGGAGCGTCCTGCCCGCACGCCGCGCCAGCGTCGCCGCACCCGCGGCGGCAGGGAGCTGGCGGAGACCGCACCCGTCGAGACCTCGGAGGTCGAGCTCGTGGATGCCAAGGCGGAGGAGACTCCCGCGATCTTCTCACCCGACGAGATCAAGGCCGCGGCGACGGGCCGCACCCGCACGCGGAGGGGGGCGGCCACGTCCGCCATCGAGCAGGCGCTCGCCGACGCCCCCGAGGCTCCCGTCAGGGGGTCGCGCTCCGGCGGGGGCGGCGCGGACCACGAGACGGCCGAGGCGCCGGCGACGGGCACCCGCTCCCGCCGCGCCGCCAAGGCAGCCCAGCCCACCGCCCAGCCCACCGCCCAGCCCGCCGCCGAGCCCACCGCCCAGCCCACCGCCCAGCCCACCGTCCAGCACGTGCCCGTGGTCGAGCGGGCCGTCGAGGAGCGGCACGACACGGAGGAGGCCGGTTTCGCCGCCGCGCCGCCGCCGCAGGTGCACAAGGAGCCGGAGCGGATCATCCCGCCCAACCCGTTCACGGTGATCTTCCAGTCGCCCGACCTGGCGACGGACGACGACGACATCGCCCCGTCCGCCGCCACCGAGCGCAAGCAACAGCGCCGCCAACCCCGCGGCAACCGCCGCCGCGCGGGCTGACACAGCAACGAGAGGGCGCGCGTCCCCGGCCAACCGGGGTGCGCGCCTTCCTCACGTCTCAGGGCACATGGGTCCGGACGGGTGTGCGGCTCGGCGGGTGTGCGGCTCGGGCGGGTGGGCAGTGCGTCACCGGTCACAACTCCGTCACAGCACGGTCAGCGCACTGCCGGAGCACTGCCGGAGCGCGGTCAGCGTACGGTCAGGCGCATGATCGGGCGGGTGGGCCGCCGGCGGGCCGTCTCCACGAAGCCGGCGTCGGTGAAGAGCGAGCGCCAGCCGTGGTACAGCTCCGACGCAGGGACCGGCTTCTCGCTGTCCCTCGGGTAGCCCTCGACGACCCGCGCGCCCTGCGCCGCCGCGTACGACACCGCCCCCGCCAGCAGGGCCGCGGCGGCCCCCTGTCCGCGTCCATCGCGGGTGACGTAGAAGCAGGTGACCGACCACACCCCGTCCTCCTCGGGGGCGGACGGCTTGGTGACGGGCGAGCGGAGGAGCCGTA
Source organism: Nonomuraea sp. (assembly GCA_036276095.1). Classification (GTDB taxonomy): domain Bacteria; phylum Actinomycetota; class Actinomycetes; order Streptosporangiales; family Streptosporangiaceae; genus Nonomuraea. The sequence continues at coordinate 2,167 of DASUCK010000666.1, read as the reverse complement.
CGTGCTCCTCCCGGGGCGCGACGGCGCACCACCCCACCGGCCGCACCGCCGAGGTACGCCAGCACCCCAGGCGCCCGCTCAGAGCCTTCCACGAGGGTCTGGAGGCGGGTCCGCCGCTCCCCCGCGCCCATCGCCTGGAACTCGGGCCCAGCTGCCCGGAACCACATGCACCAGCAGCCCGAATAGGCCCCTTGCGGACCGAAAACCCTCTGGACGTCGTCCCACGAACATGCCGGCCGGACCTCGATGTCGGGCATATCTCACATCTCCTCCGAACTCGCACCAGCGTAATGGGCATGCCGGTGTCGGCGCGCTGACCTCTGGGTATTGTTGCCTCACGTGAGTACGCCGCGTTTCCTCGACCTGCCTCCTGGCGTCACACCGCAGAAGATCGAGACGCCGCAGGGCACGTTCGCGGTCCTGGAGGCGCTTCCGGTCAGCGGTGTGGTTGAGCGCTGGCCCGCGCTGCTGGCCCCCGGCCTCACGGGCAGCAAGGAAGACTTCATCGCGGTCCTGATGACCCTCGCCCAGTCCGGCCGCCGCGTCGTGGCCGTCGACCTGCGCGGCCAGTACGAAACCCCCGGCCCCGACGACCCCCGCCTCTACACCTGCGCCGCGCTCGGCGCCGACGTCGACGCGCTCGCCCAGGCGATCGGCGGCGGCGACCCCGTCCACCTGGTCGGCCACTCGTTCGGCGGCTTGGTGGCGCGCGAGGCGGTGATCGACGGCCGCACCAAGTTCGCGTCGTTCACGCTGATGGGCTCGGGCCCGGCGGCGATCGAGGGCAAGCGGGCGGCGCACGGCAGGAGGCTCGTCGAAGAGGTGCCCACGCTGGGGTTGGAGCAGGTGTGGCACCGCCGGTTCGAGCCCGACGCGCTGGCCGCCGACGTGCCCGACGACATCGTGGCGTTTCTGCGCAAGCGCCTGCTGGCCAACTCGCCGACCGGCCTGGCGCGCATGGCCGAGCAGGTGGTGAGCATGCGCGACCGCACCGACGAGCTGCGGCAGATCGAGGTGCCCACGCTCGTCCTGTACGGCGAGCACGACGACGGCTGGCCCCCCGAGACGCAGTCGGAGATGGCCGCCCGGCTCGGGGCCGAGTGCGTGGTCGTGCCGGGGGCGGCCCACTCCCCCGCCGTGGAGGCGCCGGAGACGACGGCGGCGGCGCTGGTGAGGTTCTGGAACGCCGCCGAGAAGCATTTCTTGGACATCCGGTCCAACACCCTGTAGTCAGGGGCCCCGCTGCGCGAGGGAGCAGCAGGGCGCGGGCGGTTACGACGTGCCCGAGAGCTCAGGGGCCTGGCCGGTCCCCGCCGGTGGCCGCCGGCGCGCGCCGCCTGACCGGCAGGAGCAGGCCGCCGGCTAGCACAGCCACGGAGACGGCGATCATCGTCCACGCGCTCCCGGGCAGGCCGGCGCGTTCGAACAGCACGCCGAGCAGGGACGACGCGGTGGCCGCGCCGACGTACCTGGAAGCCTGGAACAGCCCCACCGCGACTCCCGTGTCCCGCCCGTCCGCGTGCACGAACACCAGCGAGTTGAGCCCGAACTGGCTGAACGCCGAGGCCACACCGAGCAGCGACACGGCCGCCAGGACCAGCGCGACCGGCCCGACGACCAGCATCGCCACCGAGCCGCCGAGCAGCAGCGCCGCGCTCAGGGCCAGGACCGCCCGCATGCCCGCCCGGGCCGCCAGCGCCACCGCGACCGGCGTCATGACGATCGCCAGCCCGGCCATGGGCAGGACGAGCAGGCCGGCGACGTGCGCCGGTACGCCAGCCGTGCGCTGCGCCCACAACGGCACCACGAGGAACGCCGCATAGAAGACCACGTTGACCAGGGCGAACTCGCCGCAGGTGGCCAGCAGGCGGGAGTTGGGGCGGGGCAGCAGGGCCTGGCGCGGGCCGTCCACGCGCACCTTGGGAAGCCGGCGCAGCGCCGCGGCCAGCGCTACCGCCGCCAGCGGGACGTTCACCAGGAAGATCGCCCGCCATCCCCACAGCGAGACCAGGAACCCGCCCAGCACCGGGCCGGCGGCCGCGCTGGCACCGAGCACCATGGAGATCATCGCGATCACGCGCGGCGGCGGCCTGCCGTCCGCGCCCGCCATCGCCGCCTGCACGATCGCCATCCCCGCCGGCAACGTCGCGCAGCTCCCGAACGCCTG
>DASUCK010000665.1:0-3300 GCA_036276095.1 Nonomuraea sp. | reverse complement strand
GCATGGCCGGCCGCCGCCATCTGTGCCGCAACACGGTCGGCCTCGGCGTCAACCGCGACGGCGCCTTCGCCGAGTACGTCACGCTGCCGGCCTCGAATGTCTGGGTCCACCGCGTCCAGGTCCACCCCGACATCGCCGCCGTCTTCGACCCGTTCGGGAACGCCGTCCACACCGCGCTGTCGTTCCCCCTGGTCGGCGAGGACGTGCTGATCACCGGTGCCGGGCCGATCGGCCTGATGGCGGCCGCCGTGGCCACCCACGTGGGCGCGCGCAACGTGATGATCACCGATGTCAGCGACGAGCGGCTGGAGCTGGCCGGCAAGCTCGGCGTCTCGCTCGCCCTGAACGTCGACCGCTCCTCCGTCGAGGAGGGCATGCGGCAGCTGCAGATGCGCGAGGGGTTCGACGTCGGGTTGGAGATGTCCGGCAACCCCGCGGCCGTACGCCAGATGATCGCCCACATGACGCACGGCGGGAAGATCGCCATGCTGGGGCTGCCCGCCGAGGAGTTCGCCGTCGACTGGGCCACGATCGTGACCTCGATGCTCACGATCAAGGGTGTCTACGGCCGCGAGATGTTCGAGACCTGGTACAACATGTCCGTCCTGCTGGAGAAGGGTCTCGACCTCACGCCCGTGATCACGGACCGGTTCCCGTACCACGAGTACGACGCCGCCTTCGACACGGCCGCCAGCGGCCGCACCGGCAAGGTCATCCTGGATTGGAGCGCCTGATCATGTTCACCCACGTGCGCGAGGAGCTGCGCGCGACCCTCGACGAGATCACCGAGGCGGGGCTGCTCAAGCCCGAACGCGTGATCACCACGCCGCAGAGCGCCCAGGTCGGCGTGGCCGGGCGCGAGGTGCTGAACTTCTGCGCCAACAACTACCTGGGCCTCGCCGACCACCCGGAGGTCGTCGAGGCGGCCAAGCAGGCGCTCGACCGGTGGGGGTTCGGCATGGCCTCCGTACGGTTCATCTGCGGCACCCAGGAGGTGCACAAGGAGCTGGAGACGCGGCTGTCGGAGTTCCTCGGCATGGAGGACACCGTCCTGTACAGCTCCTGCTTCGACGCCAACGGCGGCGTCTTCGAGACCCTGCTCGACGCCCAGGACGCGGTGATCTCCGACGCGCTCAACCACGCCAGCATCATCGACGGCATCCGGCTCTCCAAGGCCCAGCGCTTCCGGTACGCCAACCGCGACATGGCCGAGCTGGAGTCCCGGCTGAAGGAGGCGTCGGAGGCGCGCCGGCGGTTGATCGTGACCGACGGCGTGTTCTCCATGGACGGGTACGTCGCGCCGCTGCGGGAGATCTGCGACCTGGCCGACCGCTACGACGCCATGGTCATGGTCGACGACTCCCACGCCGTCGGCTTCGTCGGCCCGACCGGCCGCGGCACGCCCGAGCTCCACGGCGTCACCGACCGCGTCGACCTCATCACCGGCACGCTCGGCAAGGCGCTCGGCGGGGCCAGCGGCGGCTACGTCTCGGCCCGCAAGGAGATCTGCGAGCTGCTGCGCCAGCGCTCCCGGCCCTACCTGTTCTCCAACTCCCTCGCCCCGGCCATCGCCTCCGCCTCGCTGCGCATCCTCAATGTGCTGGAGACCTCCAGCGACGCCCGCGAGCGGCTGCGCTCCAACACCGCGCGGTTCCGCAGCGAGATGGCCAAGGCCGGGTTCGACATCCTGCCGGGCGACCACCCGATCGTGCCCGTCATGATCGGCGACGCCGCCCAGGCGGCCGCCATGGCCGAACGCCTGCTCGACCTGGGCATCTACGTGATCGGCTTCTCCTACCCGGTCGTGCCGCACGGCCAGGCCAGGATCCGCGTCCAGCTGTCGGCCGCCCACTCGCCCGACGACGTCGACCGCGCCGTCCGGGCCTTCGTCCAGGCGCGCGGCTGAGTATTCTCACGCGCGTGATAGACACGCGGCGCTTGCGCACGCTGCGGGCGGTGGCCGACCACGGCACGGTCACCGCCGCGGCGGCGGCGCTGCACCTCACCCCGTCCGCCGTGTCCCAGCAGCTCGGCGCGCTGGAGCACGAGGTGGGCCACCGGCTGTTCGTCCGCGACGGGCGCGGCGTGCACCTCACCGCGGTCGGCAAGATCATGCTCGGTCACGCCAACGAGGTGCTCGCCCAGCTCGAACGCGCCGAGGCCGAAGTGGCGGCGTATACCGCGGGCGAGGCCGGCGAGGTCACCGTGGCCTGCTTCGCCACGGCGATCAGCGCCGTGCTCTCCCCCGCGATCATCGCGCTGCGGGAGAGCGCTCCGGGTGTGCGGGTGCGGGTGCTCGACGCCGAAGGTGACCAGAGCCTGGCCATGCTGCTGGACTCGGAGGCCGACCTGGCGGTCGCGGTCGAATACCGCGGCGCCCCCGACGCCTCCGACCGCCGCCTGTCCCGCCTGCCGCTGTACGCCGAGCCGTTCGATCTGGTGCTCCCCCGCGACCACCCGGCCGCCGGGGCGCCGGTCACGTCGCTGGGCGCGCTCGCGCCCGAGACCTGGATCGGGCCGTACCCGGGCAACCCGGTGCACGATGTGATCACGTTCGCCTGCCAGCAGGCCGGGTTCACGCCCGACCTGGCCCACTGCTCCGACGACTTCCGCGCCGTGGTCGCGCTGGTCGGCGCGGGCGCGGGGGTGGCGCTGGTGCCGCGGCTGGCCCTGCGTGACGTGGCGCTGCCGGGCGTCGTCGTACGCCCGGCGCCCGGTCCCGAACGCCGCGTCTTCGCCGCCGTACGCAGGGGCGCCGACTCCCACCCCGCCGTCCGCCCCCTCCTGGCGGCCCTCCACACGGTCGCCGCCGGCCTGGGAACGCCGTGATCTTGACACGCTAGCGTCGCGGTATGCCCTTTTCGTACCGAAAACTGGTTGGCCTGCCCGGGGTGCCCGCGCAGGCCGTGCTCGGATTCCTGGCGCAGCTCACGCAGTCGGTCGCGCCGGTCGGGATCGTGCTCGTGGTCCGGTACGCCAGCGGGTCCCTGGCGCTGGCCGGGGTGGCGGCGGCCGCGTACGGGGTCGGAGCGGGCATGGGGCGGCCCGTCCAGGGGCGGATCATGGACCGGCGGGGCGCCGGGGTCGTGCTCGTCGCCACCGCGTTCCTGCACGTCGCCGCCCTGGTGGCGCTGGTCGCCGGCACCGGCGACTGGCCCTGGTGGACGATCGTGGCACTGGCCTGGGTCGCGGGGGCCGGCCTGCCGCCGATCTCGCTCAGCATGCGGATCGCGTGGGGACGCCGCATCCCCGACGGAGGCCGTACCGCCGCCTACAGCCTCACCTACCTGGTGCAGGAAC
>DASUCK010000664.1:0-10469 GCA_036276095.1 Nonomuraea sp. | reverse complement strand
GTTGGCGAGGGGCTGGCAGGCCAGGCCGAACACGTACCCGCTGACCGTCAAAGGCGTGCCCTGGCCGGGCAGGACGGAGCGCCGGGGCGAGCCGGGCCTGAAGTACGGGCCCTCGATCTGCGGCGGGGTCGGCTCTTCTCCGTCGTCGCAGTGGGGGGTGGGCGTGAGCGGCTGACCGGTCGCGGCCGTGTCGCGGGCCAGGGCCGGGAGCTGCCCGGCGAGCAGCGGGACAGGTGTGGCGATGAGGGCCGCTTTGAACAACGTCTTCCTGGTGATGACGCCGTGCTGGTCGGTGCGAGCGTTATCGCCTTCCACGTTTCGTCCTTGAGAGCGGCCTGCCGGGGGTGGGGCAGGCTGGTCCAAAGGTCGCAGGCGACGGCGAGGCTGGATAGCTTCCAACTCTCCATCCCTTCGGCGATATGGGTCAGGCCGTGTCCGGGGCGGGTGTCCGGGGCGGGTGTCCGGAGCGCTGCCGGGCAGTCAGTAGGGTTGAGTCGTGGATTATCGTGCGGTCGAACGCGCGATCATGGAGCGTGGCGTCGAGTGGGATTTCGAGCCGACGCTCGACAGGATCGCGGCCCTCCTGGATCTGCTCGGCTCGCCGCAGCGGGCGTACCCTGTCGTGCACATCGCCGGCACCAACGGCAAGACGAGCACGGCGCGGCTCGCGGAGGCGCTCCTCAAGGAGCGCAACCTGCGGGTGGGGCGGTTCACCAGCCCGCATCTGGTGTCGGTGCGCGAGCGGATAACGGTGGACGGCGAGCCGCTGAGCGAGGATCGGTTCGCGCAGGTTTACGAGGAGATCATCCCTTATGTCGAGTTGACCGACACCCAGGGGCGGCGGATCCAGTTCTTCGAGTTGCTGACCGCGATGGCGTTCGCGGCGTTCGCCGACACGCCGGTGGACGTGGCGGTCGTGGAGGCCGGCATGGGCGGGTCGTGGGACGCCACCAACGTCGCCGACGGCGTCGTGTCGGTGATCACGCCCATCTCGCTCGACCACACCGACCGGCTCGGGCCGGACATCCCGAGCATCGCCACCGAGAAGGCCGGCATCATCAAGCCGGGGGCGACCGTCGTGCTGGCCCAGCAGGAGCTGCCCGCGGCCGAGGTGCTGATGCGGCGGGCGGCCGAGGTGGGGGCGGTGGTGGCCCGTGAGGGGCTCGAGTTCGGGGTGATGCGCCGCGAGGTCGCCATCGGCGGCCAGCTGCTCACGCTGCGCGGGCTCAAGGGTGTGTACGAAGAGGTCTACCTTCCGCTCTACGGCGCTCATCAGGCGAGCAACGCGGCCTGCGCGCTGGCCGCCGCCGAGGCGCTGACCGGGGGTGACGATCCGCTGGACACCGATCTCGTCCGGCAGGCGTTCGCGCAGGCCAGCTCGCCGGGGCGGATGGAGGTCGTCCGCCGCACGCCGACCGTGGTGGTCGACGCGGCCCACAATCCGGGCGGCATGCAGGCGTCCTTGGAGGGGCTGCACGAGGCGTTCGACTTCGCGAAGGTCATCGGCGTGGTGGCGGTCATGCGGGACAAAGACGTCGAGGCCATCCTCGATCTGCTGGAGCCGGTGCTCGACGAGATCGTGGTCACGCGTAACTCCTCGCCCCGGTCGATACCGGCGGAGGAGCTGGCGACGCTGGCGGTGCCGCTGTTCGGCGCGGAACGGGTGCACGTCTGCGAGCGGCTCGACGACGCCATCGACAAGGGCATCGCCATCGCGGACGCCGAGGGCGAGTTCAGCGGCACCGGCGTGCTGATCACCGGGTCGGTCGTCACGGCGGGGGACGCGCGGCGGTTGCTGAAGGCGGACGGGTCGTGATGAACGGGGGCGGGATGAAGTTCGTGGTGACGCCGGGGATGCGGCGGCTCGGGGCCACCGTGCTGGGCATGGAGGCCATCGTGGCGGCGCTGGTCACGCCTGTGGCGATCGGCGTCGGCCGGGTCGCGCCCGCGCTGGCCGTGACCGTCGGCATCGGGCTCGCGGGGTTGTGCGTGGTCGCCGCCGGGCTGCTCAAGAGGCCGGTCGGGTACGTTCTCGGCAGCGTCGTCCAGGTGCTCGCGATCGTCACGGGGGTCCTGGTCACCGCGATGTACGTCCTCGGGGCGATCTTCGCCGCGCTGTGGATCACGGCGATTATTGTCGCTCGCCGTGTCGAGGGCGCTACTTCCCGCTAAAGTCGGCCTACATGGCCGTCCCCCCGATTCAGCGGTCGCCTCGTCCGGCCGCGTCCAGGCACCTTCCCTGGCTGCTCGACACCGTGCTCGGGCTGCTTGTCGTGGTCGCGCTGCCGCTGGCGATCGTCACGATCCCCAACACGCTCTCCGTCGTCGCCGGGCTGCTGCCCGACGACCTCGACCGGGTCGCGCTCATGCGTACGCACGGGCTCGCCCTGCCCGCGCTCATGCTCACCGTGCCGCTCGCGGCCGTCGCGCTGCGGCGCGTCCCCGCGGCCCATCTGGTGCTGGCGGGGCTGGTGCTGGTGGCGCTCTCCGAGGTCGCCGGCGGATACGCCGTGTCCGAGCTCGTCGTGGGCGCCGTGCGGGTGGCGCGCGGGGTCGGGGGCGGGGTCGTGCTGGTCGCCACGCTCGCGGCCGTCTGGGAGCGGGCGGTGGTGGTGCGGGCGTTGTGGGCGGGGGTGTTCGGGGTCGGCCTGGTGGCGGCTCAGGGGCTGGCGCTGTGGCCGCTCGACGACGTGAGCAGCTGGAAGGTGACGCTGCAGCCGTACCCGCTGGTGACGGGGGTGGGGCTGGGGCTGGCGGCCGTACACCTTGTGGTGTGGATCCTGGCGGGGCGGCCCGTGGCGCCCGTGCCCGACGGGCGGGATCGCCTGCGGCTGCTGCTGGCCGCGGTGCCGTCGGCCGGGATCGCGGTGGTGGCGATCAGCACGGCCACCGAGGGGTGGCGGGCGCTTCCTGTGATGGCGATCGCCGGGGCGGCGATCGCGGGGCTGCTGGCGCTGGGCTCGATCGGGGCGGTGGCGGGGCGCCGGGTGGCGTACGCGATGGTGGCCGTGGGCGTCGTGGTGCTGCCCACCGCAGCGCAGGTCACGCTTGTGGAGATGGGGGGTCTGGGTGGGCCCGGGCTGCGGGGGTTGTGGGTTCCGTACGTGTCGGCGGGGGTGCTCGCGGTGGGGGTGGCCGTGGTGGTGCGCCGGTTCGCCGAGGGCGGAGGGCGGTGGCTGGCCCCCTTGGGGCTGTTGGCGATGGTCATGGGGCTTTGCGCCGTACGGTTGATGGTGCCGTCGGCTGACGGGCTCGTGCTGGCGGCGCCGTTCGCGTTGCTGGCCGTGGGGGCGGCCGTGGCGGTGACGGCGACGTTGCAGGAGGCCGGGGCCGGGGCGGCGATGTTCGGGCTGTCGCTCGGCGTGGCGGGGGTGCTCGCGGGGTTCCTGCTGGGCACCGGCGTGCAGATGGCCATGCTGGACGGCGTGCGGTCGGCTCAGGAACTGGTCGACCGGTTCGTGGGGGCGCTGCACTGGTGGGCGTTGATCGGCGGGTTCGTCACGGTGGGGGTCATCGTGCTGGCCGCCGTCGTGGCGCGGCCCCGCGGCGCCGAGGCGGGCGCTGTTCCCGTGGGGCCGCCGTGTGGTGGGGGGAGCGCGGATCCCCCGGGCGAGGACGAGGACGAGGACGAGGCGACGGGGGTCGTTCCGCGGGTCGTGCTGCCCGCGCCGCCGGGGCCGAACGCCTTCGACCGGCTGCCGCCGCGGCCGCAGACGCCCGACGGGTCGGAGGGGGCGGCGCCGGTCGTGCCGCCGCAGGGTTCCGAAGGGGCTGCGCCGGCGGTGCCGCCGCAGGGGCATTCGCCCGAGGACACCGCGTCGACCTAGACGCGGCCGGCCTGAGCGGGCCGGCCTGCTGGGATGGGTTCGGCATCGCCGTCGGAATCCAGGGCGGGGGCGGGACGGTAAGCTGTGGGCCCCAGCTAGGGCGGCGCGTGGGCGCCCGCCCCGCTACGTGTCCCTGCGGCGAGGCCGGACGCCGGTAGCCGCGACCCCACTCTGTTCGAAGGAGAACCTCAAGTGTCCGAGCGCACTCTTGTCCTGATCAAGCCCGACGGGGTCAAGCGCGGCCTCATCGGTGACGTGATCTCCCGTGTGGAGCGCAAGGGCCTCAAGGTCGTGGCGATGGACCTGCGCACCCTCGACGTCGACACCGCCAAGGCACACTACGCCGAGCACGCCGAGAAGCCGTTCTTCGGCGAGCTCGTCGACTTCATCACCTCGGGCCCGCTCGTCGCCATGGTGCTGGAGGGGCCGCGGGCCGTCGAGGCCTTCCGCGCGCTGGCCGGCGCCACCGACCCGGTGAAGTCGGCGCCCGGCACCATCCGCGGCGACCACGCCCTGGAGATCGGCGAGAACGTCGTCCACGGCTCCGACTCGCCCGAGTCGGCCGCCAGGGAGATCAAAATCTTCTTCCCTGACCGGTTCTGACCCCATACGGGTCTTCTGATCCGCTCCTCGCGTCGCGTAGGCGCCCGCGCAGCCGGTTTCGCGCTGTGCGGGCGCTTGCGTTTCTGTCGGTGGGCTCGCGTAGCCTGCGGCGTGGATCGTTCCAGAAGGCGTCCGGATGTTGTGGTGCAATCCGGGCAAAATTGCGGTTGAGGTTGGGGCTGGAGATTTTTGAGGGGCGCAGAGGCTCATTGCGGCCATCGGTGGGTACGTCACGTTACGATTCGAATTCGATCCGTAGTCATTCGCGAACGACGTTACGGAGGGCTCCGTTCCCCATGGGCAGCAAGCTCGCGTTCCTCGGCCGTGACATGGCGGTCGACCTGGGCACCGCCAACACGTTGGTATACGTGCGCGGCCGGGGCATCGTGCTCAACGAGCCGTCCGTCGTGGCGATCAACACCACCACGGGCAAGATCGTGGCGGTGGGCATCGAGGCCAAGCGGATGATCGGGCGCACGCCCGGCAACATCGTCGCCGTGCGCCCGCTCAAGGACGGGGTGATCGCCGACTTCGACGTCACCGAGCGCATGTTGCGATATTTCATCCAAAGGGTGCATAGACGGCGACACCTCGCCAAGCCGCGCATCATCATCGCCGTGCCCAGCGGCATCACCAGTGTCGAGCAGCGTGCGGTCAAGGAGGCCGGATACCAGGCGGGCGCCAGGAAGGTCTACATCGTCGAGGAGCCCATGGCCGCGGCCATCGGCGCGGGGCTGCCGGTGCACGAGCCCACCGGCAACATGGTGGTCGACATCGGCGGCGGCACGACCGAGGTCGCGATCATCTCGATGGGCGGCGTGGTCACCAGCCAGTCCATCAGGATCGGCGGCGACGAACTCGACCAGGCGGTGATCGCGTTCGCCAAGAAGGAGTTCTCGCTGATGCTGGGCGAGCGCACCGCCGAGGAGATCAAGATGGCGATCGGCTCGGCCTGCCCCTCAGACGAGGAGACGCACGCGGAGATCCGCGGGCGTGATCTGGTCAGCGGCTTGCCCAAGACGATCATCGTGTCCGGCGAGGAGATCAGGAAGGCCATCGAGGAGCCGGTCAACGCCATCGTCGACGCGGTGAAGACCACGCTCGACAAGTGCCCGCCGGAGCTGTCCGGCGACATCATGGACCGCGGCATCGCGCTCACCGGCGGCGGCGCGCTGCTCAAGGGTCTCGAGGAGCGGGTCAAGGCCGAGACGGGCATGCCGGTCCACCTCGTCGAGAACGCCCTCGACTCCGTCGCCATCGGCTCGGGCAAGTGCGCCGAGGAGTTCGAGGCGCTGCAAGAGGTCCTGGTTCCGGAGTCGCGACACTGATGAGAGACTCGCGCCGGGCCCGGCTGATCCTCGGAGTGCTGCTGATGGCGGCCCTGGTCATCGTGACCGTCGACCACCGCACCGGCGACAGTTCGCCCCTGCGTCCGCTCCGGGCGGCGGGGGCGTGGGTCTTCGGGACGGCCGAGCAGTTCGGCGGCGGGCTCGTGCGTCCGATCGGCGCGTTCGTGCACGCCATCGTGACCGCGCCGAGCGCTCAGGAGCGCATCCGGGCGCTCAAGGAGGAGAACGCCAAGCTGCGTACGGGTCTGCTGGCCGGCCGGCTGGACACGGCCCGCGCCAAGGAACTGGACCGGCTCCTAGGGTTGTCGGGGGCCGGGGGATACAAGGTCGTGACGGCCAACGTGGTCGCGCGGCGGGGGCAGCCGGGGTTCGAGGACGCCGTGCAGATCGACGTGGGCACGAGCGACGGGGTGCGGTCGGAGATGACCGTGCTCAACGGCGACGGCCTGGTCGGGCGGGTGGTCCACGCCACCGCCCACACCTCGACGGTGGTGCTGCTCAGCGATCCGGCCTCGGCCGCGGGGGCGCGGCTGGAGGGCGGCAAGGAGATCGGCGTGGTCCACGGCGTGGGCGAGCACGGGCGGCTCGTGCAGTTCCGGCTGCTCGACTCGACGGCGCCGCTGACCCGGGGGGCGCGCATCGTCAGTTTCGGATCGCAGAACGGGCAGCCCTACGTGCCGGGGGTGCCGATCGGGGTGATCGAGCGCGTGGAGTCGACGCCTGGGGAACTGACCAGGATCGCGTACGCGCGGCCGTACGCGGACATGACGTCGCTCGACGTGGTCGGCGTGGTGGTGGAGCCGCCCAGGCGGGATCCACGCGACGCGGTTCTGCCGCCGAAGGAGGGGGCGCGGTGATCGGACGGCACGTCATGCGGACGGGTGCGACGCACCCATGGCTTGTGGGCATGCCGGCCGGGGGTCGTGCGGTCAATGGAGGGGCGGGCCGGAAGGGGGCGCGGTGATCGGGTGGGTGTCCGTGTTGGTGGCGTTGCTGGCGCAGGTCATGCTGGTCAACCGGGTGTCGCTGCCCGCCGGGGGCGCGCCTGATCTGGTGCTGCTGGCCGTCGTGGGGGCGGCGCTGGGGCGGGGGGCCGCGTCCGGGGCGGTGCTCGGGTTCTTCGCGGGGCTGCTGGTCGACGTCATGCCGCCGACGGCGCACCTGCTGGGCCAGTACGCGTTCGTGCTGGCGATCGTCGGCTACGTCGCGGGGCGGGGCGCGGGTGGGCCGGCGACGACTGTGGTGTTGTGCGTGTTGATGGGGCCGCTGCTGGCGGCCGCCGTGGCGATGTTGATGTCCGATCCCCGGGTGACCGCGTCCACGCTGGTCGAGCAGGCGCCGGTCACCGTCGTCTACACGCTGCTCGTGTCACCCGTCGTGATCTGGCTGACCACGCGCGACAGACGAGCGGGGTACTCGACATGATGCGGATGCGGGCCCGGCTGCTGGTGCTGCACCTGCTGGTGCTGGCGTTGCTCGTCGTGCTGACCGTACGCCTGTGGCAGGTGCAGGTGGTGCGCGGACACGAGTTCGTGACGCGGGCCACGGAGACCAGGACGCGCACGGTCATCGTGCCGGCGGTGCGCGGGCAGATCCTCGACCGGCGCGGGCGGCCGCTGGTGCGCAACAAGACCGCGCTGGTCGTGTCCGTCGACCAGGCGCGGCTGCAGCGCATGCCCGACAGCGGCGCCATGGTGCTGCGGAAACTGTCGGCGGTGCTCGGCAAACCGGTGGCCGACCTGCGGCAGCGGATCACTCCGTGCGGGCCCGGGGTGCGCAAGCCGTGCTGGACCGGGTCGCCGTACCAGCCGGTTCCGCTGGAGGAGAAGATCGACCCCAGGAAGGCTCTGCAGATTCTGGAGCGGCAGGAGGAGTTCCCCGGCGTGACGGCGGAGATCCACTCCGTGCGGCAATACCCGGGCGGCCGGGCGGGCGCGCAGATGCTCGGTTACCTCCAGCCGGTCACCGAACAGGAGCTGGAGCAGCGCGAAGGGCTCAAGGCCAGCTTCTCCGGCGTCGACCTGGCCGGGCGCGACGGGCTCGAATACGTCTACGACGACGCGCTCCGCGGCAAGTCGGGGCTGCGCAGGGTGCAGGTCGACCGCATGGGCAAGGCGCTGGGCGTCGAGCACCAGCAGACGCCCGTGCCCGGCGACCACCTGGTGACCAGCATCGACTCGCGGATCCAGGGCATCACCGAGCAGGCGCTGGCCAAGGCCATGAAGTCGGCTCCGAGCGCAGACGGCGGGGCCGGTGTGGTGCTCGACGCGCGCACCGGGCGGGTGCTGGCGATCGCCAGCGCGCCGGGCTACGACCCGGAGATCTGGGCCGGCGGCATCTCGGCCCGCGGCTACCAGTGGCTGCTGTCGGACAAGTCGGGAAAGCCGTTGGTGTCGCGGGCGATCAACGGGCAGTTCGCGCCGGGTTCGACGTTCAAGATCTCGTCGGTGGCGTCCATGCTGCGGGCCGGCTATCCGCTGAACGGCACATACTCCTGCCCGGGCTCGGTCAACGTGGGCGGGCGGGCGTTCAGCAACTTCCGCGGCATCGCGCTGGGCTCGCTGACGCTGCACACCGCGCTGGTCAAGTCGTGCGACACGATCTTCTACCAGGCCGCCTACCAGCAGTACCTCAAGGACGGCGGGCGGCACCCGAAGAAGGCGCCGAAAGAGGTGTTCGCGAACATGGCCAGGGCGTTCGGGTTCGGCCGGCCGACCGGGGTCGACCTGCCCGGCGAGTCCGCGGGCCGCATCCCCGACCGGGCCTGGAAGAAGGACCTGTGGAACAGGTCGAGCGCGACCAGCTGCGAGCGCTCGCGCAAGGGCTACCCGGAGGAGAAGGACCGGGCGCGGGCGGAGTTCCTGAAACGGCTGGCCCTGGAGAACTGCACCGAGGGGTTCCTGCTGCGGCCCGGTGACTCGGCCAACTTCTCCATCGGGCAGGGCGACGTGCTGGTCACGCCGATGCAGCTGGCGCGGGCGTACCTCGCGCTGGTGAGCGACGGCAAGGTGCGCAGCCCGCGCATCGGCTGGGCGCAGGTGCGGCCGGACGGCAAGGTGGTCAGGACCATCCCCGTGCCGGTGGTGGGCAAGCTGCCGCTGAGCGAGAAGGAGCGGCGCTACATCAAGAACGCCCTGAGCGACGTCGCCGCCGACGGCACCGCGGCCGGAGCCTTCGCCGGGTTCCCCATGAACAAGGTACGCGTCGGCGGCAAGACGGGCACCGCGGAGGTGTGGGGCAAGCAGGACACCTCCTGGTTCGCGTCGTTCGCCCCGACGAGGAACCCTCAGTACGTGGTGGTCGTCATGGTGTCGCAGGGCGGGATGGGCGCGCAGACGGCGGCGCCGGCCGTACGCGAGATCTACGAGGGCATCTACGGCATCAAGCGGCCCCCGGCGGTGCCCGGTGGGCGGCTGCCGACCCGGCTGCCGGCGTTCCGTCCTGACGGAACGGTGGCCGGCGGATGATCGCGCGCACCGCCGTCCTCCAGCGGCCGTCGCTGCTGCGCCGGATGACGCAGGAGAACTCCCCCGTCCGCAGGCTCGACGGGGTGATGCTGGTCGCGGTGGCCGGACTGTGCGTGATCGGCACGCTGCTGGTGTGGTCGTCCACCAGGACCTGGGCGCCCGGGTCCACAGGGCTGGTGAAGAAACACCTGCTCAACGAGGTCATCGGGGTGGTGTTGTGCGGCATCGTGGCGATGATCGACCATCGGGCGACGCGGGCGTACGCGCCGCTGGTCTACCTCGTGTCGCTGGTGGGGCTGGGGCTGGTGCTCACGCCGCTGGGGGCGACGATCAACGGGTCGCACTCGTGGATCCTCCTCGGCGGCGGGTTCGCGGTGCAGCCGTCGGAGTTCGCCAAGGTGGGGTTGCTCCTGGTCATCGCGATGCTGCTGGCGCAGCCGGCGGAGGGCACCGACCGGCCGCGCGGGCTCGACGTCACGCTGGCGATCGTGGCCGCGGCGATCACGATGGGCATGGTGATGCTCCAGCCCGACCTCGGCACGGCCATGGTGCTGGCGGTGATCACGGCGGCCGGGCTGATCCTCGGCGGGGTGCGCAAACGGGTCATCGTGGCGCTGACGGCGGTGGCGGCGGCCTCGGTGTTCGCCGTGTTCTACTTCCAGATGCTGGAGCCGTACCAGGTGGCGCGGTTCACCGCGTTCGTCGATCCGAGCGTCGACCCGCGTGGGGTGGGCTACAACAGCACGCAGTCGCTGATCGCCATCGGGTCCGGGCAGCTGCTGGGCAAGGGGCTGCTCGGCGGCGGGCAGACGACCGGCCGGTTCGTCCCCGAGCAGCACACCGACTTCATCTTCACGGTGGCGGGTGAGGAGTTCGGGTTCCTCGGGTCGGCGACGGTCGTGGTGCTGCTCGGGGTGGTCCTGGTGCGCGGGCTGAGGATCGCCAGGCGGTGTGAGGACCGGTTCGGGACGCTGGTGGCCGGGACGATCGTGTGCTGGTTCGGGTTCCAGACGTTCATCAACGTCGGGATGACGATCGGGATCATGCCGATCACCGGGCTGCCGCTGCCGTTCGTGTCGTACGGCGGCACGGCGACGTTCGCCAACCTCATCGCGGTCGGGCTGCTGCAGGCCATCAAGGTGCGCGGCCAGTCCTTCACCTGACCGGCCACCCGGCGCGGCACCCGGGCCGGCACCCGGGCCGGCACTCGGGCCGGCACCCGG
>DASUCK010000663.1:0-20397 GCA_036276095.1 Nonomuraea sp. | reverse complement strand
GTCTCGGTGAGCAGGGCCACGTCGGGGTCGTCGTCGTGGACGTAGCGGACCGACGCCGCGGCGTCCTCCGGCTCGCCGCCCACGGCGACCACCGTGGAGCCGCGCCGCCGCACCCAGTCCATGGCCTGGCCGTCGTACCGTGAGCCGGAAAAGAGCAGGGCGCGGTAGTCGAGGGTCTTGGTCAGGTACACGTCCACGTGGGCCCAGTCGCCGGTCTCGGCCGCGTCGGCGGGGCGGCGCGGGCCCTCGCGGAACATCAGCGCCGACTGCTCGGCCGACGACAGCCGCTCGGCGGGGGCGATCGCGTAGACGCCGTGCGGGCCGTCCAGCAGCTGCATGACCGGGGGGAGCCACCCGTCCCTGCGGTCGAGGAGGTCGGCCGTGGCCTCGGCGCAGCGCCGGACCAGGGCGGGGACGTCGCGGCCCGCTCCGGTGAGCCGCGACTCCAGCGCCAGCAGGAGCGCCAGCGTGTGCTGGAACGTGCGACAGGCCACGCCACCGCGCTCCTCGCCGGCCCGCATCGGGATCACCGCGTCGGCGTGCCCGGCGAGGGGCGAGCCGGGCGCGTTCGTCAGCGCGGCCACGAACGCCGGGCCGCCCGCGTAGCGGCCGGCGGCGTCCAGGGTCTCCCTGCTGCCGCCGGTGGCCGAGATCGGCACCACCAGGGTGTCCGGCCCCGGCGGGTACGTGGCCGCCGCGGAGGCGTAGTCGGCGTGCGCGTCGACACCCGCGGCCCGCAGGCGCAGGGCGGCCACCCCGGCGGCGTACCGGGAGCTGCCCATGCCCAGGAACAGCACCCGCGCCGGGTTCGCCGGCAGCCGCTCGAACGGGTCCTCGGCGGCCAGGGCGTCGGCCAGGGCGGCCAGGGCCTCCGGCTTCGACTCCAGGTCGGCGAGGTGGAGCGCGGAGTTCACGACATGTTCTCCTCGGGGTACCAGGCGCGGAGCACGCCCATCGGGGCGTAGCGCCAGCGGGGGAGGTGGCGGGCGGCGTAGATCAGCTCTCGGCACTCCTGCTCGACCTCGAACGGCCGGATCAGCGCCGCGTCCAGCAGGTCCGTACGACCCCGCGCGGCCAGCCGGCCCCGGTAGGCCGCCAGCAGCCCGGCCCTGGTCTCGGCCGCCCAGGCCGCCGCCCGGCCGGGCGGGGTGCCGCGTCGTCTGATCGCCACCTGGGCCACGTGTTCCAGGCTGGTGGTCAGCTGGGCCACGTCGCGGGCGGCGGGCTGGCAGGGGTCGGCGTCGGCGACGGTGGGGTTGCCGTCGAAGTCGATCACCGCGTAGCCGCCGCGCCACCGCAGGATCTGGCCCACGTGCAGGTCGCCGTGGATGCGGATCCTGGGGCCTGGGGCGGGCCTGTCCAGCGGGGCCAGCTCGCGCCGCAGCCGCCCGGCCACGGCCGCCAGCCACCGCCCGTCCGCCCCGCCGGTGAGGGCCAGCGCGTCCGAGACCGCCCGCCGGGCCCGCTCCGCGTCGGGGCTCGCCGGCCGCTCGGCGGGGGGATTCACGCGTCGCTCCGCGCCAGGGCTCACCCGCCGCTGCGCGAGCCCGGCGGTGGTCGCGGGGGCATCGCACCCTTTCACCGTGGACAGGGCGAGGTGGAGGTCGGCGGCCAGGTGGCCGAGGGCGGTGGCGAAGGACGTGCGCCCGGCCGCGGCCTCGTCCACGCACCACTCCCAGCCGTCCCGCGCCTCCGGCAGGTACCCGGTGACGAGGGCGAGCAGGCACTGGCGCCCGCCGACCGGCCCGGTCAGGGCCGCGTAAGGGGGCGCGGTGTCGTTGAACCCGGACTCAACCAGGTGGGCGAGCAGGTCGAGGGCGGGTACGGGGAGCGGTTGCGGCGGGGTGAGCCACTTGACGACGACCTTGTCCGCGACCACGACCGAATAGTTCGTCTGGTCCACGTGCGCGCCGAAGTCCCGCTCGGCCGGACCCCCGGTTTGGCGGTCTTCCGGCTCGTACGAGAGGCTGGGCAGCGGCAGGTAGCGACGGACGCCGAAAGGCGCCGGCGCGCCTCCCTCGGCGCGCCCCCCGCCGAGCCCCCCGCCGAGTCCGTCACCGAGCCCGTCGCCGAGTCCCGCGGCGAGCAGCGCCACGACGGCGGCGGTGAACCCGCGGTCTCGCGCGGTAAGGGGCGTCTCACCGAGAGACCGCAATCGTCCGGCTATTGAATGCTGATTCAACACAAAGAGCGAACTTCCTGGTAGCAATGTGGACAAAAGTCTTGCTCATGTTGATGAGTGCTGCAACACTCCTGCTTTGGTCTGCTGTGTCCGGTAAGGTCGCGCGACCCCTCGTACATCGCACATTGAGAAGGAGTAGCGGCCGTGTCCCGTATCCGGTTCACCCGTCGTCTTCCGGCCGCCGCGGCGGTGGCCGGCCTCGCGCTTGCCGTCGCGGCGTGCGGCGGTGAGTCGTCGACCAGCCCACAAGGCACGGCCACGGCGGCCGCCGAGCAGCTCAAGCCCAACGCCGACCTGTCGCAGCAGTCCATCCAGGTGACGGTGTGGGACGGTTACACGCCCAAGGACCTCCCCGAACGGGCCAAGGAGAAGCTCAAGGTCAAGGACATCAAGATCGGCCTGCACGCCACCAACGAGGAGGCGATGACCAAGCTCACCGCCTCCGCCGACAGCGGCGTCGACGTGGCCTTCGTGTCCGGCCAGTACGCCCAGGCGCTCTCGGAGCAGGGCCTGCTGGAGCCGATCCACGCCGAGCTGATCCCCAACCTGGCCAACCTCTTCCCCGAGGCCACCCAGCTCTCCTACGACAAGGGCAACAAGTACTCCGTGCCCTACACCTGGGGCACCACCGGCATCTGCTACCGGTCCGACCTGGTGAAGACCCCGCCGACGAGTTGGAACGATCTCCTCAAGCCGCCCGCCTGGGCCGAGAAGAAGGTCACCCTGATGACCACCGAGCGCTGGCTGGCCCTGCCCGCGCTCAAGGCGCTCGGCTACTCGGTCAACACCGACAAGGACGAGGAGATCGCCAAGGCCAAGGAGCTTCTCATGGCCGCCAAGCCCCACCTGCTCAGCTTCGACGACACCACGTTCGGCGAGAAGCTGCAGTCCGGCGAGGCGATCATGGTCGAGGCATGGGACGGCTGGTGCCCGACCACGGACCCGAAGGGCAACATCAAGTTCGCGGTGCCCAAGGAGGGCAGCGACCTCTGGGTGGACACCATGGTGATCATGAAGACCTCCAAGAACAAGGAGGCCGCGCACGCCCTGATCAACTTCATCCTCGACCCGGCGGTGCACAGCTGGGCCGCCGAGAACATCAACTACGCCGTCCCGAACAAGGCCGCGATGGAGCAGGTGAAGGTGCCCAAGGGCTCGCTGCTCGGCACCCCGCCCGCCGAGCTGCTCAACGGCGAGTCGATCGTCGACCTGGGCGAGGCGTCGACGAAGTACACCCGCCTGTCGCAAGAAGTCCAGGCCGGATAGTCGTCGTCCGCGGTGAAGTCCGAGGCAGGAGCCCGGCCGGCGTCCCGTTCCCTGGGGCGCCGGCTGGGCGCGTTGGTTTTCCTCTCGCCCGGCCTGACGTACCTGGTCGTGCTGCTGCTGGTGCCGCTCGCGCTGGTGCTCAGCACCACCGTGTTCCGCCGCGGCCGTTTCGGCGGCGTGGTGTACGAGTTCACCACCGAGAACGTCGAGCGCCTGATCAACCCCGACTACCTGGAGGTGCTCGGCGGCTCGCTGAAGATCGCGGCGCTCACGACGCTGCTGGCGCTGCTGATCGGCTACCCGACGGCGTACGTCATCGCCCAGCTGCCCAGGAAGTGGAAGACCGTGGCGCTGGTGGCGGTCGTGCTGCCGTTCTGGACGAACTTCATCATCCGCATCTACGCCTGGATCATCCTGCTGAGCGGGCCCGGCCTGGTGAACTCCGTGCTCGGCACCGAGCTGGAGCTGCTGTACCGGGAGGGCACCATCGTCGTCGGGCTGCTCTACTCGTACCTGCCGCTGATGGTGCTGCCGCTGTACGCCGCCATCGAGCGGCTCGACCCGCAGCTGCGCGAGGCGTCGGCCAACCTGGGCGCGTCGGCCTTCACCACGTTCAGGAAGGTCACGCTGCCGCTCACGGTGCCGGGCGTGCTGACCGGGTGCATGTTCGTGTTCGTGCCGAGCTTCGGCAACTTCGTGATCCCCGAGCTGCTCGGCGGCAGCAAGACGCTCATGGTGGGGAACGTGATCCGCAACGAGTTCCTGAAGGCGCGCGACTGGCCGTTCGCCTCGACGGTGACGCTGGCGCTCATCGCGGTGCTGGTCGTGCTGCTGCTCGCGCAGGCCTGGGCGGCCCGCCGTGCGTAGGGCCAGGGCGCTGTACGTGCCGTTCTGGGCCACGTACGTCTTCCTCTACCTGCCGATCGTCGTGCTGGTCGTCATGTCGTTCAACTCCGGCGACTCGGCGTACACCTACGACGGGTTCAGCTTCACGTGGTACGGCGAGCTGGCGGCCGACGAGCGGGTCAGGACCGGCGCGGTCAACACGCTGATCGTGGCCGCCGGCTCGACGGCGATCGCGACCGTGCTCGGCACGCTGCTGGCCGTCGGCCTGGCCCGGCACACCCGGTCGAAGGCGCTCGACGCGCTCGCGCTCATGCCGGCCGTGCTGCCCGACCTGGTGCTCGCCATCGGGCTGCTGCTCTTCTACGGCCTGATCCAGCTGACCCTCGGCCTGCACTCGGTGATCCTTTCGCACGCGCTGTTCTCGATGGCGTTCGTGGCGGCGGTGGTGCGCACCCGGCTCACGGGGGCCGACTCCTCGTTGGAGGAGGCCTCGCGCGACCTGGGGGCCGGGCCGGTGGCCACGTTCGTACGGATCACGTTGCCGCAGCTCGTGCCGGGCATCGTGGCGGGCGCGCTGCTGGCGTTCACGTTGTCGCTCGACGAGTTCGTGATCGCCTTCTTCACGATCGGCAACGCCGAGCCGACGCTGCCGATCGTCATCTACTCAATGCTTCGATTCGGGGTGACCCCGAAGATCAACGCGCTGGCCGCGATCCTGCTCCTGGTGAGCTTCACGGCGGTGATCGCCGGGCAGCGACTGACCAAGATCGGGGAGTCTCGTGCTCAAGATTGACGGCGTCAGCCGCCGGTTCGGTGACGTCACCGCGCTCGACGACGTCTCGCTGCAGATCCGGCAGGGTGAGTTCTTCGCGTTGCTCGGGCCCTCGGGCTGCGGCAAGACCACGCTGCTGCGGATCGTCGCCGGGTTCGAGACGCCCGACCGCGGCAGCGTGGCGCTGGACGGCGACGACCTGCTGGCCAAGGCGCCGAACCGGCGGCCGATCAGCCTCATGTTCCAGTCGTACGCGCTGTTCCCGCACATGACGGTGGCCAAGAACGTGGCGTACGGGCTGGAGCGGGAGCGGCTGCCCCGCGACGAGATCAGGCGGCGGGTCGGTGAGGTGCTGGAGACCGTCGGGCTGACGGGGCACGCCAACCGCAGGCCCGCGCAGCTGTCCGGCGGGCAGCGGCAGCGCGTCGCGCTGGCCCGTTCCATCGTCAAGCGGCCCCGCCTGCTGCTGCTCGACGAGCCGCTGTCGGCGCTGGACAAGAAGGTCCGCGCGGACATGCAGCTGGAGCTCAAGCGGCTGCAGCACGAGGTCGGCATCACGTTCGTGGTCGTCACCCACGACCAGGAGGAGGCCATGTCGCTGGCCGACCGCATCGCGGTCTTCGACAGCGGCCGGGTCTGCCAGATCGACGAGCCGATCGCGCTGTACGAGCGGCCGCGCTCGCCGTTCGTGGCCGACTTCGTCGGCGCCAACAACCTCTTCCCCGGCACGGCGAGCGGCATGGACGCGCTGAAGAGCGAGACGTTCGGCATGCTGCCCGGCACGCCGCTCACCGAGCTGCCCGCCGGCTCCCCGGCCCTGCTGGCGGTGCGCCCGGAGCGGCTGCGGCTCGCCGGCGAGTCCGCCGTCAGGGGGCTCGGGGGCGGCGTCCTGGACGTCAGCTTCTACGGCGGCGTGTCGCACATCTCCGTGGACGTCCCCGGCCACCCCAAGCCCGTCCTGGTGGCCGTGCAGGGGGCGGCGTCGGTGCGGGCCGGCGCCAGGGTCAAGGTGCGCTGGGACGCCCAGGACGCGGTGATCATGGCGGCCGGGGGATGAGGGTCGCGGGATGAGCTCAGGGGACCAGGTCGTGGCCCGTGGCCGCGCGGGCGTAGGAGAGGATCAGCTCGGCCGCCTCCTCCGGGCCGATCACCGGGTGCCGGGCCGTGATGCGGTAGCCGTAGGCGTCTTCGAGGGCGACCAGGTTGCGGGCGACGGTGAGCGAGTCGGAGCTCAGCCGGAACACGCCGAGCGCCGCCCCCGTGTCGAGGATCGCCTGGTACATCGACACCTGGCGGTCGTAGAGCGAGGTGAGCAGGACGCCGTAGACGCGGTTGCGGCCGGCCGCCCCGCCCAGCTCGTTGAGCAGCCGCACGTCGGGGTCGAGGGGCCCGGTGGGCAGCCCCGACCTGATGGTGACGACGAGCTTCTCGGCCGGGTCGGAGAAGTCGGCCAGGCGGCGCACGCGCTGCTCGTAGAAGCGCTCCATGCCCGCGTGCTGCGCCTCGACCAGCAGCTCGCCGAGGTCGGGGTAGTGGTAGAGCACCGCACCGGAGGTCAGCCCCGCCTCCTCGGCCACGTGGGAGAGCTGCGTGCCGTCGATTCCGTGGCGGACGATGGCCCGGCGCGCCGCCTCGATCAAATCGAGACGGCGGTCGCTCCGGCTCTTGCGCTTTGCCACCCTCACCACCTTCACTCGTTTGGCTGTCGTTCAGTTAGCCGTGACCATAGTGCCCTTAACTTAACCGCCACGCTAGCCACGTTTTTGAATGGTCCTTCAACTCTCTGAGTTACCCCGGAGTCTCGATGTCTCTCACGTTCCTGTTCATGCCGGAAAGCGCGTACGGTCCCACCAACAACTCGATCGGCATCGGCGACATTCTCCGCCGCCGCGGCCACCGCGTCGTGTTCGCCGCCGAGGCGTCATGGAAGGGCAAGCTGGAGGCCCTCGGCTTCGAGGAGGACCTGGTCGACCTGGCGCCTCCGAGCGAGGACGCCGCCGAAGGCGCCGAGCAGGACCCGGGCCAGTTCTGGAAGGACTTCATCCGCGCGACCGCGCCCGAATACCGCAAGAGCACGCTGGAGCAGCTGGAGACCGTCACCAAGCCCATCTGGGCGGAGCTGATCGAGGGCGCGAAATACTGCGAGCCGCAGCTCAAGGCCATCATCGACCGGGTGAACCCGGACGTGATCATCGAGGACAACGTGCTCACCTTCCCGGCGCTGCTCACGGCCGGCAAGAAGTTCGTGCGCATCGTCTCCTGCAACCCGCTGGAGGTGCGCGGCGAGAACGTCCCGCCGGTCTTCTCCGGCCTGCCCGCCGACGACCGCTCGCAGTGGGACGCCTTCCGCGCCGAATACGACCGCACCCACCGCGACCTGTGGGCCGCCTACAACGAGTGGTGCGTCGAGCAGGGCACCGCCCCGCTGCCCGACCTCGACTTCATCCACGAGGGCGACCTCAACCTGTACGTGTACCCCGAGATCCTCGACTACACCGACGCCCGCCCGCTCGGCCCGGCCTGGCACCGCCTCGACTCCTCGGTGCGCGAGACCGACGCCGACTTCACGCTGCCCTTCCAGCGCGACGCCGGCGCGCTGGTCTACTTCTCGCTCGGCTCGCTCGGCTCCTCCGACGTGGAGCTCATGCAGCGGGTGATCGACGTGCTGGCCGGCACGCCCCACCAGTACATCGTCTCCAAGGGCCCGCTGCACGAGGAGATCAAGCTCGCCGACAACATGTGGGGCGCGGAGTTCCTCCCGCAGACTAAGATCATTCCTCAGTGCGATCTGGTCATCACCCACGGCGGTAACAACACCACCACCGAGGCGACGCACTTCGGCAAGCCGATGATCCTGCTGCCGCTGTTCTGGGACCAGTACGACAACGCCCAGCGCGTCCACGAGCTCGGCTACGGCGTCCGGCTCTCGACCTACGCCTTCACCGACGAGGAGCTGACCGGGGCGGTCGAGCGGCTGCTCGGCGACACCGAGCTGCGCGCCCGGCTGGCCGCGGCGGGCGAGGAGATCCGCCGCCGCGACGGCCTGCGCAAGGCCGCCGACCTCATCGAGCGGCTAGGCCAGTGAGGACCTGACCTTCCATGCGTGAACTGATCAACCCCGCCACCGGGCTCCCGTGCGCCGAGGTTCCGGACACCCCGGTGGCGGGCGTGGCGCCGGCCGTGCGGGCCGCGCGGGCGGCGTACGAGGAGTGGTCGCGGGCCACGCCCGCCGACCGGGCACGGCTGCTGCTCCGGCTGGCCGACCTGGTGGAGGCCGACGCCGAGGAGCTGACCCGGCTGGAGGTGGAGGAGACCGGCAAGCCGGCGACGGTGTTCAGGGACGGAGAGCTGCCGTTCGCCGTCGACAACCTGCGCTTCTTCGCCGGCGCGGCCCGCTCGCTGGACGGCTCGGGGGCCGGGGTGTTCAGCCCCGGCTACACCTCGGTCATGCTGCGCCGTCCCGTCGGGGTGGTGGGGGCGATCGCGCCGTGGAACTTCCCGTTCGTGATGGCGGTCTGGAAGGTCGGCCCGGCGGTGGCGGCGGGCAACGCGGTGGTGATCAAGCCGGCGCCCGCCACGCCGCGCACCACGCTGCGGCTGGTCGAGCTGTTCGCGGCGGCCGGCGCCCCCGCGGGGCTGGTCCAGGCGGTCACCGGCGGCGCCGAGCTCGGGCAGGCCCTGGTCACCGACCCCGGTGTCGACATGGTGAGCGTCACCGGCTCCACCGGGACCGGCCGGGCCGTGATGGCCGGCGCGGCGGCCACGCTCAAGCGGGTGCACCTGGAGCTCGGCGGCAAGGCTCCGGCGCTGGTCTTCGAGGACGCCGACCTGGCGGAGATGGCCAGGGGCGTGGCCATGGGGGCGACGTACAACACCGGACAGGACTGCACCGCCGCCACCCGCGTGTACGTCGCCAGGGAGATCTACGCCGACGCCGTGGCGGCGCTGCGGGCGAGGCTTGCCGGGATCTCGTACGGAGACCCGTGGGATCCGGCGACGGACATCGGCCCGCTGATCTCGGCCGCCCATCGGGAGCGGGTGCACGGGTTCGTGGCCCGCTCCGGCGGGCGCGTGCTCCACGGCGGCGCCCCGGCCGACGGCCCCGGGTTCTTCTACCCGCCCACGCTTGTGACGGATGTCGCACAGGACAGCGAGATCGTGCAGGACGAGCTGTTCGGGCCGGTTCTGGTGGTGCTGCCGTTCGTCGGGGAGGACGAAGCGGTGCGAATGGCCAACGACTCGCGATATGGTCTGGCCTCGTCGGTGTGGTCGCGCGACGTCTCCAGGGCGATGCGCGTCTCTCACCAGCTCGACGTCGGAGTGACCTGGGTCAACGACCATCTGCCCATCGCCAGCGAGGCGCCGCACGGCGGGGTGAGGGGCAGCGGGTTCGGCAAGGACATGAGCCAGGAGGCGGTCCTGGAGTACTCGGTGACGCGGCACCTGATGGTGAAGCACGCGCCACCGGCGGAGCGGGACTCGTTCCGGCCTGCCTGAAGACGTGCACGGCGGTAAACACCCAGAACTGCCATCCTGGGCCTGTTTGATGGGATATGTTCGGTTGGCCGATCTGGTACGGGTTGTGTTCCAATTACCCGGCCGGACTAAATCCCATGCGCCACACGCGTGTCTGATTTCTTTCGAGCACGTACGGCGAGAGGTTGAGAGAGTCAGTGAGGACGAAAGACCCCAGGCACACGCGGTCAGGGGAGTACGCAGGCGGACGGTTCCGGCTGGCCAACTGGCGTGTGCGCTCGAGGTTGGTCGCGCTGATCCTCATCCCCACCGTCGTCGGTGTGCTCCTCGCCGGCGTCCAGCTCGCCGACGCCATCGGCACCAGTGCCGAGTACCAGCGGCTGACGCAGGTCGCCGAGCTGGTCCGGCGGGTCGGCGCGCTCAACCACGAACTCGCCAGGGAACGCACGCTCACCGCCTGGTACGTCGCTGACAACCGGGCCGGGCGCCTCGTCCAGCTCAAGACCCAGCGCGAGGCCACCGACAAGGCCCGCGCCCAGGTGGTCGCCGCCGCGGCCGACATCGACGAGTCCCACTCCAGCCGCGTCCGCCAGAGCGTGGACACCCTGGGCCGCTGGCTCGAAGGGCTCGACAGCCTGCGGACGTCCATGACGGCCGACGTGCCGCCGCGGGCCGCCATCGGCACGTACACGACCATGATCGGCATCGCCTCGTCGATCCAGACCGGCCTGGGAGACGGCGTCAACGACGACGGCCTCCAGCGCGACGTGGCCGCGCTCGGCTCGCTCCATCGCATGAAGGAGGAGGTCTCCCGCCAGCAGATCATCCTGGTCGTCGCGCTCGTCGAGCGCGAGCTGGACAACGAGGCCCTCACCGACTTCCTCGGCTCCTGGAACCAGCAGCAGAGAGAACTGGCCGCCTTCGAACAGGCCGCCGACCCCGCCGACCTGCGCGCCTACCGGCAGGGCGTACGCGGCCAGCAGATCGACCGCGCCGACGCCATGCGGCAGCGCGCCCTCGCCCAGGTCCGCCAGTACAACCAGATCAAAGACCTCGACATCACCACCAACCGCGACCTGACCCTCTGGTACGACAGCACCACGCTGACCGCCAACGCCATGCGCAAGGTCGAGGACACCCTGGCCACGAAGATCGTGACCATCGCGACCGACCTGAGCGAGACCGAGCAGCGCAACGCCATCGTCAACGGCGCGATGATCCTCGTCCTGCTGCTGCTCATCCTGGTCATCACCACCCGCGTGGCCGGCTCGCTGGTACGCCCGCTGCGGCGGCTGCGCGCCGAGGCGCTCCAGGTCGCCACGACCCGGCTGCCGGAGACCGTCCGTGTGCTGCGCGAGTCCGGCGAAGGGACGCAGCCGCCCGAGGTGCCCTCGATCGGCGTCAACACGCGGGACGAGATCGGTGAAGTGGCGCGGGCGTTCGACGAGGTCCACCGCGAGGCGATCCGGTTGGCCGGCGACGAGGCCAAGCTGCGGGCCAACGTCAACTCCATGTTCGTCAACCTCTCCCGCCGCACCCAGACGCTGGTGGAACGGCAACTGCAGCTCATCGAGGGCCTGGAACAGGGCGAGGAGGACGAGCAGCGGCTCGCGAACCTCTTCCGCCTCGACCACCTGGCCACCCGCATGCGGCGCAACAGTGAGAACCTCCTGGTCCTCGCCGGCCAGGAGTCCGTGCGCAAGTGGAGCGACCCGGTGCCGCTGGTCGACATCGCCCGCGCCTCGCTGTCGGAGGTGGAGAACTACGAGCGCGTCCAGATCCAGATCCCGTCCGGCACGCTGATCGTCGGCCCCGCCGTCACCGACGCCGTCCACCTGCTCGCCGAGCTGATCGAGAACGCGATCTCGTTCTCCCCGCGGGAGAGCAAGGTCACGGTCACCAGCACCCCCGTCGAGGGCGGCGTGCTCGTGACGATCAACGACCTGGGCATCGGCATGAGCCAGGAGGAACTGGGCGAGGCCAACTGGCGGCTGGCCAATCCGCCGGTCGTGGACGTGTCGGTGTCGCGCCGCATGGGCCTGTTCGTGGTCGGCCGCCTGGCCCTGCGCCACGGCATCCGGGTGCAGCTCAGCATGCGGGAGGCCGGCGGCCTGAGCGCGCTGGTCATGATGCCCGACATGCTGATCTCCAACGGGGCCGGGATGCCGCAGGCGGGCGGCCAGTACGAGGCGTTCACGTCGTTCGACCCGAGCACGTTCGACCCGAGCGCGTTCGGCCAGCCCTCGGGCAACGGCTCAGGCCCGGCCTCCGACCCGGCCGACCAGGTGGTGAACACGCAGTGGCCGGGCTCCATCCCCGCGCCCGGCACCGGCAACTGGCCGCCCCTCGGCGAGCAGCCGTCCTTCGAGCAGCCCCGGGCCTTCGACCAGCAGCCGGCCTTCGACCAGCAGCCACCGTTCGAGCAGCAGTCGCCGTTCGAGCAGCCGGCGTCGCCCGATCGGCCCGCGTTCGGCGGACGGCCGTCGTTCGGCGAGGAGCCGCCGGCTCCCGGGCGGCCGCAGGACGAGCACCGCTGGTTCGCCGAGGAGAACCGCTGGCCCTCCTTCGCGGAGGAGCCGCCGCCCGCGCCGCCGGCGCCGCCCCAGCCTCAGCCGTTCGCGGAGAACCGCTGGCCGTCGTTCGCCGAGCAGCCCCCGCCGCTGCGGGAGGACGAGCCGCGCTGGCCGTCCTTCGCCACCGAGCCGCCGAAGGACCACGAGGAGCCGCCACGGTGGTCGTCGTTCGCCGACCCGCCGCGCGGGTCGCTGTTCGAGTCGGTGGACCGGCCGCGACCGGCGTTCGGCCCCGACTACCGGTCGCCGTTCGCCGACGAGCCCAAGCCGGCCGACAGGTTCGAGCACAACGGCCGCTCCGACTACGGGCCCTTCGGCCCCGGCGACTACTCCTCCCAGGACATGACCGGCCCGCTCCCGGTGGTGCGGAACTCCCCCATGGAGGACCAGGGCGAGGAGTACCTGCCGATCTTCTCGTCGGTCGGCTCCGACTGGTTCCGCAAGCCCGACCCCGAGGTGCTGCAGCCGCGCACCCAGCCGGAGCCGCCGGCCGAGGAGGAGAGCACCGCGATCCACCCCGCGGTGTCCGCCGACATGCCGCCCCCCGCGCCGGCCCCGGGCAAGCTGCCGCAGCGCACGCCCGGCGCCTCCGGCGTGGGCGCCACCTGGTCCTCGCCCGCGGACACCGGGTTCCAGGCCGCCCAGGCCGCCGCGAAGCCCAACCAGGGCGGCACGACCGCCTCCGGCCTGCCGCGCCGCGTGCCCAAGGCGAACCTGGTCCCCGGCACCGCCAGCCCGGCCGAGCAGCAGCCCGCGTCACCGGCGCCCCAGATCTCGCCCGAGCGGTTGCGCAGCCGGCTCTCCAGCTTCCAGCAGGGTGTCCGGCAGGGCCGAGCGTTCACCCGCGGAGATGAGAATGAGGAGGACAAATGAGAGAGATGAGCCAGGGAGCGCGCGGCATCAGCTGGCTGATCACGGACTTCGTGAACAACGTGCCCGGCGTCGCCCACACGGTCGTGGTGTCGTCCGACGGCCTGCCGTTGGCTTACTCCGAGGGGTTCCCCAAGGACCGGGCCGACCAGCTCGCGGCCGTCGCCTCGGGTGTGATCAGCCTGACCCAGGGCGCCGCGCGGGTCTTCGAGGGCGGGATGGTCACGCAGACCGTCATCGAGATGCAGCGCGGGCTTTTGATGATCATGTCCATCAGTGATGGCTCCTGCTTGGCTGTCCTGGCGGCTCCCGACTGTGACATGGGTCTGGTGGCGTACCAGATGACCCTGCTGGTCGAGCGGGCCGGACAGGTGCTCACTCCAGCCGTACGCGCTGAGCTGCAAGCGGCCCGTCCCCGCTAGCCGGGGGCGGTGACAGGAGAACATGGTGACAGGTCAGGGTTGGGCTGGTGATAGCACTCCGCCGCATCCGGCGGCTCCCCGTCCGCAGAAGCCGAGCTCCCTGGTACGGCCCTATGCCGTGACCGGGGGGCGCACCGCGCCGCGGATGAAGTTCGCCATGGAGGCACTGGTGTCCTCCGTGACGTCGGAATACCAAGACATTTCCCTACTAAGTCCGGAGTATCAGGCGATCATTCAACTGACCCGGAACGTCCGGTCGGTTGCTGAGATCTCCGCCCTTTTACGCCAGCCGCTTGGCGTGGTCCGGGTGCTGATCGCCGACATGGCGTCGGAGGGCCTGATCCGCGTGCACCAGCCTGCTCTGGACGCGGGAAAGCCGGACCTCAACTTGCTCGAAAGGGTGCTCAGTGGACTTCGCAGGCTCTAGCCCCGGCCTAACCTCGACGAAGATCGTCGTGGCCGGGGGCTTCGGCGTGGGGAAGACGACGTTCGTGGGTGCGGTCTCCGAGATCCTCCCGCTGACCACGGAAGCCGTCATGACGGACGCCTCCGCCCACGTGGACGACGTCTCCCTCACGCCGAACAAGACCACCACGACGGTCGCCATGGACTTCGGCCGGGTCTCGCTCGACCGCGACCTCATCCTGTACCTGTTCGGCACGCCCGGACAGCACCGGTTCTGGTTCATGTGGGACGACCTGGTACGCGGCGCCATCGGCGCGGTCGTCCTGGTCGACACCCGCCGCCTGGCCGACAGCTTCCCGGCCATCGACTACTTCGAAGAGGCCAAGCTGCCCTTCGTCATCGGGGTGAACGGCTGGGAGGGCCAGTTCGCGCACGCGGAGGACGAGATCCGCGAGGCGCTGTCGATCGGCGGCCACATCCCGATCGTCCGCCTCGACGCCCGCCAGCGCGAGTCCGTCAAGGCCACACTGATCACGCTGGTCGAACACGCCCTGACCCGCCACATGCACACCCCGGTATGACCTGAGGGTGCCGCCCGTCACTCACCTCGGCGGCACCTCCGCTTCCCGCCCGGCCGATGCCTCCCATCGTCCGGGCGTTCTCCCCCGGCAGTCCTCACGGACCGGCCGGGGGTCTGGTCGCCGTCCGGCCCTGGATTGTCGGCGGCCCAGCGGGCCAGCGTCCCTGTCCAGCAGAGCGTCGTACTCGTCCCATTCGGCCTGGTCGCTCACGTGCCCGTGCCCGGTCAGCCATCCGCCCGACTCGGCCGCCGCGATCGTCCCGGAGAGATCCGGGAACTCGCCGATGGCCCCGACCAGCTCCGAACGCGGCGGACGCGCCCAGAACCCGTCACCGACCAGCGCCAGCCCGCCCGGCCGGACGTGCGCGGAGATCGCCTCCATGGTCTCCGCCAGCCCGCCGAAGGCGGGCCCGGCGACGGGATGGTCACGATGCGCGATGGCGCTGATCAGCTGTCGATCCATCCGCCCATCATCGCGAACGCCCGCCGCGGCCCGGCCGTGGGTCGGACCGTGGCGTGGTCGCGCCGGGGTCGTGGGGGTCAGACCGTGGCGTGGCCGCGTACCAGGCGGCCGACCTCGGCGCGGAGGTGGACGAAGTCGGGGTGTTCGCGGGTGCTGATCTGGTCGCGGGGCGCGGGGAGGTCGACCTTGAGATCGCCGACCACGTGCGCCGGGGCCTTGGACAGCACCACCACGCGGTCGCCGACGTACACGCTCTCGTCGATGTCGTGGGTGATGAGCACGATCGTCATCTGGTGGTGCCCGCGCACCTTGAGCACCAGGTCTTCGAGGTCTTCCCGGGTCTGCGCGTCGACCGAGCCGAACGGCTCGTCCATCAGCATCAGTGTCGGCCGGTAGGCCAGCGCCCGCGCGATCGCCACGCGCTGCTGCATGCCGCCCGACAGCTGGAACGGGTATTTCCGCCCGGCGTCGGGCAGGCCGACGGACTCCAGCGCCTCCTGGGCGGTCGCCCGCCGGGCCTGCTTGTCGAGGTTTCTCCGGCGCAGCGGCAGGGCGACGTTGTCGGCCACCGACATCCAGGGGAACAGCGAGCGGCTGTAGTCCTGGAACACGACGGCCAGGTTGTCCGGCGTCTGGCGGACGGCCTTGCCCTCGACCGTGATCCGCCCGCCGGTCGGCGTGATGAGGCCGGCGATCGAACGCAGGAGCGTGGACTTCCCGCAGCCGGACGGCCCGACGATGCACAGCAGCTCGCCCGCGGCGACGCTCAGGTTGAGACCTTCGATGGCGCGGTGCTCGTTCGGGGTGCCGGCGCCGTACACGTGGGAGAGGTTGTCGATCTCGAGCAATGGAATTCCTTGGGGGGCGAGGACCACGGACGAGTCAAAGGGCTCTGCAAAAAACTCTATCGGAGCGGGAGATCATGGACATCTCGGACAGGTAAAGCTCTCAACAGCACCTCTCAACGGTGCCACGCCAGCACGCGGCGCTCCACCACCAGGAACAGCTCGTTGAGGACGTAGCCGAGGACGCCGAGCAGCACGATCCCGGCCCACATGGCGGGCAGGTCGAACATCGCGTACGCGTCGGTGAGCTGGAACCCGATGCCGTTCGTGGTGCCGGGCAGCAGCTCGGAGAACACCATGACGATCAGCGACAGCGACAGGGCCAGCCGCAGCCCGGCGAGCACCTTCGGCAGCGCCGACGGGATGACCACCCGGCGCAGCCGGTCGGCCCGCGACATCCGGAACACCCGGCAGGTCTGCAGGTGCAGCGGCTCCACCGAACGCGCGCCGTCGGCGGTGTTGAGCAGCACCGGCCACATGATGCTGAACACGATGAACGCCAGCTGCATCCTCAGACCGAACCCGAACACCACCAGGAACACGGTGACCAGCGCCGGCGGCGGGATCGCGCGCAGGAACTGCAGCACGCCGTCGAGGTAGTCGTAGGCCCGCGCCGACAGCCCCACCGCCAGCCCGAGCACGACCCCGGCGAGCGCGCCACCGGCATAGCCGGCGGCCACGCGGCCGAGGCTGGGCAGGATGTTGCCCACGGCCAGGTCGGTCAGGAAGAGCCGGTCGGGCGGCCCGGAGAACCACATGGCGTGCATGCGCGCCACGATCACGCCGGGCGAGGGGAAGAACGCGCTGCCCGCCGCCCTGGTGGCCGCCTCCCACACGAGCACCAGCACGGCCAGCACCAGCCAGCGGAAGGCGGCCGCGCGCAGGCCGCCCCGCCGGACGACCCGGGCCCTCGCGGGGACCCGGGCGAGCTCTGCGGCGGCCTTCATCCCTGCTCTCCCATCCGCGCGTGATGCCAGCGGAACGCCCGCCGCTCGAAGGCGACCAGCAACGCGTTGACCGCGACCCCGAACAGCCCCACCCAGCACACCCCGGCCAGGATGTCGGTCATCCGCGCCGGCACCGCGATGCCGGCGAAGAAGATGAACACCCCGATGCCCTCGCCGCGCCCGGCCACGATCTCGGTGCTGACGGTGAGGATCAGCGCCACCCCGGCGGCCAGCCGCACCCCGGTGGTGATGAACGGCGCCGACGACGGCAGCGAGACGCGCAGCAGCACCGACAGGGGGCCGAACCCGTACGAGCGGAGCGACTCCTTGGCCAGGGGGTCGACGCCGCGCAGGCCGTACATCGTGTTGTAGAGGATCGGCCACAGGGCGGCGTAGACCACCAGCGTCACGCGTAACTGCAGGCCGGTGCCGATCACGAGCGCGACCAGCGGGATCAGCGCCACCGACGGGATCGGCCGGAGGAACTCCACGACCGAGCGGGTGGCCGCGTCGACGATCGGCACGCTGCCGAGCAGCAGGCCGAGCGGCACCGCGACGACCGTGGCCAGGCCGAGCCCGGCGGCCCAGGCCAGCAGGCTCGTCAGCGCGTGTGCCCGGAAGGCGGGGTCGGCGAGGAGCGTCGCCGCCCGTGCGGCGATCTCCGTCGCCGGCGGCAGGAAGGCGGGGTCGACCAGCCCCGTGCGGCTGAGCAGCTCGATCAGCCCGGCGAAGCCGAGGGCCCCGGCCGCCCGGCGCGACCACCGCGTGGCGGCGCCGGCCGGGCGGACGCGGGCCAGCGTGTGGGCGCTCACCCTGAGGTGGTCGGCGACATGAGCGTCTTGACGTCGATCGCCTTGGAGAGCCACCTGGCCTCCAGCATCCAGTCGGCCACGCGCTGCAGGCGGGCCGGGTTGTCGTTGCTGGAGAAGTAGGGGAACGTGACGGTGGCCGCGGTGGCCGCGTCGATCTGCGTGAAGGTCGGCAGCACCTTGGCGACCGCCTCCCGGTTGTTCTCCATCAGCTTGGCGGCGTTGTGGATGGCCCGCTGGAACGCCGCCGCGACCTTCGGGTTCTTGTCGTACCACTCCTGGGTGCTGACGTAGCCGGAGATCGGGAACTCCTTGGCCGGCCCGGAGGCGGGGTCGAGGATCTTGCGGGCGCCCATCGTGGACGTGGCCGCGGTGACCATCGGCTCGCCGAGGTAGGCGGCGTCGATCTGGCCGCCCCGCCAGGAGGGGATGATGTTCTGGAACGTCACCTGGACGTATTTGATCGAGGCCGGATCGACGTCGTTGGCCTTGAGCACCTGGGTTAGGGCCAGCTCCTGGAAGTTGCGCAGGACGTTGACGTTGATCGTCTTGCCTTCCAGGTCTTTGGCCGTCTTGATGGGGGAGTTGGGCAGCGCCATGATGCTCAGCGAGTCGGGGGCGGCCCGCGAGCCCTCGGCCAGGACGCGCAGCTTGAGCGCGCCCTTGTCATGGGCCTGGAACATCGAGACGTAGTTGCCGAACATGGCGTCGATCTCGCCGTTGAGCATCATGGGGATGGCCTCGGGCGCGGCCTGGACCACCTGCGGGGTGACCTCCAGCCCCTCCTTCTCGAAGAGCTTCTGGTCGATCGCGACGTAGATCGCCGCGCTGTCGATGGCCGGCAGGGTAGCGATCTTGATCTTGGTTTTCTCCAGCCCGCCGCCGGGGGCGGCCGGGGCGCTGGCGGTCGTGGAACCGCCCGCGCTGCACGCGACGGCGCCGAGTGTCAATGCTAAGCCGATGATGGCGGCCCTGGCGGGACGGCCAAGCCTCATGACAGGGACTCCCTTCGATGGAGCCAGATGGGGGGTTGATCGGGCGGCTGCTGCTGCCGGGGGCTGTGGTGCCGCAAGCACGACAGAGATCGACCGTAGCGCAAATTGGTGGTCATTATCGTGAAGATAACACTTGTGGTTGCAATGTCCGTTTGCCGCTATATCGTAAATTTTGACGGGCCGTAAGAAAGGGAGTGTTCGTCCTATTTGGGAAAGGTGGTGACGGCGAGGCTCCGGTTGCCGATGGTACAGGATGTCCCTGCGCTTCCGCGGGCGCGGCAGTGGCTCGTGGAACGGTCCTGCGTTGCCTGTTTTCGCAGGTGGATGGCAACTTTACTGATTCTGTCGTATTTTTCGGACAATCAGGGATAAACACCTCATCGGGGCACTAGTGGTGGTTGGCCCGAGCTAACCCGTGTGCTCAAATGGCGCTTATCTCGACGTACATATTGCCCCACGTGCATTTACCTGCATGTCACCGCGAATTCCCCCCGGGGGGCGAGAGGTTGCGAAGGCAAGTGAGAACGCAGAGCGCTGAAGCTTCCGCCGACCGCGAGCCGCACGCGCACGAGAAGCGCCGGCCGTCCAAACCGTCCGGCAGGTTCGGGCTGGGCAACTGGCACGTGCGGTCCCGCCTCGTCGCGCTGATCGTCGTTCCCACGGCCGTGGCCGTGGGGCTCGGCGGGCTGAACGTGATCACCTCGCTCAACGACGCCGACACGTACCAGACTCTCCGCGAGGTCGCCGAGCTCAGCGAGCAGCTCGGGGGCGTGACCCACGAGCTGTCCTTCGAACGCGACCAGACCGCCCTCTACATCGCGCAGGGGCGCCCCGAGAACCGCGAGGCACAGCTCCGCTCCACCTACGCCGGCGTGAACGGCCTCATCGAGGAGGCCAGGCAGCGGGCGCAGGCGATCACCGACACCCACGCCGAGGCCGTGCGACCGGTGCTGCGGCGCCTGGAGGAGATCCCGACGCTGCGCGAGACCGCCGTCAGCGGCAAGATCCAGCCCCTGCCGATGATCAGGAAGTACTCGGAGATCATCGCGGCGCTGCTGCAGTTCCACGACCAGGTCGGCCAGGTCGCGGTCGACGACGAGGTCTCCCGCAGCGGCAGCTCGATGGCCGCGATCGCGCGGGCCAAGGAGCAGGGCTCCAAGCAGCGCGGCGTGCTGGCCAGCGCGCTGGACAAGAAGGGCTTCGACAGCGGCGAGCTCGACGCGCTCACCGACGCCAAGTCGCGTGAGGAGAGCGAGGAGACCCTGTTCGCCGCCCTGGCCAACCTCGACCAGCTGGAGCTCTACCGCAACACGGTGGTCGGCAGGGACGTGGACCAGACGGACCTGTTCCGGCTGCGGGCCATGGCGCAGGCCGCCGAGGGCAAGGAGCTGAGCATCGGCGCGGCGGCCGACCGGGACGTGACCACGTGGTTCGAGGTCAGCACCGGCAAGATCGACGCGATGCGCAGCGTGGAGAAGGAGCTCGCCTCCTCGGTGATCCTGCGCGCCCGCGCCCTGGAGGAGGGCGCGGGCCGCGCGGCGCTGATCTCCGCGGGCCTGATCCTGATCCTGCTGCTCGTGGTGCTCGCGATCATCTCGCTCATCGCCCGCTCGCTCATCAGGCCGCTGCGCAAGCTGCGCCACGAGGCCCTCGACATCGCCGGGAAGCGCCTGCCCGACACCGTGCGCCAGCTGCGCGACAGCAGCGACGGCACGGTCGGGCCGGTCGTCCCGATCGGCGTCGACACCCACGACGAGATCGGCGAGGTGGCGCGGGCGTTCGACGAGGTGCACAGGGAGGCGGTGCGGCTGGCCGGCGAGGAGGCCCGGCTGCGCAGCAACGTCAACGCGATGTTCGTCAACCTGTCGCGCCGCAGCCAGACGCTGGTGGAGCGGCAGATCACCCTGATCGACGGCCTGGAGCAGGGCGAGCAGGACGAGCAGCGG
>DASUCK010000662.1:0-7210 GCA_036276095.1 Nonomuraea sp. | reverse complement strand
CCGCTGCTCGTCCTGCTCGCCCTGCTCCAGGCCGTCGATCAGGGTGATCTGCCGCTCCACCAGCGTCTGGCTGCGGCGCGACAGGTTGACGAACATCGCGTTGACGTTGCTGCGCAGCCGGGCCTCCTCGCCGGCCAGCCGGATCGCCTCGCGGTGGACCTCGTCGAAGGCCCGCGCCACTTCACCGATCTCGTCCTTGGAGTTGATCTCGATGGGCGGCACGTGGAGCTGGTCGGGGCTCGTCTCGGTCGTGCGGAGCTGGCGCACCAGGTCGGGCAGCGTCTGGCCGGCGATCTTGAGCGCGTCGCCGCGCAGGCGGCGCAGGGGCCGTACGAGGGAGCCCGCCATGACGGCGGTGATGGCGAGGACCAGGATCAGCAGGGCGACGACGATGACGATGTTGACGGCGGCGAGCTGCCGGTCGCCGTTGGCCACGTCGGCGCTCCGGGTGGCGACCTGGAGGCCGAGGGACTTCTGGACCTGGTGGAGCCGGTCGATGGTCTCGCTGATGGACTCGAACCAGCGGTCGGTGTCGTCGCCGGCGGCGTCCAGTCTGCGCAGGTTCTCCCTGTTGTTGTGCAGGAGCACCGCGCGGTCGATGTAGAACTCCGCGCGACCGATGCGCTGGCTGGCGACGGTGTTGTCGAAGTTCTGCCGCTGCCCCAGGGTGGCGGCGTTGCGGAAGGCGCCGCGCTCGCTGGTGCGCCGGGAGGTGGCGTCGAGGAAGGCGTTGAACTCGGGCTCCTCGAAGGCGCCCCGGCTCAGCGCGATCGCCAGCAGCGCGCGCTGCTTGGACGCCTCCTCCTCGGTCCTGGCGATGGCGCGCAGGGCGGCGCTGGTGGAGATCAGCTCCTCGTCCGCGGCGCCCTGCCCGAGCTCCTCGTACAGCTGGAGCATCTCGGAGATGGTCTCGGAGTACTTCTCCATCGTGGGCAGCGGCGGCAGCTGCGACTTGGCCACCGTGTCGCGCAGCGAGGCGAGCTGGCCGAGCCGGGTCTTGACGCGTTCGAGGGTTCTGAGGCCGATGTCGGACAGGGAGTCCTCGCTGTCCCTGGCGGTGTTCAGGAAGCGGCTGACGCTGCCGTTGACGATCTCGTGCTGGTCGGAGAGCTGCTGCTGCAGGGTGGCCGACCTGCCGGAGGCGACGAACCGGCTGGCCAGGTCGCGTTCGAGGCCGAGGTCCCGGCACAGCTCGCCGGCCTGGGTGATCAGCGAGCCGACCTCGCCGATGACCTGGTACTGCTGGGCGCTGCCGATCGACCCGGTGACCCGCAGGGCGCCCAGGATCACGGCCACGAGCGTGGGGATGGCGATGAGCGCGATGAGGCGGGTGCGTACTCGCCAGTTGCGCAGCGCGAACGGGCTGCCGGGCTTGGGCAGCCGCACCTCAGGCACCTCGCCGCCCGCTGACTTTTCGGGCACGTCCGGAGCCCTACCACGACCGGAGTCGGCCGTTTTTGTCCTCACTGGTGGCAACCTCTCGGCATGGCCTGCTTCAAGGGGTCTTAGCGGCTCTGTCGTGCGGACGAGCGATCGCAGGCAAGTTCGAGGCCCAATTTGAGCACAAACATCATACTTCAGCCAACGTCTCGCCGGTTTTCAATCGTTCCATCGCTGACTTTGTTCACGTCGCAAGCCCTTGGCCACGGAGCGCAACCACCACACCAATGCGGACAAACCGGACTAAACGGTAGCTAGTCCTGGTTACGCCAACATCGTTTACTGCCGCTCAACCGGTAGATAGGACAAATGCCGCAAACCGCTGCCGGGGGGATCTCCTCTTCCGGTACGCTTCACGCCCAGCATCCTGTGCCAATCTCCACAAGCCTCCCCTGGTAGGAGAACCCCCTCATGAGCCGCAAACTGCGCTGTCTCGCCGTGGCCCTCGGCGTCGCAGTCGCTCTGACACTCACCGGCTGCGGCGGATCGGAGGAGCCCGCGGGCTCATCGACCAGCGGCCCCCTAGAGAAGACGAAGATCCGGGTGGGGGCGCTGCCCATCCCGGACCCGGTGTCGCTCGTCATCGCGCAGACCAAGGGCTACTTCAAGGAAGAGGGCCTGACCGTGGAGCGCGTCGAGGTCGTCGGGGGCGCGTCGGCGATCCCGATGATCGAGAAGGGGGAGCTGGACATCTCCCAGACCAACTACGTCTCCACCCTGGCGGCCGCCAGCCAGGGCTCCAAGGCCAAGCTGGTCGCCGACATGTACCAGGCCGGCCCGAACTGCTTCGTCATCATGGTCCCCACCGACTCCCCCATCAGGTCGGTGGCCGGGCTCAAGGGCAAGACCATCCTGGTCAACAACCTCAACAACGTCGCCACGCTGGCCGTGGAGACCCAGCTCAAGGTCGCCGGCCTCACCAAGAACGACGTCACGTTCCTGCCGATGCCGTTCCCCGACATGGGGGCGGCCCTCGAGGCGGGCAAGGCCGACGCGGCCTGGCTCACCGAGCCCTTCATCACGGCGAACCAGAGCGCGCGAGGATTCAGGAAGCTGGCCGACACCATGACCGGCCAGACCGAGGACCTGCCCATCGCCGGCTGGATGGCCACGGACGAGTGGACGCAGCGGAACCCGAACACGCTCGCCGCCTTCCAGCGGGCGATCTCCAGGGCACAGCGGGACGCCTCGACCGACCGCAAGGAGATCGAGCGGATGCTGCCGACGTACACGAAGATCGACGCGAAGACCGCGTCGGTGATCACGCTCGGCTCCTACCCGAGTGAGCTGAACGCGAACCGCCTCCAGAAGGTCGCCGACCTCATGCTGGAGTACAAGTACCTGAAGACTCCGATCGACGTGAAGTCCGTGATCGCGGGCACGACGAACGGATGACCGGTTCGCGCACGCTCCGCGGCGTCGCCGGCGCCGTGGCCTTCGTGCTGGCCGGGGAGCTGGTCATCCGCTTCCTCGTGAGCGACGACGTGCAGTTCCCCGCTCCCTCGGCCATCCTGCTCGAATCCCTGCGCCTCGTAGCCGACGCCGGCTTCCTGGCCGGGCTGGGCACGACCCTGGCCAACTGCGCGTACGGTCTGCTGGTCGCGATCGGTGTGGCGGTGCCCGTCGGCGTGCTGCTGGGCGCGCTGCCCGCCGTGGAGAAGGCCATCAGGCCCATCCTGGAGTTCCTGCGGCCGATCCCCTCCGTCGCCATCATCCCGCTCGCCATCCTGCTGATCCCGGTGGACGAGCTGATGAAGGTCTCGGTCATCGTGTACGCCTCCATCTGGCCGGTCCTGATCAACACCCTCTACGGCATGCGCGACGTGGACCCGCTGGCCAAGGAGTCGCTGCGCAGCTTCGGCTTCGGCCGGCTCGCGGTGCTGGCCAGGGTGAGCCTGCCGAGCGCGGCGCCGTTCGTCGCGACGGGGGTCAGGATCGCCGCCGGCATCGCGCTCGTGCTCGCCGTCAGCGCGGAGCTGGTCGCCGGCGGCTCCGCCGGGATCGGCGTCTACGTCTACCAGGCCGGCAGCGGCAACCGGACGGACCTGGTCATGGCGGCGACCGTGTGGGCCGGGCTGGTCGGCGTGGTCGTGAACCTCGTGCTGGTGGCCGCCGAGCGCCGCCTGTTCCACTGGCACCGCGTGCGGACGGGAGCGCAGGAGTCGTGAAGGGCCTCGCCAAACTCTGGGTCATCCCCGTGGTGCTGGTCGTGTGGGAGGTCGGGGCGGGCCGGCTGGAGGACGGCGACTTCCCCCCGCCCACAACGATCGTCTCGCGTATATACGAGCTGTGGTTCTCGGGGCCGGTCTCGCGGGTCTTCCTCACCGACGACGCGGTGGAGCACCTGCTGCCCAGCCTCGGCCGCATGTTCTACGGCTGGGTGCTCGCGGTGCTGATCGGCGTCCTGCTGGGCGTCCTGCTCGGGCGCTCGCGCACGGCGACCGACTTCGTGGACCCGCTCATCGAGTTCGGCCGGGCCATTCCGCCGCCGCTGCTGCTGCCGCTGTTCATCGTGCTGTTCAAGGACGTGTTCGTCATGCAGCTCGCCACGATCGTGTTCGGCGTGATCTGGCCGGTGCTGCTCAACTCCATCGACGGCGTGCGGTCGGTGGATCGCACGTACACGGAGACCGCGACCGTCTTCAACCTGTCGAAGGCGCAGCACCTGCGGGTGGTCGTGCTTCCCGCCGCCTCGCCGAAGATCTTCGCCGGGGTGCGGCTGAGCCTGTCGCTCGCCCTGATTCTCATGGTGATCTCCGAGCTGTTCGGCAGCTCCAACGGCATCGGCTACCAGCTGCTGCAGGCCCAGCGCAGCTTCGACGGCGCCGGTGTCTGGGCCACGATCGCCCTGCTCGGGGTGCTCGGCTACGTCGTGAACTCCCTGTTCGTACTGGTCGAGCGGCGTCTGCTCGTCTGGCACCGGCAGGCCACCCGCAACGTGTGACTACCTGGAAGGAACCCATGTCGCATTCCGACGACCTCCTTTGGGGTGCCGTAGGCGATCTCTCCCGCTTCGCGGCTCTGCTGACCATGGCGGAGCTGGGGCTGGCCGACCACCTGGCGCAGGGCCCGCTCGGCACGGCGGAGCTCGCGCGGCGGGCCGGGGCGCACGCGCCCGCGCTGCGCCGCGTCCTGCGCGCGCTGGCCGGCCTGGGCCTGGTCCGCCGGGCCGGCTCGGACGCCTACGACCTCACCGAGAAGGGCACGGCGCTGCGCTCGGACGTGCCGGGCTCGGTCCGCTCCTCCATCCGCATGCTCGGCGAGGAGAGCTTCTGGTACGCCATGGGCATGCTGCCCGCCACGGTGCGCGACGGCGGCTCGGCCTTCGTGAAGAGGTACGGCCACCTCTACGACCACCTGGCCGGGGACCCGGCGTCGAGCCGCCTGTTCGACGACTACATGACGCGCCGGGCGACCACGTTCACCGAGGGCCTGATCAAGCGCTACCCCTTCCCCGCGACCGCGACCATGGTGGACGTGGCCGGCGGCAAGGGTCACATCCTGAGCACGGTGCTGCACGCCAACCCGGACCTGCGGGGCGTGCTGTTCGACCTGGAGCACGTGGTCCCGCACGCGGCGCAGACGCTGGCCGAGGAGGGGCTGTCCGACCGGGTGGAGGTCGTCGCCGGCGACTTCTTCGCGGCGGTGCCGGCCGGCGCCGACGTCTACCTGCTGGCCAGCGTCCTGCACAACTGGGACGACGAGGACGCCGTCAAGATCCTGCGCAACGTTCGCCGGGCCATGAACGCCGACGGGAGGGTTCTGGTGCTGGAGGTCGTGCTGCCCGACGACGAGGCGCCGCACCTGGGCAAGGACCTCGACCTGCGGATGCTGGCGATCTTCAACGGCGGCACGGAGCGCAGCCGCGAGGAGTACCGGGCACTGCTCGGCCGGGCGGAGCTGACCGTGGCGGACGTCATCGAGCTGGGCGCCGGCGCGAGCCTCATCGACGCCAGACCTAGCTGATCCTTCCCTGCCGGAGCCGGCGCAGCGAATACGAACATATGCTGAAATATCACATCAAGTGATGATATTTAGCCATAATTCGCCAAAAGCGGGTCCGGCTCCGATACGCGCTTGCGCTAGGCTTCACAACCTGCGAGATCACGTCCTACGTGGCGTCAATGCTTCCTTCCTGGAGCCTCCATGTCCCGGACCCAGCGCTACCTGCGCATTTCCGCGGTTCACCGCGGGTCACCGCGATTATCGCCGGCCGCTGCGGCAGGGCGGGGAGCAGCTTGACATCACGGGTGCCCGGCTGACCGATCACGATGTGATCATTCCGCCGATACCTTCCCGCACAACACCACCTGGTCCATTCGTCAAGGAGAACCCCCCCATGGCACCTAGACCGCACCGCCGCACGTTCGTCATCAGCATCGCGGCCGTCCTCGCGCTCGCCGGTTGCGGCGGCGGCGAGGAGCAGCCCCCGGCCGCCGGCGGCGGCAACGGGCTGGAGAAGACCACCATCAAGGTCGGCGCCCTCCCCATCCCCGACCCCGTGGCGCTCTACATCGCCAACGCCAAGGGCTTCTTCAAGGAGGAGGGCCTGACGGTCGAACCCGTCACGATCACCGGTGGGGCCGCCGCGCTGCCGCAGATCGAGAGCGGCGCCCTGGACATCTCGCAGACCAACTACGTCTCGACGTTCCTGGCCGTCAGCAAGGGCAAGAAGATCAAGCTGGTCGCCGACATGTACCAGGCGGCGCCCAACACGTTCAACATCATGGTGCCGAAGGACTCGCCCATCAAGACGGTGGCCGACCTCAAGGGCAAGACGGTCCTGGTCAACAACCTCAGCAACATCGCCACGCTCGCGGTGGAGACCCAGCTCAAGGCCGCCGGGCTGACCAAGGACGACGTCAAGTTCGCCGAGAAGCCGTTCCCCGACATGGGCAACGCGATCACCAGCGGCCAGGCCGACGCCGGCTGGATCACCGAGCCCTTCATCACCGCCAACACCAACGCCCTCGGCTTCCGCACGATCGCCGACACGATGACCGGCGAGACGGCCGACCTGCCCATCGCGGGCTGGATGGCCACCGAGGAGTGGGCGCAGAAGAACCCGAAGACGCTGGCCGCCTTCAACCGGGCGATCTCCAAGGCGCAGCAGCTCGCCTCCGGCAACCGCAAGGAGATCGAGGCCATGCTGCCGACGTACACGAAGATCGACGCGGCCACCGCCGCGAAGATCACTCTGGGTGCCTACCCGGCCAAGCTGGAGGCGCCGCGCCTGCAGAAGGTGGCGGACCTCATGCTCGCCTACCAGTACATCACCAGCCCGATCGACGTGAAGTCGATCATCGCGGCGCCTTCGGAGGGATGACCCTCGCCGGCCGGCTCCGCTGCGCCGCCGGCGTCGCGGAGCGCTCCCCGTGGTGACGGGCGGGCTGCCCGGTTGTCCGGCGGAAGACCTCCGGGGCTCCGCCGGCGGTCAGCCGCCCCAGCCGGGCACGGCGGTACGCACCATGAGGGCGTGCTCGACGAGGTTGATCAACGTGCTCTTCACCGAGTCCTTCTTGCGGGCGTCGAGCCGTACCAGCGGGATGTGCGGCGTCAGGGTCAGGGCGTCGCGCACCTCCGTGTCGCTGTGCGGGTACTGGCCGTCCCAGCCGTTGACGCCCACGATGAACGGCAGCTGGGCCTCCTCGAAGTAGTCGATGGCCGGGAAGCTGTCGGCGAGCCGGCGCGTGTCCACCAGCACGACGGCGCCGATCGCGCCGCGTACCAGGTCGTCCCACATGAACCAGAACCGGTGCTGCCCGGGCGT
>DASUCK010000661.1:0-4217 GCA_036276095.1 Nonomuraea sp. | reverse complement strand
CATCGCGGGTGCGGTCTTCCTGCTGCTGGCCGCCGGGATCTTCCTGATGCCGTGGCCGTCCCGTGAGGGCGCGCCGCCCGCCGACCCCGCGCACGCGCTCGGGACGGCGCTCATGGAGCAGAAGATGCTGGTCATGATGGTCATCGGCGTGGCCATCCTGGCGACGATGATCGCCACCGTGGTGCTGGCCACCCACCGGGGGCGGTACGACCGATGACTCTCCAGGCGTTCCTCCTGCTCGCCGCCGCCCTGTTCGCGGTCGGCCTGTACGGCGCGCTGACCCAGCAGTCGATCGTCATGCTCATGATGGGCATCGAACTCATGATCAACGGCCTGATCGTGGCCGGCGGCGCGTTCTGGTACTTCGTCGCCCCGCACGCCGCCGACGGCCAGGTCCTCGTGCTGGTCGCCGTCACCGTCATGGCGCTGGAGATGGCGATGGGGTTCGCGGTCACCACCGCGATCTTCCGTGCCCGTGACGTGGACATGACCGACGACGCGGAAGACCTCAAAGGGTGAACGCCCTGCTCGTGCTGCTGCCCGCCGCGGCGGGCGGACTCCTGCTGCTCCTGCGCAGGGCCGCCCGTACGATCTCGCTCGCCGCGGCCGCGCTCACCCTGGCGGTGGCCGTGGGCGCGGCGGTGGCCCGGCCGGCCGCGGACGTCGGGCCGTACGTCGGGTTCGGGCTCGGCGAGGGGCTGGCCGTCGACGGGCTGTCGGCGGTGATGGCGGTCA
Organism: Nonomuraea sp.; assembly: GCA_036276095.1. Lineage (GTDB taxonomy): Bacteria > Actinomycetota > Actinomycetes > Streptosporangiales > Streptosporangiaceae > Nonomuraea. The sequence continues at coordinate 3,482 of DASUCK010000661.1, read as the reverse complement.
CCGTGGCGGCGGCCGGGCTGGGCGTGCTGGTGTTCGCGGCCGGGCGGCTGCGCGAGGCCCGCTTCCACGGGCTCATGCTGGTCTTCGTGGCCGCGATGCTGCTGACCGTGACGGCCGCCGACCTCGTCCTGCTGCTGGTGGGATGGGAGGTCATGGGCGCCATGTCGTACGCGCTCATCGGCTACTGGTGGCACGAGCCGCGGCGGGTGCGATCCGGGGCCGTCGCCTTCGTCACCACCCGGGCCGGGGACCTCGGCCTGTACGTCGCGGCCGGTGCCGCCCTGGCTGGCGGCACGCTGCGGCTCGCCGGGCTGGACGGGATCGGCGCGCCGTGGCGGGATCTGGTCGCGGGCGGGATCGTGCTGGCGGCGCTCGGGAAGTCGGCGCAGGGGCCGTTCGCGTACTGGCTGTCGCGGGCGATGGACGGGCCGAGTCCCGTGTCGGCGCTGCTGCACTCGGCGACGATGGTGGCGGCGGGGGCGTACCTGCTGCTCCGGGTGCACGGGCTGCTGGCGGCCACCGGGTGGGCGGCGGTCGTGGTGACGTGGGCGGGCGCGGTGACCGCGCTGCTGCTGGGGGCGGTCGCCGTCGCGCAGCGGGAGCTCAAGCAGCTGCTGGCCGCCTCCACGTGCGCGCAGCTCGGGTTCGTGGTGGCGGCGGCGGGCGCGGCCGCCGTGGCGGGCGGGGCGGCCCACCTGGTCGCGCACGCCGCCGTCAAGAGCCTGCTCTTCCTGGCGGCGGGGGCGTGGCTGTCCGTGCTGGGCACCCAGCGGCTGCCCGAGCTGGCCGGGGCCGGGCGGCGGTTCCCGCAGGCAGGGCTCGCGTTCGCGGTGGGCGCGGTGGCGCTGGCCGGGGTGCCGCCGCTGTCGCTGTGGGTGACGAAAGACCTCATCCTGACCTCGGTACGGGACCCGTGGCTGCACGCGATGCTGCTGGTCGCCGCCCTCCTGGCCGCCGCGTACTCGGCCAAGGCCCTGCACGCGGTCTGGCGGCCCGGCCCCTCGACCCGTACAGGGGAGGGCGGCCAGCCGCGCGGCGGGGGAGCCGGCGGTCGGCCGGACACCGCGCCGGGACGGGCGTCCGGGTCCGTCGGGCCGTGGGAGTGGGGGCCGATGGGGGTGCTGGCGCTCGGGGCGGCCGGGCTCGGGGTCGTCGGGTTGCCCGCGGTGTTCCAGGCGTGGGCCCGGCTGGTGGGCGAACCGGGCGCGGCCGGTCCTGCGGCGGGCGGGCCGGCGCTGTCGGGGGTGCTGGCGGTGGCCGTCGTCCTCGGGACGCTGGCCGCCCGGCAGCGCGCGGCCACCCGCGCACAGCCCTGGGACGTCGCCGCCCCGGGGACAGCGGTGTTCCGTGACTGGCTGGGCCTGGAGCGGGCCGCGGTCGGGGTGGTCTGGCGGCCGGTGACGGCGGTGGCCAGAGGCGTGGCGTGGTTCGACGACCACGTGGTCGACGCGGCGGTCGAGGGCGTCGCGCGGGCCGGTCTCGGGGCCGCCAGGCTCGTCCGGTCGCCGTTCGAAGGAGGCGTGGACGGGGTCGTGCGGGCCGTCGCCCGGGCGGCGGCGCGGCTCGGGAGGCTCGTCCGGCGGCTGCAGACCGGGCTGGTGCACACCTATCTCGCGCAGGCCGTCACCGTGCTGATCCTGCTGGCCGTGGCGTTCGTGATCGTGAGGTGAGCGTGCTCTCCGTCGTGATCTTCCTGCCGCTGGCGGCCGCCGCGCTGCTGGCCCTGCCGGGGGTCGGCCGGCGCGCGGCCGGGCGGGTCTGGATCGCGGCCACCGCCGCCGACCTCGCGCTGGTGATCGGCCTCTGGGCCGGGTACGACCCCGCCACCGGCCTCGCGTACGAGACCAGGCTCCGCTGGGTGCCCTCGCTCAACGCCGGTTACCACGTCGGCGTGGACGGCCTGTCGCTGCCGCTGATCGCGATGACCGCCGTGCTGTTCCTGGTCTGCGCCGTCTACTCGATCCGCGAGACCCGCCGGCCGAAGGCGTACGCGGCGTTGTTCCTCTTCCTGCAGACGGTCTGCCTCGGCTTGTTCGCCGCGCTCGACCTGCTGCTGTTCTTCGTGTTCTTCGACCTGTCGATCGTCGGCATGTACTTCGTGATCGTCGGATGGGGGCACGGGGACCGGGCTAGGTCGGGGCTGAAGTTCTTCCTGTACACGTTCCTCGGGTCGCTGGCGCTGCTGCTCGGCTTCATCGGCCTCTACCTGGCCGCCGAGCCGCACACGTTCGACATGGTCGACCTGACCCGCCGCCCGCCGGGCGCGGGCGCGCTGGTGCTGCTCGCGGTGGGGGTGGGGCTCGCGGTCAAGACACCGGTCGTGCCGGTGCACACGTGGCTGCCGCCGGCCCACACCGACGCGCCCGCCGCCGGGTCGGCGATCCTGGCGGGGGTGCTGCTCAAGATGGGCACGTACGGCCTGGCCCGCATCGCCGTGCCCATACTGCCCGGGGAGTGGCGCGCGTACGCCTGGCCGATCATGGTGATCGGCGTGGTCAGCGTCCTGTACGGCGCCCTGGTGGCGCTCGCCCAGGGCAACCTCAAACGGCTGATCGCCTACACCTCGGTCAACCACATGGGGTACGTGGTGCTCGCCCTCGGCGCGGTCGGCATCGCGGCCGGGCGGAAGACCGGGGAGCTGGCGGTCAGCGGCGCCGTCACCCAGATGGTCAGCCACGGGCTGGTCACCGGGGCGCTGTTCCTGGTCACGGGCGTGTTGTGGGACCGGGCGGGCAGCTACGACCTCGACCGGTACGGCGGGATCGCGGGCCGGGCGCCGGTGCTGACGGGGTTGACGGCGGTGGCGGTGTTCGCGTCGCTGGGACTACCCGGCTTGTCAGGATTTATCGCGGAGTTTCAGATTTTTGTCGGTGTGATCGGGGCCGGAGCGGTGGTCGCGGGCGCGCTGTCCGTCGTCGGCATCCTCATCACGGCCGCGCTGCTGCTACGCGTCCTGCACCGCGCCTTCCTCGGCCGCCCGGGCGAGCTGACCGGCCGGATCACCGACACCCGCCCCCACGAGCTGGCCGCGATCGCCCCGCTGCTCGCCCTCTCGCTGGCCATCGGCCTCGCCCCGCGCTGGCTGCTCGACCTCATCGAGCCCGCCGCCCGCGCCCTCGCCACCCTGGCCGCCCCATGAGCCCCAGCCCCGGCACCATGCCCATGCCCGGCCCCATGTCGATGGACCCGGTCGCCCTCCTCCCCGAGCTGATCATCCTGGCCGGCGCCGTGACCGGCCTGGTCATCGGCCTCTTCCTGCCCAGGCGGCGCCAGCACGTCGTGGCGTGGATCTGCGCGATCGCCCTGGTCGCCGCGGCCGCCGCCACGCTGGCCGCCCTGACCCGCCCGGACCGCGTGGCGTTCGAGTCGTACGCGATCGATCCGGCCACCAACGCCGCCCGCCTCACCGTCTCCCTGGCCACCCTCCTCGCGATCTGCCTGGCCGCCAGGTGGGCCAGGGACCACCCGCGCGAGAGCGAGCT
>DASUCK010000660.1:0-13025 GCA_036276095.1 Nonomuraea sp. | reverse complement strand
GACCTGCTGGTGGTCCCCGGCCAGGGCGACCGGGAGCGCCCGCTGCCGGCGCCGGCGGCGGGCCTGTCGGTGACGGGCGACGGCGTGGTGATGACGTCGCTGCGCGTGCGCGACGACTGGCGCGAGCTGCGCGTCGTCGCTCTCACTCCCAACGACACCGAGGCGGTCGTCTCCGGCCGCTTCGCCCGCGCCCGGCACGCGGACCTGCGGGGCCGCGCCGGCGACCCCGTACCGGTCGAGGACGGGGTGGTGCGCCTGCCGCTGCGGGCGTGGGAGATCGCCACCCTGCATGTGGGAAACTGACGGTAATTCTTCGAACATATTGGGTAATGCCAGGGCGATGCCTGGTGCGCAACACGAGGTGCCCTGCTCTACGGGAGCGGCCGCGACAAGGTCGGCGTGATCCTGGAGACCCAGCGAGGGGAGGACCCGAGCAAGCACTTCTCCTGGCCGTACTACCTGGCCAGCCTGCGAGCGCGCGAGAAGTGCCCCGTCTACCTGTCCTTCCGTTCTAGCGGTCGTCCCAACACCCCAGCTTGGGGAGTGCGATGGAGTTCGAGATCCGGAAGGTTCGGACGCCGCAGGGGCGGAAGAAGCTGACCAGGGAGCGGGAGGAATACTTCCGCCTCATGGATCAAGGCTTCAGCAGCCGCGAGGCGTGCCGGATCGTTGGGATCAACTCGCGTACCGGGAAGCGGTGGCGCAACGGCACGACGCCCCTCCCCGGCGCGCCCCCTCCGTGCACCTCCCCTTGACGTGCGCACCGGTGGTTGTGGGTGGCCACAACGCGCGCCGCGCGACTTCTGGTGGGCCGATTGCCACAGGTCGGAAGCGTGACGGACACTGGCCGACATGCATATCGGTCCCGTCGACTCCTCGCGGGTCCCGCGTTTCGCCGGGCCTGCCACCTTTGCCCGTCTGCCCCGGCTCGACGAGGTCGAGCGGGCCGACGTCGCCGTGGTGGGGGTGCCGTTCGACGCCGGCGTGTCGTACCGGCCCGGCGCCAGGTTCGGGCCCGCCGCCGTACGGGAGGCGTCGAGGCTGTTGCGGCCCTACCACCCGGCGCTGGACGTGTCGCCGTTCGAGCGCGTCCAGGTGGTCGACGCCGGCGACGTCGCGGTCAACCCGTTCGACATCGGGGCCGCCATCGCGGCGATCGAGGAGGCGGCGAGCGGCTTCGAGGCGCGGCTGGTCACCATCGGAGGAGATCACACGATCGCGCTCCCGCTGCTCAGGGCGGCCGCCCGCAGGCACGGGCCGGTGGCGTTGGTGCACTTCGACGCGCATCTCGACACCTGGGACACCTACTTCGGGGCCGAGTACACGCATGGGACGCCGTTCCGGCGGGCGGTCGAGGAAGGGCTGCTGGACACCGAGGCGGTCAGCCACGTCGGCATCCGCGGGCCGCTGTACGGAAAGAAGGACCTGGAGGACGACCGCCGGTTCGGGTTCGGCGTCCTGACGGCGGCCGACGTGCTGCGGCGCGGCCTCGACGAGGTGATCGACGTGTTGCGGCAGCGGGTCGGGGGGCGCCCGCTGTACGTCTCCGTCGACATCGACGTGCTCGATCCCGCCCACGCGCCGGGCACGGGGACCCCGGAGGCGGGCGGCCTCACCAGCAGGGAACTGCTGGAGATCCTGCGCGGGCTGGCCGGCTGCGACCTCGTCGGGGCCGACGTGGTCGAGGTGGCCCCCGCGTACGACCACGCGGAGATCACCTCGATCGCCGCCTCCCACGTGGCCTACGACCTCGTCAGCTTGCTGGCCCTCCAGGAGAGGCGGACATGAGCGGCATCGCCGAGATCGAGGCCAACGGGCCCCCGCGCACCGGGTCGGCTAGCGGGTGCCCCAGGAGTAGCTCTGCTTGCGCAGCTTGAGGTAGACGAACGACTCGGTGGCACGGACGGCGGGGATGGCGCGGATCTTGCTGAGGATCTCCAGCAGGTGGCCGTCGCCCTCGCACACGACCTCGACGATGACGTCGAACGAGCCGGCCGTCAGCACCACGTAGTCGATCTCCCCGATGGCGGCGAGCTCGTCGGCCACCGCCTCCAGGTCGCCCTCGCAGGTGATGCCGATCATCGCCTGCCGCGGGAAGCCGAGCGTGAGTGGGTCGGTGACCGCGACGATCTGCATGACGCCGGCTTCCTGCAGGCGCTGGACGCGCTGGCGCACCGCGGCCTCGGACAGGCCCACCGCCTTGCCGATGGCCGCGTACGGCATGCGCCCGTCGGCCTGGAGCTGTTCGATGATCTGCTTGGACAGGTCGTCGAGCACGACGGGACCGGAGGTGGAGTTGTTCCGGCGTACCCGGGGCGGCGTCGTCATCTGAGAGGGATCCTCCTAGCGGTCCGGCGTTACGGGGGCGTTCCCGCCGGGTTGCCGTCCTGCTGCGACATGTTGTCAGTTCCTGGCAGTCTGTCAAGCGAATTCGTAGCAGTTTGATATCTTCACCACGAAATCCCTTGTCCGGATGCTTTCACTCTGTAAGAGTCGCGGCATCTCCAGCCACGTCACGAGGAGGTCATCACCTTGACCACCCGTCTGCAGAACTACATCAACGGTCAGTTCGTGGACGCCAAGAGCGGGCGGTTCTCCGACATCGTCGACCCGTGCACGGGCGAGCCCTACGTGCAGGCCCCGGTGTCGGGGCCGGATGACGTCGACGCCGCCTTCGCCGCGGCGGCGGCCGCGTTCGACTCGTGGGGCGTCACCACGCCGGGAGAGCGGGCCAACCTGCTGCTCAAGGTGGCCGACGCCATCGAGGCGCGGGCCGACGAGATCAACGAGGCGGAGTGCCGCAACACCGGCAAGCCGCGCGCCCGCATGGCCGACGACGAGACCCCGGTCGCCGCCGACCACTTCCGCTTCTTCGCCGGCGCCGCGCGCACCCTCGAAGGGCCCACGGCCGGCGAGTTCCTCGCCGATCACACCAGTGTCATCAGGCACGAGCCGATCGGCGTGGTCGGGCAGGTCACGCCGTGGAACTACCCGATGATGATGGCCGTCTGGAAGATCGCCCCGGCGCTCGCGGCCGGGAACACGGTCGTGCTCAAGCCGTCCGACACCACCCCGGTCTCCACTCTGAAGCTGGCCGAGATCCTCGGCGAGGTGTTGCCTCCCGGCGTCTTCAACGTCGTGACCGGCGACCGCGAGACCGGCGCGCTCGTGGTCAGCCACCCGACCGCGGCCATGGTCGCGATCACCGGCTCGGTGGGCGCGGGCATGTCGGTGGCCAAGAGCGCCGCCGACGACCTCAAGCGGGTGCACCTGGAGCTCGGCGGCAAGGCGCCGGTCGTGGTGTTCGAGGACGTCAAGGACCTACGCAAGGCCGCCGCCGACATCGCCACCGCCGGCCTCTACAACGCCGGCCAGGACTGCACCGCCGCCTGCCGGGTGCTCGTCCAGGAGAGCGTGCACGACGAGTTCGTGGCCGCGCTCACCGAGGCCGCGGCCGGTACGGTGACCGGCGACCTCGACCACGAGGACGCGCTCTACGGCCCGCTCAACAACGCGAACCAGCTGGCCAGGGTGCAGGGCTTCGTGGACCGCGCACCCGCGCACGCCAAGGTCCGCACCGGCGGACACCGGGTCGGCGACAAGGGCTACTTCTTCGCCCCGACCGTCATCGACGGCCTCAGGCAGGACGACGAGATGGTGCAGAAGGAGGTCTTCGGCCCCGTGATCACCGTCCAGACGTTCTCGGACGAGGCCGACGCCCTGGCCAAGGCCAACGACGTCAAGTACGGCCTGAGCGGCTCGGTCTGGACGTCCGACCACGGCCGCGCGATGCGCATGTCGAACAAGCTGGATTTCGGCGTCGTCTGGGTGAACACGCACATCCCGTTCGTGTCGGAGATGCCCCACGGCGGCTTCAAGCACTCGGGGTACGGCAAGGACCTGTCGGTGTTCGGCCTGCACGACTACACCCGCGTCAAGCACGTCATGCACTACATCGGTGACTAGCCCGCGATGACCACGGCCATCGAGCTTGCGGACGTCGTCAAGGAATACCTGGCGCACGGCGAGACCGTACGCGCCGTCAAGGGGATCTCGCTGGACATCGCCGAGGGGGAGTTCTTCTCCCTCCTCGGCCCGTCCGGGTGCGGCAAGACCACGACCATGCGCATGGTCGCCGGCTTCGAGGCGCCGACGAAGGGCCTGGTGAAGCTGCACGGCCGGGACGTCACGGACGTGCCGCCGAACAAGCGCGACGTCAACATGGTCTTCCAGTCCTACGCGCTCTTCCCGCACATGAGCGTCTGGGACAACGTGGCCTTCGGGCTCAAGCAGCGCAGGACGCCGCAGGAGGAGATCAGGCGGCGGGTCGGCGAGATGCTGGAGATCGTCGACCTGGGCGGCCGGGAGAGGCGCCGGCCGCGCGAGCTGTCCGGCGGGCAGCAGCAGCGGGTGGCGCTGGCCAGGGCGCTGGTCAACCGGCCGCGGGCGCTGCTGCTCGACGAGCCGCTCGGCGCGCTCGACCTCAAGCTGCGCCAGGCCATGCAGATCGAGCTCAAACGCATCCAGCGCGAGGTGGGCATCACGTTCGTGTACGTGACGCACGACCAGAACGAGGCGCTCACCATGAGCGACCGCATCGCCGTCATGAACGACGGCCTGGTCGAGCAGCTGGCCAGGCCGCGGGAGATCTACGAACGGCCCGCGTCCGCGTTCGTGGCCGGCTTCATCGGCACCTCCAACCTGCTCGCGGGCACCGCGATCGGCGGCGAGCTGAAGATCGCCGGAGGGCGCGTGCTGGTGCCGGGGCACGAGGGCGGGGTGACGGTGACCGTCCGGCCCGAGAAGATCACCATCGGCACCGACGAGCCCGCGAGCGGCCTCAGCTCCGTGCGCGGGGCCGTCGCCGAGGTGGTCTACCTGGGCACCTACAACAGTTACGCCGTGTCTCTCGCGGACGGGGCCGAGATCACGGTTTTCCAGCAGAACGCGCACGACGCCACGGCCACGGCGGAGCGGGGAGACTCCGTCTGGCTGTCCTGGCAGGCGCAGCACTCGTACGTGATTGGAAGTTGACGCACCTCATGAACTCCCGTCCGCGCCTCCCGCGTCGTGAGGCATTCAAGATCGCCGGGCTGTCGGCCGCCGGGCTCGCGCTGGCCGCGTGCGGCGTGCAGGGCCAGAAGGCCGCCGCGCCCAAGCCCGACGCCGTCAAGGACTTCTGGTCCGGGCAGACCAAGCACGGCAAGGTCGTCTTCGCCAACTGGCCCGAGTACATGCCCGAGGACCAGGGCCCGCTGAAGAAGTTCCAGCAGGCCACCGGCATCTCGTACGAGTACAAGGAGGTCATCCAGGAGAACGCCGAGTTCTTCGGCAAGGCCGACCCCGTGCTCCGTGCCGGGCAGTCGCTCGGCTACGACATCGTCGTCATGACCAACGGCGTGCACCTCCAGCACATGATCGAGCTGGGCTACTGCGTGCCCCTCGACCACTCGCGGCTGCCGAACTTCGCGGCCAACGCCGGGCAGAAGTACAAGGAGCGGGTCTACGATCCGGGGAACACGTACACGATCCCGTACACCTCGGGCGTGACGGGGATCGCGTACAACACCGACCACGTCAAGGACGACATCACGAGCATCCAGGCGCTGTTCGACCCCAGGTACAAGGGTCGGGTCGGCATGATGGCCGACGCGCAGGAGATCGCGAACTTCGGCATGTTCGCGCTGGGCATCGACCCGGAGAAGTCGACCGAGGACGACTGGCGCAAGGCCGGGGAGAAGCTCAAGGAGCAGCGAGACGCCGGAATTGTCCGGAAATATTACGATCAGAGCTACATCGATGCCGTGGCCAAGGGCGACGTCTGGCTGACCATGGCCTGGTCGGGCGACGTCTTCCAGCGGCAGCTCGCCGGCGAGCCGGTCAGGTTCGTCGTGCCCGAGGAGGGCGGCACGATCTGGACCGACAACATGCTCATTCCCAAGGGCGCGGCCAACCCGGTGGACGCGCTCATGCTCATGGACCACCTCTACCAGCCGGCCGTGGCCGCCGAGCTGGACGAGTACATCCAGTTCGTCACTCCCGTCCCCGCCGTCCAGGACCTGCTGAGGGAGAAGGCCGCGTCGGCCGCGGGCGAGGACAAGAAGGCGCTGGAGGACATGGTGGACAGCCCCCTCATGTTCCCGACCGAGGCCGACTACGCCAAGCTCCGCACGTACACGACGCTCAGCAACACCCAGCTGCAGATCTTCAACCCGATCTTCCAGTCCATCACCCAGGCGTAGGCGATGCGGCGGCTCACCCCCTACCTGCTGGTCCTGCCGAGCTGGATGTGGCTGGGCGTCTTCCTGGTCGTGCCCATGGCGGCCATGGCGTCGGTGTCGCTGCAGACCGGCAACGCGATCGACGGCTACGCCATGACGTTCAGCGTCTCCACCTACGGGGACGCGCTCGGCAGGTACAGCACCCAGCTGGCGCGCTCGCTGGTGTACGGCGGCCTGGCGACCGTGCTCATGCTGGTGATCGGGTACCCGGCGGCGTACTGGATCGCCTTCAAGGGCGGCCGGCGCAAGTCGATGTACCTGTTCCTGCTCCTGCTGCCGTTCTTCGTGTCGTTCGTGCTGCGGACGATCTCGTGGAACTTCCTGCTGTCCGACAACGGCATCCTGTTCGGCACGCTGAAGGACTGGGGGCTGCTGCCGGCGGACTTCCACGTGCTGGCCACGGCGGCGGCCGTGGTGGGCGGGCTGACGTACAACTTCCTGCCGTTCATGATCCTGCCGATCTACGTGGCGCTGGAACGGGTGGACCCGCGGGTGGTGGAGGCCGCGCAGGACCTGTACGCCACCCGCGCGGCCGCCTTCCGCCGGGTGGTGCTGCCGCTGTCGCTGCCGGGGGTGTTCGCCGGGGTGCTGATGACGTTCGTGCCGGCCACGGCCGACCCGATCAACGCGGCCATCCTCGGCGGCACCTCGAACACGATGATCGGCAACATCATCCAGACCGAGTACCTCACGAACCTGAACTACCCGACCGCCTCGGCGCTGTCGTTCACGCTGATGGCGGTGCTGCTCGTGGGCATCTTCGGCTACGCCCGCGCGCTCGGCACCGAGAACGTCCTCCAGGCGGCGGCCCGATGAGGGGCGTGCTGGGCGGCGGGGACCGGGTCGTCCACGGCGGCCGGCTGGGCGACCGGGTCCTCCACGCCTACACCTGGCTGGTCATCCTGTGGCTGGCCTCGCCGATCGCCGTGATGATCCTGTTCGGCTTCAACGACAAGCAGAGCAAGTCGAACACCACCTGGCAGGGCTTCACGCTCAGGTGGTACGCCGAGCTCCTCGACATCTCCGACCTCACCGTGGCGCTGCGGAACTCGCTGGTCATCGCCGCGGTCAGCACGCTCGTCACCGTCGTCGTCGGCACCATGCTGGGCCTCGCGCTCGGCCGGCACCGGTTCCGCGGCAAGGGCGTCACGACCTTCCTGGTCTTCGCCGCCATCTCCACGCCCGAGCTGGTCATGGGCGCGTCGCTGCTGTCGTTGTTCGTCTCGGGGAACGTGCCGCGCGACGCCAACACGGTCATCGTCGCGCACGTGCTCTTCTCGCTGTCGTTCGTGGTGGTGACAGTGCGGGCGCGGGTGGTCGGGCTGGACCCGTCGCTGGAGGAGGCGGCCAGGGACCTCGGGGCCTCGGCGTGGGGCACGTTCCGGCAGGTCACGCTGCCGTCGATCATGCCGGGCGTGATGGCGGGGGCGATGCTGTCGTTCGCGCTGTCGGTCGACGACTACGTGGTCACCAGCTTCGTCAACGGCTCCACCGTGACCTTCCCGCTGTGGATCGTCGGCGCGGTGAAGACGGGAATCCCGCCGCAGGTCAACGTCATGGGTACGCTGATCTTCGGCATCGGGGTGCTGATCGCGATCGGGAACGCGGTCGCCGGGCGGCGCCGTACCTGACATCTCGTAGGGAAGTGGGATTTGTGGATCCGCTGAAGGCGCTTGCTGACGCGGAGCGCAAGCCGTACTGGCTGGACAGCCCGGCCAGACCCGAGCCGCAGCCGCGGCTCACCGGAAACACCGCCGCCGACCTGGTCGTCGTCGGCGGCGGCTTCTCAGGGCTGTGGACCGCGCTGATGGCCAAGGAACGCGACCCGGCCCGCGACGTCGTGCTGCTCGAAGGGCGCCGGATCGGATGGGCGGCCACCGGCCGCAACGGCGGGTTCTGCCTGGCGACCCTCACCCACGGCCTGGCCAACGGGCTGGAACGGTGGCCGGACGAGATCGAGCGCCTGGAGCGCATGGGCGTCGCCAACCTCGACGAGATCGAGCGCACGCTGGACCGCCACGACGTCGACTGCTCCTTCGAACGCACCGGCGAGCTGCACGTGGCCACCGAACCGTGGCAGCTCGACGCCCTCAGCGAGCACCTCGACCTGATCGCCGAGCTCGGCCTCGACTACGTGCCGCTGGACCGGGAGCAGGTGCGCGCCGAGATCGACTCGCCGACCTACCTCGGCGGGCTCTGGGAGCGCAGCGGCTGCGCCATGCTCGACCCGGCGCGGCTGGCGTGGGGGCTGCGGGCGGCGTGCCTGCGGCTCGGCGTACGCGTCCACGAGCGCAGCCCGGTCCGCTCACTGCGCGACGACGGCGCCACGATCACGCTGCGCACCCCCTTCGGCGCCGTCACCGCCCGCCAGGTGGCCCTCGGCACCGGCGCCTTCCCGCCGCTGCTGCGCCGGCTCAGGCACTTCGTGGTCCCGGTGTACGACTACGCGCTCGTGACCGAGCCGCTGACCGCCGGCCGGCTCGCTGCGGTCGGCTGGCGCAACCGCCAGGGCGTCGGCGACTCCGGCAACCGCTTCCACTACTACCGCCTGACCGACGACAACCGCATCCTGTGGGGCGGCTACGACGCCGTCTACTACAACGGCGGCCTGGTCAAACCCGAGTACGACCAGCGCGACGCGACCTTCGTCACCCTGGCCAGGCACTTCTACGACACGTTCCCGCAGCTCGACGGGGTGCGGTTCACGCACCGGTGGGGCGGGGTGATCGACACCTGCAGCCGTTTCAGCGCCTTTTACGGGCAGGCGCACGGCGGTCGGCTGGTCTACGCGACCGGCTACACCGGCATGGGCGTCGGGGCCACCCGGTTCGGCGCCAACGTGATGCTCGACCTGCTGTCGGGCGAGCGCACCGAGCGGACCGAGCTGCGGATGGTGAAGGAGAAGCCGATCCCGTTCCCGCCGGAGCCGGTGCGGTCGGGAGTGATCCAGTTCACCCGGTGGTCGATCGCGCAGGCCGACCGGCACGAGGGCCGGCGCAATCTGTGGCTGCGCACCCTCGACAGGATGGGGCTGGGATTCGACTCCTGACCTGAGGGCAGGAGGTTGCCGACCCCCGTATGAGCTCACGGGGGGTGGGCATGCGTGCGAGGTGTGTCGCCTGCGCCGGTGTGATGCTGGTGGCAGGGTGTGGGGCCGAGCAGCAGGTGCCGGTCGTGCAGCAGCCGGTCAAGGTCGCGCGATGCGTGCTGAGATTCCACGATCCCCGGGCGGGAATCGAAGCCCGCGCCCGGCTTAAACGCGAAATTTCCCAATATGTCAGCACTCGCCCAGGACGAATCGTTTACGCCGCTCACGACCTCGTCACCGGCGTCCGCCTGGGCCAGGGCGAGCAGCAGAGCGACCTGATCACCGCCAGCGGCGCCAAGGTCGACATCGTCATGGCGCTGCTGGCCGGGCGCGGCGGCGGCCTCGACGAGAGCGAACAGGACCTCGCCACCCGCATGATCAAGGAGAGTGACAACAGCGCCGCCGACGCGATGTGGTCCCGCGTCGGCGGCGGCGGCGCCATGGAGTCCTTCTACCGCCGGGCCGGCCTGCGCCACACGGCCCCCGGGCCGGGTGTCTACTGGGGCGGCACCACCACCAGCCCCGCCGACCGGATCCGCCTGCTGAAGGTCCTGGTGAAGGGCGGCAGGGGGCTGGGCGCCCGCGACCGGCGGCTGGTGCTGAGCCTGATGGAGCAGGTCAACAAGGAGCAGGCCTGGGGCGTCAGTGCCGCCGCCCGCCCCGGAGACCGCGTGGCGCTGAAGAACGGCTGGACGCCGCGCCCGTTCGTCAGCGGCACGTGGGCCGTGACCAGCTACGGCCGGATCGTGGGCCCCGGCCGCGACCTGCTGCTGTCGGTGCAGACCGACCATCAGCCGGGCGAGGCGGCGGGCGTGGCCACCGTCGAGGGCATCGCCAGGCTGATCGGCGCCCGCCTCGACAGCCTCTCCCCGACCACCACCCGCCGCTGCCCGACCAACCGGATCGGCTGACCGCAGGGGAACGCCGGCCGCGCCGGAACGAGGCATACGGGAGCTGGGCGAAAGCGTGCGTCCGGCCCCGGCGTCACGCCCGCGCGGCCAGCACCTCCTCCGGGATCTCCTTCGGCACGCCGCGCAGCCCCACCAGGGCCAGCACCGCGACCGCGGCCAGGAGCGCCGCCGTGGCCAGCGACATCACGTGCACCCCGTCGAGGAACGCCGACCGCGCCGCCCGCAGCAGCTCCGCGCCCTGCCCGGCCGGCAGCGCCGAGGCGACGCCGTACGCGCCGGCCAGCGACTCCGCGGCCGCCTCCGCCGGCACCCCGGCAGGGAGCGCCAGGTTGGCGCGGTACGTGCTGTTGAGCACGGTGCCCAGGATCGCGATGCCGAGCGCGCCGCCCAGCTCGAACGCCGTCTCCGACACCGCGGCCGCCGCCCCGGCGCGGTCCCTGGGCGCGGTGGCCAGCACGTTGTCGTTGTTGACCGTGAACGCGAACCCGACCCCCACCCCACCGATGATCATGGCGGGCAGCAGCGTGAGGTAGTTCAGCTCGAACCCGAGGGTGCTGTAGGAGAGGAACGCGCCGGCGTTCATGGCCAGGCCGAGCGCGACGACGCCGTTGCGGCCGAGAGGGCGGATCAGCCGGGCGGCCAGCACGCCGCCGACCGCGCCGCTCAGGCCGCCGGGCAGCTGGGCGAGGCCCGCCTGGAGCGGCGACCAGCCGAGCACGAGCTGGAGATACCACGCGAACATCAGCATCATGGCGGACATCGCGAAGATCGCCAGCAGGTTGGTGACGATGGAGGCGCCGAACGCCCGCCGCGCGAACAGCCGCACGTCGATCAGCGGCTCGGCGAGCCGCGTCTGCCGCCACACGAACAGGCCCGTCAGGACGATCCCCGCCACGCCCGCGACCGCCACGTCGGCGTGCGCCAGGCCCTGGTGGGCGGCCTCCTTCACGGCGTACACGACGGTCACGACGCCGGCGAACGACATGGCCACGCTGACCGGGTCGATCCGGCCGGCCCCCGGGTTCCGCGACTCCGGCAGCACCAGCAGGCCACCGGCCAGCACCAGCAGCATGACCGGCACGTTGATCAGGAACACCGAGCCCCACCAGAAGTGGTCGAGCAGCAGCCCGCCCACCACCGGGCCGACGGCGAAGCCGGCCGCGCTCATGCCGCTCCAGACGCCGATGGCCACCGTCCGCTCGCCGGGTTCGGTGAACACGTTCCGGACGATCGACAGCGTGGACGGCATGATCGTCGCTCCCGCCACGCCGAGCAGCGCCCGCGCCGCGATCAGCAGCTCGGGGTTCGGCGCGTACGCCGTCACGACCGAGGCCGCCCCGAACGCCGCCGCGCCGATCAGCAGCAAGCGCTTGCGGCCGATCCGGTCCCCCAGGTTGCCCATGGTGACGAGCAGGCCGGCGAGCGCGAAGCCGTAGATGTCGCCGATCCACAGCACCTGCGTGGAGCCGGCGCCGAGGTCGGCGACCAGCTGCGGCAGGGCCAGGTGCAGGACGGTCAGGTCGAGCGAGAGGAGCAGGGTGGCCAGGCACGCGATGGCCAGGCAGGACCACTTGTTCTTCATGGCGCCCACGGTGCCCGGGGCGCCTGACCGCCGGCCTACCGCTCGCTGACCGTCGGGCCGCCCTCGGCCAGCCGGGCCGCATGGGCCAGCTCGGTCGGCCCGGTCGGCCCGGTCGGCCCGGTCTGCTCGGTCGGCCCGGTCTGCTTGGTCTGCTTGGTCAGCGCCGTGTGGATGCGCCGGCGGGTGTCCTCGGTGCTGTACCAGTCGCCGGGGCACTCGTCGCGGGCGCGCGCCAGCAGGGCCCCGGCGACGTCGTTCTCGCCGCGGGACAGGGCGACCTCGCCGAGGCCGAGGTGCGCCCAGGCCAGCGTCTCCATCGAGCCGTTCCGGCGCGACAGGTCGGCCGCGAGGGCGTAGTCGTCGCGGGCGGACACCGGGTCGCCCAGGTCCTGCAGGGTGTCGCCGCGCCGGCACAGGGCCTCGGCGATCTCGGTCGTCGCGCCCAGCTCGCGAGCCATCGACAGCGCCTCGTCGGCCAGCGCGTGCGCCCTGCGGTGGTCGCCCTGCTCCTGGTAGAGCTGCCCGAGCCCGGACAGCACCAGCACCGTGCCCCAGCGCTCCCCGATGGCCCGGAAGGCGGCCAGGCCGCGCTCGAAGTGCTCCACGGCCTCGTCGACGCGGCCGAGCGCCTGGAGCACGAACGCCGCCCCGGCCCTGGCCAGCGCCTCCTGCCAGGGCGGGAGGCGGGCGGTGTTGCTCATGATCTCGGCATAGGCGCCGGCGAAGTCGTCGGGCGGCCCCGTGAGCATCGACAGCAGCATCATCAGGAAGTCGACCCGCTGCGGCAGGTACGTCAGCGGCAGCAGTCCGCGCACCTCCTCCAGCCGGGCCCGCACGCCGTCGTCGATGTTCCCGGCCCAGGCGGTGACGAGCACGCACATGACGTACTCCTCCTCCAGGCCCGCGAACCGGGTGGGCCCCAGCCTGGCCAGCAGCGCGGCGGCCAGGGCGGCGCTGGTGACGCGGTTGCCGCGCATCCACCAGTAGCAGGCGCTGTGGGCCAGCAGCCGCAGCGCCGTCTCCAGCCGTCCCGACTCGGTGGCCCAGCGCACCGCGGCGTTGAGGTCGTCGCTCTCCTCGTCGAGCCGGGCCAGCCACTCCAGCTGCTCGCGGGTCCGCAGCCGCGCGTCTGCCGCGAGCACCAGGTCCAGGTAGTACGCGGC
>DASUCK010000659.1:0-2564 GCA_036276095.1 Nonomuraea sp. | reverse complement strand
CATCGACGACGGGCGGCATGCCCATGTCGGGGTCGCGGGGTATCCGCGGGCCATGCGGGCCGGCGTTCGGCACCTGCTGGAGGAGTTCGCCGCGGACGCGCCGGGGCGGGCGGCGGCGGCCGGGCCGGTCGAGCGCCGGGGCGGGCCGATCCCGGTCGGGGGTGTGCTGCGGCGGTTGGCGGGTCCTGGCGGGTTGCTGGTCGGGGACGCGGCGGGGGCGGTGTCGCCGTTGACGGCCGGGGGGTTGGATCCTTGCCTGCGGATGTCGGAGCTGGCCGCCGCGGTCACGGCGGAATACCTGCGCACCGGTGATCCGCGGGTGCTGGGCCGGTATGACGGGGGCGCGTTGCGGAGGCGGTTCGCGGGGCGGCTGGCGTTGCGGCGGGTGTTCGCGGGGATCCGGTCTCCGGCAGCGGCGGAGGCGGCGGTGGCGGTGTTGCGGGGGCGTGCCGGACGGGCGCTGGCGGCGCGGGTCCTGTTCGGGGACGGCTCGTTTCCCGACGTCGGCACGGGGCTCGCGGAGCCGGCCGTCGAACACCCGTGACGGGTGGGGTCAGGACGTGGCGTGCGTCGACTCGTTGACGAGGCGGGCGAGTTCGACGCGTGAGTTGACGCTCACCTTGCGGAACATTTTGCGCAGGTGGTAGTTCACCGTGTGCGCCGAGAGCGAGATCCGGCCGGCGATCTGGTGGTTGGTGAGACCCTGGCTGACCAGCTGGGCGATGAGGCGTTCGGTGTCGCTGAAGTCGTGCCAGGGGGTCCGCTCCTGGCGGGGCGGCACCCGTTCCAGGCCCAGCTGGCGCAGGTGGGCGCGGACGCGTTCGGCGTCGCGTACGCCGCCGAGCTGGTCGAACGTGCACAATGCGGCGTGCAGCACGCGGCTGGCCTCGCCGAGGTCGGGGCGCGGCGGGGTGGCGAGGCGATGGCCGAGGTCCTCCAGGGCGCCGGCGCGGTCCCAGCGGTCGGGGTGCTGGGCGGCAACCCAGCGCAGGACGGAGACGTCCTTGTCGCGGGCGTCGGCGGCGTACAGCGCCCTGGCGTGACGGGCGACGACGGCGAGCCGGTGGCAGCGCGGGTTGCGCTGGGCCAGGTGTTCGGCCGCGGTGAGGGCGTGCTCGGCGAGCCGGCCGTCGCCGGCCGCCAGGCCGAGGCGGGTGAGCCAGAGGGCCGCGCCGGGTTCGTCGAGCAGCAGCGGCCAGTACGCGGCCGGGGCGGGGCGTCCGGCGGTGAGCAGGCGGGCCGCGGGGCGGGGGCCGTGGAGTTCGGCGGCGAGGCGGGTCTGGAGCCAGTCGTGGTGGACGGGCCAGAGCCGCGGGCTGCCGGGGGTGAGGAGTTTCTCCGCTCTCGTCGCGTGCCAGCGGCTCCTGTCGAGGTCGCCGAGTCGCAGCGCGGCCTCGGCCAGGGCGGCGTGGGCGAGCGGGATGAGCAGGGCGGCGTTCGTCTCGCAGGCGGTGCGGAGCGCCCGCTCGGCCAGGTCGAGAGCCTGGCGCGGGCTGCCGGTCCTGGTCAGGAGCTCGGCCTGGACGATGGCGGGAGCCGGGGAGTAGACGGTCGGCAGGCCGGGGCGGGTCAGCTCGTCGGCGGCCTGCTGGATGTGGGCGCCGGCGTCGGTGTACTGGGCGGCGGCGAGCAGCTTGCGGGCGTAGGCGAGGCGGGCGAGCATCCGCCACACCGGGGAGGCGCTGGTGTCGGCGGCGTCCACCGCCTGCCGGGCCAGGCGTCGCGATCGTTCCGTGTCGCCGGTTGGCCACGTGGTCTCGGCCGCGGTCAGGGCGGTCACCGACGCTGCCGCTCCCGTGCGGGGTGGCGGGTCCGCTGCCGGCGCCGTGCGGGCCGGGTGGACCAGTGACAGGGCGAACAGGTAGGCGGCGCGTGCCTCGTCGTGGCTGGAACCGGGGGTGTGCCGGTCGGGTGGGTCGGCGGCGGCAACTGTTGCGGGGTCGGCGGTGGCAGCTGTTGCGGGGTCGGCGGCGGCGGGGGCCGCGATGGTCGCCGCTTCCGCGTGGCCGCGGGCCAGCAGCACGTGCGTCAGGCGGGTACGCAGGTCCGTCGCGACGTCCTCGGGCAGCGGGCGCAGCAGGCTTTCGCGCAGGAGGGCGGCGGCGTCGGTCAGGCGACCGGCGGCGAGGTGCGCGTCCGTGACGGTGACCAGGTGGGTCGCGAGGGCGGGGTCGTCCGGGTCCAGCAGGTGCAGCAGGCGGTCGGCCAGCTTCACCGCCGCCTCCGCCGACATCGGCAGGATCTCGCGTACGGCGTGCGCGAGCGTGTCGGCGGCGGTGGCCGTGTGGACCGGCGAACCGGGGTCCGGCGGGCGAGATGGCGGGAAGGCCGGGCGTTCGGGGGGTGGGGGGTCGGCCGGCGCCGTGCCGGGCGGATCGTTCTCCACCAGGGTGGACGGGGCCAGGAGGAGCATCCAGACCCCGCGGTGTGGAGCGGTGGCGGGCCGGCGTGGATCCGGATCCCGGCGGGGCGGGCGGTGCTGGACGTGGAGGCCGCGGTGGCGGGCGGCGGCGATGACGGAGCGTAGCGTATCGGTGGGCTCGCCCTCCTGCGCCTGGATCAGG
>DASUCK010000658.1:0-4821 GCA_036276095.1 Nonomuraea sp. | reverse complement strand
TCCGGCAGGTCGAGCTGGCCCCGTCGCTGTCGGCCTGGGACGGCGGGTACCTGCCCCGGCCCCTGTTCGTCGACGAGCACGAGGTGCGCGCCTTCGCCGCCGACCTCCGGCGGCTGGTCGAGGTGCTGCTCTCGCTCCCCGACCGGCTCTTCGACGGCGACCTCCGCCGGTTCGCCGAGGCCGTGGGCGTGCGGGGCGAGCGGGGGGCGCTCATGACCCGGCTCGGCGCCGTCCCCCCGGTGCTCGGGCGCGCCGACGTGCACCACGACGGGACGGCGTTCCGGCTGCTGGAGATCGGCATCGGCAGCGAGCTGGGCGGCTGGGACCGCAGCGGCGAGGGCCCCAGGGCGTTCCTGCGGGACGAGGCGTTCGCCGCGTTCGCCGCCGGGCACCGCCTCGGCTACACCGACACCGCGGCCGAACTCGCCCGGGCCCTGCGCGACACCGGGCCGGGCGACCCCGTGGTGGCGATGGTCGAGGCGCCGGGGGCGCTGGCGGAGTGGGAGAAGTTCTGGCGGCCGATCCAGCAGGCGCTCCTCGACCGCGGCATCCGATGCCATCTCGGCGAGCTCGACGGCCTGGAGGTGCGCGGCGGCCGGGTGTACATGGGCGGCGACCGGATCGACGTCGTCTACCGCTGCTGCGACACCGACCAGGTGCTGGCCGACCCGGTGGCGTTCGCGCAGGCCGAGCGGCTCTTCCTGGCGCACGCGTCCGGCGAGGTCGTGCTGTGGGCCCCGCTGGAGAGCAACCTGTACTGCGAGAAGGCCTGCCTGGCGCTGATGTCCGGGCCCGGCCACCGGGACGCCTTCTCCGCCGAGGAGCGGGCGCTGTTCGACCGGGTGCTCCCGTGGACCCGCGTCCTCACCCCCGACCTGATCGAGGAGTGCCGGGCACGCCGGGAGGAGCTGATACTCAAGCCGAGCGGCCTGTACGGAGGGAAGGGGGTCGTCCCCGGCTGGGAGCGCACCGACGCCGAATGGGTGACGGCGCTGCGGGCCGAACTCCCGGCCGGCGCCATCGTCCAGGACCGCGTGGCGCCCCGCGGGGAGCCGGTGCCCGGCCAGGCGGAGCCGTGGAGCGCCGTCTACGGCTTCTTCTACACGCCGAACGGGCATGCGGGGGTGGACGCCCGCGTCGCGCCCGCCCGGCACAGCTCGGTCATCGGCCTCACGATCAACGAGACCGCGCTGCCCGCCGGCGTCTTCCACGTCCTCGACGGCGTCCGGGAGGACCCATGTCCCAGCTGACCGCCTCGCCGCGCGGCGCGAAGCTCCCCGGCGAGTTCCGCTACCTGTGGTCGGCGAACCTGATCGCCACGCTCGGCGACGGCGTCCTGGTCG
The DNA here is from genome assembly GCA_036276095.1 of Nonomuraea sp. Lineage (GTDB taxonomy): Bacteria > Actinomycetota > Actinomycetes > Streptosporangiales > Streptosporangiaceae > Nonomuraea. Next base: position 3,478 of record DASUCK010000658.1, on the reverse strand, counting down.
CCGCCATCCCGCTCATGGCCGCCGCGCTGACCGACGACCCCCAGCTCGTCGCGGGCGTGGCCGTCGCCACCACGGCGCCGTGGCTGCTGCTGTCGCTGGTGGGCGGCGTCATGGTCGACCGGTACGACCGCCGCTGGCTCATGACGTGGGCGCAGGTGACGCAGGCCGTCCTGGCCGCCGCGGCCGCCGCGGTCATCATGCTGGACCTCGCCGAGCTGTGGATGCTGTACGTGCTGGCGTTCGGCATCGGCGCGGCGGAGACCCTGTTCACCGGCGCCAGCCAGGCGTTCGTGCCCACCCTCGTGGGGCGGGACAGGCTGGAGGCCGCCAACGGCCAGATCATCACCGTCCAGACGGTGTCCAAGCAGTTCGCCGGTCCGCCCCTCGGCGCCGCCCTGTTCGCGTTCGCCATGCCGTTCCCGTTCTGGCTGAACGCGGCGACGTTCGCCGTCTCGGTGCTGCTCATCGCGCGCATCCGGCCGGCGGGGCCGCCGCCGCGGCCGGCCGGCAGGGGGTCGGTCGGCGCCGAGATCGCCGAGGGCCTGCGCTGGCTGGCCCGCCACCGGCTGCCCCGCGTCCTCACGCTCGCCTCGGGCGCGGCCAACTTCTGCGAGTACATCGCGCTGTCGGTGATGGTGCTGTTCGCCACCCAGGTCCTCGGCCTGGACGAGCGCGGGTTCGGCGTCCTGCTGGGCTCGATGGCGGTCGGCGGGGTCATCGGCGGCCTGGTCAGCGGGCGCGTCGTGGCCAGGTTCGGCGGCCGCCCGGTCGCCATCGTCACGCTCGCGACCTGCCCGCTCATGTGGCTGGGCATCGGCTTCGTCGGGCGCGACGCGGTCACCGTGGTGGCGTTCTTCGTGGTGTTCTCGATCGCCATCTCCCTGTGGAGCGTGGTGGCCCTTTCCGTACGCCAGCGCATGATCCCCGACGAGCTGCTGGGCCGGGTCACCAGCGCCAGCCGGATGATCAGCTTCGGCGCCATCCCGCTGGGCTCGCTGGTCGGCGGCTACATCGCCAAGCACTTCGGCCTGATCGCCCCCTGGCTCGTCGGCGGCGCGCTCTCGCTGTGCGTGACCCTGCTCGCGCTCCCGGCCCTGGTGCGGTGGGAAGACCATTAGGAGGAATCACATGCGCAGCGTTCTCGTCGTGGACTACGCCGGGCGTGGCCACGCCTACGCCGACCTCTTCGTCCGGACCGATCCCGACGTCGTCGTCCACTACGCCCCCGGCTGCGAGGCGATCAAGCACGAGCGCATCGTCTCGGCCCCGTGGCTCAGCGTGTACGACCCCGACCCCGCCCCCATGGTCCGCCACGCCCGGGAGACCGGCGTGGACCTGGTGCTGGTCGGCCACCCCCGGCCGCTCGCCAACGGGTACGTCGACGCCTTCCGCGCCGCCGGCCTCCCCGTGATCGGCCCGGACCGGGCGGCGGCCAGGCTGGAGTCCAGCAAGGTCTACACCAAGGACCTGTGCCGCCGGCACGGCATCGCCACGGCGGCGTACCGGTGGTTCGACCGGCCCGGGCCGGCCGTCGAGCACGTCCGCGCGGTCGGCGCCCCCGTTGTGGTGAAGTGCGACTACTCCTGCCAGGGCAACGGCGTGTTCGTCTGCGAGAGCGTGGACGAGGCCGTGGAGGCGATCGAGCGGCTGATGGTCGCCAGGGACTTCGGCCCCGGCGGCGCCCGCGTCGTCATCGAGGACAAACTCGTCGGCGAGGAGCAGCTGTTCTTCGCCCTCGTCTCCGGCGACCAGTACGCGATGCTGCCGATGGCCGTCGACTACCCCCGCTCCGAGGACGGCAACGAGGGGCCGATGTGCGGCGGCATGGGCGCGTTCTGCCCGCACCCGGGGGAGACGCCCGAGGTCGTCGACCGGTTCGAGCGGCAGATACTCCGGCCGCTGCTGGCCGCGGCCAAGGCCGAAGGGCTCGACTACACCGGCGTGCTCTACGCCGACTGCATGCTCGTCGGCGACCGGTTGTACCTCATCGAGATCAACGCCCGCATGGGCGACCCGGAGGCCGAGGTCGTCTTCCCCCGCATCACCACCCCGTTCACCGAGGTGTGCGCGGCCGTCCTGGAGCGCCGCCTCGACCGCTGCCCGCCGCTGGAGCTGACCGGCGAGTGCTTCGTGGACGTGTCCGCGACGCAGGGACCCGACGGCACGCATCCGGGGTGGCCGTACGGCGAGGTCGGGCACGGCCACGTCATCACCGGGCTCGACGCCGTCGACCCGGCCCGCTGCCAGGTCTTCTACGGCGGCGCCCGCACCGCCGAGGACGGCCGGCTGGTGACCGACGGCGGCAAGGTCCTCCACCTGGTCGGCCGCGGCGACACCCTGGAGCAGGCCGTCGACCACGCCTACGAGGCCATCGCGAACATCGGTTTCACCGGCATCCGGTACCGCACCGACATAGGGAAAGTCCTGCCATGGGAGTGACGACCGAGACGCGTTCCATCGACTGGCGCGACGGGGCCGTGGTGGCGGTGGACCAGCGCGCCCTGCCCGGCGACTACCGGCTCATGCGGCTGGCCACGGTCGACGAGGTGATCGGCGCGATCAGGACGCTCGCCGTCAGGGGCGCCCCGGCCATCGGCGCCGCGGGCGCGTTCGGGGTGGCGCTCGCCGCCCGCGCCCACCCGGCCGACGAGCCGGCCGTGCGCGCCGCGGCCGAGCGGCTGGCCGGGGCCCGCCCGACCGCGGTCAACCTGCGCTGGGGCGTGGAGCGGGCGCTGCGCCGCCTCCCCGAGGGCGCGGACGCGGTCCTGCGGGAGGCGCTGGCCGTGCTGGCCGAGGACGAGGCCACCACGAAGGCGGCGGCCAGGCACGCGGCCGAGCTCGTCCGCTCGATGTGCGGGCGCCGCCCGCTGCGCCTCCTCACCCACTGCAACACCGGCCGCCTGGCCACCGTGGCCTGGGGAACCGCGCTCGGCGCGATCAGGGAGCTGGCCGCGACCGGGCACGTCGCCGAGGTGCTGGCGGGGGAGACCCGGCCGCTGCTCCAGGGCGCCCGGCTGACCGTCTGGGAGCTGGCCGAGGCCGGCATCCCGCACCGGCTGTGCGTCGACGCCGCGGGGCCGGCCGCGCTGGCCGCCGGGATGGTCGACTGCGTGCTCGTCGGCGCCGACCGCGTCGCCGCCAACGGCGACGTGGCCAACAAGATCGGCACGTACGGGCTGGCCGTCGCCGCCGCCCGCCACCGCGTCCCGTTCGTCGTGGTGGCCACCGAGTCCACCCGCGACGGCTCCATCGGCAGCGGCCGGGACATCGCCATCGAGGAACGCGCCGCCGAGGAGGTCACCGGCTACGCCGGCCGGGACGTCGCCCCGGCCGGGACGCGGGCGTTCAACCCCGCCTTCGACGTGACGCCGTACGAGCTGATCACGGCCATCGTGACCGAGAACGCCGTCCTGGAGATCCCATGATCACCCATCAGCCCGGAGCGGCGCTTGCCACGTTGTCCAGGTCCCTCTACCAC
>DASUCK010000657.1:0-27029 GCA_036276095.1 Nonomuraea sp. | reverse complement strand
ATCTGCTCGATGAGCTGCTGGACGCCGCGGTCGGTTACATACGGGCCAATCGCGACCTGTGCGAGGTGTGCCTGAAATTCACCCCGCCTGCTGACCCGTACCACGATGCCGCGGGAGCCTTCCTGCAGCCGCTCACCGAGGCCATCGCCAAGGGCGCGCGCCACGACCGGATCAGCGTTTCCGACCCGTCGGCCACCGCGTACCTGCTCGGCGCCGCCCTGGGCGGCACGCTGTGCACCTCCGTCGTGTACGGCTCCCCGCCACTCGACCGCCTGATCCCCGCCGCGAAGGAACTGTTCCTGCGCACCCTCGACCCCGCCGGCGAGCGGTGAACCGCCCTCGCACGGGGCGAGAGAGTTCAGGCGGGGGCACGCGGAGGAGCGGCGGCCGGCACCCGGGACATTACGGTGATCATGGAGCCAGGCCCGGCGATCCGACCCCGCCCGCGTCGGCCGTGCCCCCCGACCGATCACCAACGCCTCAGAGCATCGGCCGCCGGTAGCCGCGGGGCGGCGTGGGCAGGGTCCAGGGTTCATGGACGCGGACCGCGGGCACGTCGGCGAGCTCGGGGACGTAGCGACGCACGTAGTCGCCGGCGGGGTCGAATCGCCGGGCCTGGCTCAGCGGGTTGAAGCCGCGATGGGGCCGGGTGTCGTTGCCGGTGCCGGCGACCCACTGCCAGTTGCCCGAGTTGTTGGCCACGTCGCCGTCGAGGAGGTGGTCGAAGAAGTGCCGGGCGCCGGCGCGCCAGTCGATGCCGAGCACTTTGACCAGGTACGAGGCCACGATGAGGCGGGCCCGGTTGTGCATCCAGCCCTCCGCGAGGAGCTGGCGCATGCCGGCGTCCACGATGGGCAGCCCGGTCATGCCCGCGCCCCACGCCTGCAGCGCGTCCGCGTCGTCGCGCCAGAGGTGGCCGCGAGGGCGGTAATCGTCCCGGTTGATCCGGGGGAAGGCGTAGGTGACCTGGTGGTAGAAGTCGCGCCAGCACAGCTGGCGGACGAACTCCTCGCTGCCGGCGGCCAGCTGCACCAGCTCCAGCGGTGACAGGCAGCCGAACCTCAGGTACGGGCTCAGGCGCGAGGTGCGGTCGCCCGCCAGGTCGTCATGGCCGTCGGCGTAGCCGGGCAGAGCGTGGCGGATCCACTGCCGGGCGCGGTCGCGGGCGGCGGTCTCGCCACCGGGCACGGCCCCCGGCTGTTTCGGGGCCGGGAGCGGGCCGGGGTCGAGGTCGCCCGGCGTCGGCACGTGGGAGGGCGGCGCGAGCAGGGGACGGTGCCGATGGCGGCTCCACGCGCGCCAGTACGGGGTGAAGACCCGGTAGTGGTCACCGCCGCCGGCTGGTAGGAGGGCCCCGGGCGGCACCACCGTGACGCCGGGGAAGCGGAGGTAGGCGATCGGCTCCCGGGCCAGCCGGTCCTCCCTGCGGCGGGCCAGGGAGGTGACGTCGGCGCTGGCGAAGATCGCCTCGGCTCCCGATCGGCGTGCCAGCCGCCCGGTCTCGGCCACGACGTCGCCGTGCCGCACGATGAGCTCCCCGCGGCGGGCCCGCAGGGACGTCCGCAGGTCCGCCAGGCACTCCAGCAGGAAGTCGCGGCGCCGGCCGGACGGGATCGTCTCGTCCAGCACGAACAGCGGGATCACCGCGCGGGCCCGCTCGCAGGCCGCCGCCAGGGCCGGGTGGTCGTGCACCCGCAGGTCCCTGTTGAACAGCACGATCACCGTCTCCATCCCCGTCTCCATCCCCGTGTCCGCCCTTCGGCTTCGCAACCCCGTCGCGTCGTACGGGCCCGCCGAGCGGGCGGCTCGACCCCGGCCGCCCGGCCGTGACCGTGGCTCTCTGCCATGTGGTCACAGATGCCCTCCACGCGGGGCCGCACGCCTCCCCCGGCATGACGCGCGGATGCTGGGGAAGTCCGGATGTCATGGTGTTGTGCCTGGTCACGGGGGCGACCGGCTATGTCGGCGGGCGGTTGGCGCCCGAGCTGCTCGCCGCCGGTCATGACGTGCGATGCATGGTGCGCTCGGCTGGCCGGCTGCGCGACTTGCCGTGGGCGGCGCGGACGGAGGTGGCCGAGGCCGACGCCACCGACCTCGTGCGTACGCGCCGGGCTCTGGCCGGGGTGGACGTCGCGTACTACCTGATCCACACGATGGGGGCGAGCGGCCGGTTCGCCGAGCGGGACCGTCTCGCGGCGCACACGTTCGCGGCCGCGGCGGCCGAGGTGGGCGTGCGGCGGATCGTCTACCTGGGCGGTCTCACCGCGGACGAGAGCCTCTCGCCGCACCTGCGGTCGCGGGCCGAGGTGGGGCGCATCTTCCTGCGGAGCCCCGTGCCGGCGGTGGTGCTGCGCGCCGGGATGATCATCGGTTCTGGGTCGGCCTCGTTCGAGATACTGCGCTACCTCACCGAGCGGCTGCCGGTGATGACGACGCCGCGGTGGGTGCGCAGCCGCACCCAGCCGATCGCGGTACGGGACGTCCTGCGCTACCTCGTCGCCTGGGCGGAGGTGCCGGGGACGGTCAACCGGGGGTTCGACATCGGCGGCCCCGACGTCCTGACATATGCCGACATGATGCATGGATATGCCGCCGTGGCCGGGCTGCCGCCCCGGCTGATCATCCCGGTGCCGCTGCTCAGCCCCAGGCTGTCGAGCCTGTGGGTGGGGCTGGTCACGCCGGTCCCGGCGAACCTCGCGCGCCCGCTGGTGGAGTCGCTGCGCAACGAGGCCGTGTGCGGCGAGCACGACATCGCCCGCCACGTACCGGACCCCGAGGGCGGCCTGGTCGGCTTCCGGCAGGCGGTGTCCCTGGCGCTCACGAAGATCAGGGAGGCCGACGTCGCCACCCGCTGGTCCTCGGCGTCCACGCCGGGCGCGCCGAGCGACCCGCTGCCCACCGACCCCGACTGGGCGGGCGGCAGCCTCTTCGCCGACGACCGCAGCGTGATCGTGCCGGCGAGCCCGGAGGCCCTGTGGCAGGTGATCGAGGGCATCGGCGGCCGCAGCGGCTGGTACTCCCTGCCGGTCGCCTGGAGGGTGCGGGGGCTGGCCGACCGGCTCGCCGGCGGCGTGGGGCTGCGGCGCGGCCGGCGCGACCCGGCCCGTCTGCGAGTGGGCGACGCGATCGATTTCTGGCGGGTGGAGGAGGTCGTTCCCGGCCGGCTGCTGCGGTTGCGGGCCGAGATGCGGCTGCCCGGCCTGGCCTGGCTGGAGCTCGGTGTCTCCCGCGCCGGCAGTCGGACGATCTACACCCAGCGGGCGATCTTCCACCCGCACGGGCTGCTCGGTCACCTCTACTGGTGGGCCATCTCGCCGTTCCACGGCCTCGTCTTCGGGCGGATGCCGGTCAACGTGGCCGCCGAAGCCCGGCGCAGGGAACGATCCTTGTCCTGATGCTCGCACCGCCATGGTGATCACTTGACGCCCGGCAGGGCACGTGCATCGGTGTGCGCGGCCACTCCGGACGACAGGGCGTGGAACGGCCCCCGGGCCGGCGGGTGACAGGCGTGGCCCGTGCGCCGGCCCGTGCGCTGGGCGCGGTGCTCCTGCTGGCGATGACGGGCGCTCAGGTGGCGTCCGGACTGGACGCGCGGCCGGAGCGGTTCGCGGGGCCGATCGTCGTGCTGCTGGCGGCGTGCGCCGTCGCCTTCGCCGCCGCGGCGTGGGGGCCGCGCAGGGCGGTGGCCGCATTCGGCGCGGCGGTGCTGACCGGATACGCGGCCGAGGTGATCGGGGTGCTGACCGCGTTCCCCTTCGGCGAGTACCGCTACGGCGACGTGCTGTGGCCGCAGGTGGGCGGCGTCCCCGTGGTGGTGGCGCTGGCCTGGGGCGGCATGGGGCTGGCGGCGTACGCGGTGGCGGCCGCCGTGGCCCCGGCCGGCGGGTGGGCGCGCGTGTGCGCGGGCGCGGGCGCGCTGACGGCGTGGGACCTGTTCCTCGACCCGCAGATGGTCCGCCACCACGTGTGGACGTGGGCGGAGGACGGCCTCTACCGAGGCGTCCCGCTGAGCAACTTCGCCGGCTGGCTGCTGGTGTCGGCGCTGGTCATGCTGGCCGTCGGGCGCAGCTGCGGTGACGCCGGGCCGGGACGGGGGCTGCTCGTCCTGTACTCGGTCATGGCGGTCATGGAGACGGTCGCCTTCGCCGCCGTGTTCGACCCGCCCGACCCGCTGGTGGCGGTGGCCGGAGGGGTCACGATGGGGGCGTTCGCCGCGTCGGCCTGGAGGCGGACATGGCCGAGGTGACGGTGGTCGGCGGCGGCGTGGGCGGCATGGTGTCCGCGCTCCTGCTGGCCCGGCAGGGACACGAGGTCCGGCTGTACGAGCGGTTGCCGCGGCTCGGCGGAAAGCTGGCCGAGCATCGCCGCGACGGGTTCGCCTTCTCCCTCGGACCCTCGCTGCTCACCATGCCGGAGCTGTTCCGGGAGCTGGGGCTGGACCGCGAACTTGTCGAGCCGGAGCTGCTGTGCCGCTACCGGTTCGCCGACGGCGCGGTGCTGGACGCCCGGCGGGACCCCGCTCGGATGGCCGCCGAGGTGGAGCGGCTGGCCCCGGGGGAAGGACGGGCCTGGCGCGCCTTCCACGGCTGGGCCCAGGGCTGCCTGCGTGCGGCGCACCGGACGGTGTTCGCGGGGCCGCTGGTCCGGCCGCCGGGCGAGGCCCGGTTGTCCGACCTGCTGGCCGTGGCGCCCACGCGCACGCTGGACGGGCTGGCCCGCCGCTACTTCCGCGACCCCCGCCTGCGCCAGTACGTCGGCCGCTACGCCACCTACGCGGGATCGAGCCCGTACCGCGCGCCCGCCGCGCTGGGCTGCGTCCCGGCTCTGGAGCACGGGCAGGGCGTCTGGTACGCGCCCGGCGGCCTGGCCCGGCTGGCCGACGACCTGGCCCAGTCGCTGACGGCCGCGGGCGTGCGGGTGTTCCTGTCCGAGCCGGTCGCCGCCGTCGAGGCCCGCGGCTCGCGGATCACGGGGGTGCGGCTGGCGAGCGGTGAACGTGTCCGGGCCGACGTCGTCGTGGCCAACTCCGACGCCGCCGAGCTGTACGGCCGGCTGCTGCCCGATCGTCGGCGGCTGCGCAGGATCGCCCGGCTGGGGGCCTCGTCGTCGGCGCTGCTGATCCTGGCCGGGGTGGAGGGGCGCACGGCCGGGCTGCCGCATCATTCGGTGCTGTTCTCGGCCGACTACGAGCGGGAGTTCGCCGACCTGTTCGATCGAGGGAGCCCGCCGCGCGACCCGACCGTCTACATCGGCTGCTCGGCCGTGGACGACGCCTCCCAGGCTCCGCGCGGCGCGGAGAACTGGACGATGCTCGTCAACGTGCCCGCCCGCGACCCCGGCCGGTGGCCGATCGGGGTGGAGGCGTACCGGGATCTGGTGCTGGAGCGGCTGGCGCAGCGCGGCCACGACCTGGCGGGCCGGTTGCGCTTCGCCGACGTCTTCACCCCGGCCGACCTGCGCGACCGCTACGGGGCCTGGGGCGGGGCCATCTACGGCAGCGCCCACCGCGGCCGGCTGGCGTCGTTCCTGCGTCCCGGCAACCGGGGCCCGCGGCGCGGCCTGTACCTGGTCGGCGGGTCCGCGCATCCGGGCGGCGGCCTGCCCATGGTGACACTCGGCGCGCGCATCGTGGCCGGGCTGGTCGCGCGGGACTTCCCGGCCGGGCTGGTCGCGCGGGACTTCCCGGCGGGGCCGCGATGAGGCCGCTCACCGCCGCGCAGGCCGTCGCGGCCGCCGTCGTGGCCGCCCGGCTCGCGCGCGGCCGGCGGCGGCTGCCCGCGCTCCGGCCCCGCCCGACCGCCGGCGTGACGATCTCCGTGGTGGTTCCCGCCCGCGACGAGGCGGCCAGGATCGGGCCGTGCCTGCGCGCCGCGCTCGCGGCCCCGGCCGTCACCGAGGTGATCGTGGTCGACGACGGCTCCCGCGACGGCACGGCCGAGGTGGCCGCCGGGCTGGGGGCCAGAGTCGTCACGGCCGAGCCGCTGCCCGGCGGCTGGGTGGGCAAGCAGTGGGCGCTGCGCCAAGGGGTGGCCGCCGCCGGAGGCGAGGTGGTGGTGACGCTCGACGCGGACGCCCGGCCCGCGCCCGGCCTGTTCGGCGCGCTGGCGGGTGCCCTGGAGCGGTACGACCTGGTGAGCGCGGGCCCTCGGTTCGTCTGTGACGGGGCGCTGGAGCAGGCGCTGCACGCGTCCATGCTGGCGACGCTCGTCTACCGGTTCGGGCCCGTCGGCCCGGCGAGCCCGCCGCCGCCGCACCGCGTCGTCGCCAACGGCCAGTGCATGGCCTTCCACCGGGCTCGGATGATCGAAGTGGATGGCTTCGCGCGGATACGTGACCGGATGACCGACGACGTGGCGCTCGCCCGGTGCCTGGCCCGGCGCGGCTGGTCGGTGGGTTTCCTGGACGCCGGCGGCCTGCTGGAGGTCGACATGCACGACTCGGTGGGCGAGCTGTGGCGGGAGTGGGGCCGTTCGCTGCCGATGCGCGACGTGACCGGGCCCGGGTGGCAGGCGGCCGACCTGGCCGTCGTCTGGCTGACCGCGGCGCTGCCCGTGCTCCGCCTGGCCGCCGGCCGCCCCACCGGCCTGGACGTGGCGCTGCTGGCGGCGCGGGCGCTGCTGGGGGGCGCCCTGCGCGGCAGCTATCGCGAGCCCGGCGCGGGCCTGCTGCTGTCGCCGCTGCTCGATCCCGCGTCCGTGGTCCGGCTGACGCAGGCCACGCTGCGACCCGTACGGACCTGGCGCGGCCGCGCGTATCCGGACGTCACCGGCGGCGCGCGGCCAGTGCGGCCTGGCCGAAGCGCAGCCCGATGAGGCACATCAGCGCTCCGGTGGCCGCCACCTGCTCCGCGGGCACGAACAGCAGTTGCAGCACCGGCACGCCGAACACGGCAAGGCGCGCCCCCGCAGCGAACGAGCGCAGCGCCCGCGCCGCCACCACGAGCACGGCCACCGCCAGCACGAACGCCGGCGGGCAGACGACCGCGACGCCGCCCGCGAACGTCAGAACGGAGCGGCCGCCCCGGAAAGCGGCGAAGACCGGCCACGCGTGCCCGGCCATGGCCGCCGCCACGGCCAGATACACCGGCGCCACGCTCGCGCCCGTCACCGCGCCCAGGCCGGTGGTGTGGGCGCCGCTCACCAGCAGCCCGGCCAGCGCGGCCAGCGCGCCCTTCAGGGTGTCGCCGGCGAACACCGGCGCCGCGGCCCGCCGGCCGAGCTGCTCCTTGACGTTCCAGTATCCCGGGTTCCTGTCGCCGGTCTCGCGCGGATCGACTCCGTGCACGCGCGCCACCAGGACCGCGACCGGCACCGAGCCGAGCAGGTAGCCGGCGATGACCGACACGAGCTCCTCACCCATCGCCTCGTTCCATCTCATCAGGTACGCCACCGCAGGCGCGATGAAGCACATGGCCTTCGACCGGCCGCTCCTGCGGCACACCGGCGGGCTGCTGTTCTGGCGGCTGCTCGGCACCGGCCGGGGCCGTGCCATGTCGCTGGGCGCCGACCTGCGCCGGTGGGCGCTGTTCGCGGTCTGGCGCCAGGAAGATGATCTTGACGCGTTCCTGCGCGCCTCGCCGGTCGCCGCCCGGTGGCGGGCGGAGGCGAGCGAGCGCTGGCAGGTGCGGCTGGCCCGGGTCGCCTCGCGCGGCGCCTGGTCGGGACGCGACCCGTTCGCCGCCGTGCCGGCCGGGCGGGACGGCGGCGAGGGGCCCGTCGCCGTGCTCACCAGAGCGTCGATCCGCCCCGGCCGCCTGGTCGCCTTCTACCGGTCGGTCCCGGCGGTCGACGACCTGCTGCGGCGGCAGGACGGCTGCCTGGCCTCCATCGGCATGGGCGAGTGGCCGCTCGCCCGGCAGGCCACCTTCTCGCTCTGGCGCGACCGCCGGTCGGTGCGCGCCTTCGCCTACCAGGGGGAGGCCCACCAGCGGGTCGTCGAGCGGGTACGGGCACACGGGTGGTACGCCGAGGAGCTGTTCGCGCGCTTCACCCCGTATGCCAGCGAGGGCACCTGGGACGGCGCCGACCCCCTGCGCTGAGCACGTCATGTCACCGGCTCCGCCGCCGCGACCTCGACGCCGGCCGCCGCGTCCTGCCCCGCCGCCGCGTACGCCACCGAGCACGCCCGGGCGATCGTGGCCGCCGGGGACGAGCCGTGCGCGACGACCACGCTGCCGCGCAGGCCGAGCAGGACGGCGCCGCCGTGGGTCTCCGGGTCGTAGCGGCGGGCCACCTCGGCGAGCCGGTCCGGGGTGGCGATGCCGGCTCCGGCGACCATCGCGAGCGCCGTGCGGACGCAGCCCTCGACGTTCTTCAGCACCACGTTGCCGGTGAAGCCGTCGGTGACGATCACGTCCACCGTGCCGGCCAGCACGTCGTGGCCCTCGACGTTGCCGTGGAAGCGCAGCGGCAGGTCGGCGAGCAGTTCGGCGGCCCGGCGGGTCAGCCGGTTCCCCTTGCCCGGCTCCGAGCCGATCGACAACAGCCCCACCACCGGGTCCGCGCGGCCGAGGACCGCCCGCGCGTACCCCACGCCCAGCAGCGCGAACTGGGCCACCATGGCCGCGCTCGGGTCCGCTGTCGCGCCCGCGTCCACGAGCACGCTCGCCCCGCCCGCCAGCGAGGGCAGAGCCACCGCCAGGGCGGGCCGCAGCACGCCCACGGACCGGCCGATGCCGCGCACCGCGCACGCCACCACCGCGCCGGTGGAGCCCGCCGACACGAACGCCCCTCCCTCCCCGCGGCCGACCAGCGCGCAGCCCACCGCGAGGCTGGAGGCGGCCCGCGCCGCGGCGGACGCGCCGCGCTCGGCCATCGGGACCGCGTCACCGGCGTGCACCACCGCGATCTCCTGCGCGGCGCCGTGCCGGCGCAGCTCCCCGGTCACGCGGGGTTCGTCGCCGACCAGGATGACCGGCACGCCGTACGCCCGCCGCGCCGCCACCGCGCCGGCGACCGTCTCGGCCGGCCCGTGGTCGCCGCCCATCGCGTCCAGGACCACGGGCGGCACGGCGGTCACGGAAGCTCCACGCGGACGCGGCGCTCGGCCCTGCCCGCCCCCGCGGAGTCCAGCAGATGGCGGGCGAACACGGCCGCCTTGCGCCGCCGCGGCACCCGGACCCGGCCGGCCAGCACCTCGAACCCGCGGCGCTCGATCTCGTCCAGGATGCCGCCGTACAGGGCGACGGCGGCGCGTACGCACGGCCGGGACGACGGGACGAGCCGGCGGATGCCGCCGGCGGCGGCGCGGTAGTGCTCGCGGGCGCGCCCGGCCTCGAACGCCAGCAGCTCCCGTACGGCCCGCCCCGTGCGGGAGGCGCCCAGAGCGGCCGGCTCGACGCCGAACTTGTCCAGGTCCTCCATCGGCAGGTAGATCCGGCCCCGGGCGAAGTCCTCGCCGACGTCCCGCAGGAAGTTGGTGAGCTGGAAGGCCAGGCCGAGCTGGCGGGCGGGCTCGCGGGCCGCCTCCTCGCACCCGGGCGACGGCTCCAGCACCGGCAGCATCATCGAGCCGACGGCGGCGGCCGAGCCCGCCATGTAGCCGAGCAGGTCGTCGTAGGTCGCGTACCGCGTCACCGACAGGTCGGCGCGCATCGAGGCGAGGAACGCGCCGATGTCGTCGTGGCCGATGCCGAACGAGTGCACGGTGTGCAGGAACGCGGGCAGCACCGGGTCGTCCGCCCGCGACCCGGCGAGTCCCGCCTCCACCCGGGCGGCCAGAGCCTCGAGCGCGCCGGACCGGTCGGCGGTCATCGTGAAGGAGTCGACGATCTCGTCGGCGTGGCGGGCGAAGCCGTACAGGGCGTGCACGTGCCGCCGCTTCCACTGCGGCAGCAGCCGGGTGGCCAGGTAGTACGAGCGGCCGTAGTGGGCGTGGAGTCGCCGGCAGCGCTCGTAGCTGGCGGTGAGCGTCAACGGGACTCCTTGAGGACGCGTTCGGCGGCGAGCCTGCCGGAGATCAGCACCGGCGGCACCCCGACTCCGGGCGCGGTGTACATGCCGGCGAAGTGCAGCCCGGGCACCCGCCGGGCGACCGCCGAGGGGCGCAGCCACGCCGTCTGGGTGAAGCGGTGGTCCAGCGCGAACGGGGTGCCCGCGCTGTGCCCGCGCGCCGCCCATTCGGGCGGATCCAGCACCAGCCGGGGCGCACCCGCGAGATCGCCGTACCCGAGCTCGGCCATCCGGCCGAGCAGCCGCGCCTCCAGCTCCGGGCGCAGCCTGCCCCAGTCGGCGCGTTCGAGATTGGGCGCGGGTTCGAGGACGCCGAGCGTGGCGTGCCCCTCCGGCGCGGTCTCGCCGTCCGGCTCGGGGCAGGTGACCAGCACGCTCGGGTCCGGCTGCGGCCGGCCCGCCGCCAGCGCCTCGAACGTCTCCCGCCAGGCGCGCCCGAAGTGCAGCGTGTGGTGCGCCTGGCCGGACCTGGGGCGCTCCAGGCCGGCGTACATCACCAGGCAGGAGGGGGAGTGGCGGGGGCGGCGCAGCCGCCAGTCCGCGGCCAGGGCGGGCAGCAGGCGCCGGGCCGCCAGCCGGTCGCAGGCCACGACCGCCTGCCGCGCCGGCAGCCGCTCGCCGTCCTCCAGCACGACGCCGGTGACGCCGCCGCCGTCCGCCTCTACCCTGCGGGCGCGTACGCCGTACCGCATGCTCGCTCCCAGCTTCTCCAGCAGTGCCGCCATGGCGGTCGGGATGGCACGCATGCCGCCGCGCTCGGGGAAGTACACGCCGCCGACGGTGTCCATGTGCGCGATGACGGCGTAGACGCCGAGCGCGCGCTGCGGCGACAGCCCCACGTACAGGGCCTGGAACGTGTGAGCCTTGATCAGCCGGGGGTCGGTCAGGTGGCGGGCCGCCAGGCGGTCCAGCCGGCGGAAGCCGCCCAGCGCGGCCAGCCGCAGCAGCGCCGCCGGTCGGGCCAGGCCGCGCAGCCGCGTCATGTCCGCGTCGATGAACGCCGGCCACTCCACCCGGAACAGCTCGTCCAGCAGCCGCCGGTACCGCTCGTAGCGCGCGGCCTCCGCGGGCCCGCACACCGTGCGCACCTCCTCGGCCATCGCCTCGCGGTCCGCCCGCACGTCCAGCCGCGACCCGTCCTCGAACGCCATCCGATACGACGGGTCCAACCGGCGCAACGGCAGCCAGCGCCGCAGCTCCTCCCCGGCCGCGCCGAAGACCTCGGCGAGCACGCCCGGCATGGTGAGCACGGACGGGCCGGTGTCGAACCGGTACGCCCCCACCCGGGCGGTGCCGCAGCAGCCGCCGGGCTCGTCGAGGGCCTCCACCACGGTCACCTGGCGGCCGGCCGCCGCCAGATGGACCGCCGCCGCCAGGCCGCCCAGGCCCGCTCCGACGACCACGACCGGGCTCATCGAGGCGCTGCTTCTGCGCACGGCGCCGCCGGCTCGGCCGGCGCCCGGTCCCCGCACACGCCGCCGACGTCGTCTTCGTGCCGGTCGACCAGGTCGCGCACGTGGCTGTTCCGCGAGGTCACCGTGTCCATGTACGCAGCCCCTTCTGTCGCTGTGGAAGACTTCGCAGGAGGAGCGGGTCCGGTCGACACGCGATCCGGAACGCCTCTTCACGGTAACCATCGGACGCCGGTTTCCAAACGGGACACGCCCGCACCCGCGCCGAAGAGCCCGCGGCCACCACGAGGCAGCTGACCTGGGACGACAGGCCGAGATGTCCGGCGGCTCGGGTGGGCCCGGTCCTGGAACCCCGGCGGGGCCGGGTGCGGCGGTCAGTGACGTCGGCGGAGCTCTTCGTTGGCGCGCAGCGCCTCGGCGAGTTGGTTCTCCAACGTGATGATGCGGCAGGCCGCCTCCAGGGCGGTGCCGGCGTCGACGAGCTCGCGGGCGCGGGCGGCCAGGCGTAGCTGGTGGCGGGAGAAGCGGCGATGGCCGCCCTCCGAGCGCAGCGGCTCGATCAGCTTGGCGGCGCCGAGGCTGCGCAGGAACGCCGGGGTGACACCGAGGATCTCGGCAGCCCGCCCCATGCTGTAGGCGGGGTAGTCCTCGTCGTCGAGCCGCTGTTCGGCGCTGTCGCCCGAGGCTGCCGGCTGGTCGGACGGCTGGTCGGACGGCTGGTCGGACGGCTGGTCGGCCGGATTGTCGGACGGCTGGTCATGGGCGGGGTGGGGCCGTTCTCGCCTGGAGGCGGTGGCCGATGCCGGGTGTGTTCGATCCATTCAACCTTCCCGCATGCGCGTAGGGGCCCCGGCGCCATGATGCGCCGGGGCCCAGAGGTTTAACACCATCGACCGGCCCTATCGGCCGGTTCACTTGTTCCGCACCAGCCGCCCGTCGCGGGGTGCGGGGATCGCGTAAGCGTGACCGTAGACCACCGTCCTGTTCGTGGAGCTGCGGTACCCGTGCGGCGCCATGCGGCCGGCGACGGGCGATCCTGATGGCGTTCAACACTCCTTTCCGATTCATCCTGTTCTGTACTACGGGCCACGTTCGTCCGGGCAGTTCATCGTGGTGCTCGTTCCGTGCTGCCCTCGTGGATCATCCCCTTCGGTGTAAGAAGACTATCCCCACTCCGTGCGAATGTCTACCGTGACAACTACAGATTTTCTTTCGCGTTCCAGGCAGATGAGGACGTGGGCCGGTGATCGCGGTGTGGCGCCCGGTGGTGGGTGGGCCATGCGATGTCGTCAACGGGCGGGAAACGGCTCGCCGGCCCCCGGCGCGTGCGGTGGGGGCTGAGCCTGCACCGCGTTCAGAGCGGTCATGAACCGGGTGAGGAGCGGGCCCAGGTCACCGGCCCGCCAGACCAGGTGCAAGGTGGTGGCGGTGCCCTGGAGCCGTCGCGTCGCCACCCCCTCGCGATGCAGCACCCGATAGGAATCGGCCATCACAGCCGCACCGAAACCCGCGGCGACCAGCGCGAGGATGGTCTGGACGGTGCGGCCCCGCGCGCCGACGCGCGGCACGATCCCGGCGTGGTGGCACAACGACGTGATCTCGTCGTGCGCGTGCGGGGCGGCGTCGCGCGGCCACAGCACCAGGGGGACCTCGCCCAAGACGGACACCGGCACCGGCTCACGGCTCCTGGCGAGGCGGTGCCGGGCCGGCAGGAAGAGGGCCAGGGGCTCGCGTGCCCAGACGCGCGTGGCGAGACGGGCGTCGCGGACCGGCAGCCGTTGCACCGCCACGTCGAGGCTTCCGTCCAGGATGCCGGCCGACATCTCGGCGTCGTCGAAGAGCTCTACCAGGGACAGGTCCACGTCGGGGAGCTCCGTTCGCAGCCGCCCGAGGGCGTCTCCCAGCACGCCGTTGATGCCCGATCCGGCGAATCCCACCGCCAGGCGACCGGTCTTGCCCGCGGCGGCCAGCCGTACGTCGTGCAGCGCGGCTTCGGCGTCGGCCAGCATGCGCGCGGCTCGCCGGAGCAGCGCCTCCCCGGCTGCGGTCGGGACGAGCCCGCGGCCGGCGCGGGCGAACAGGTCGGCCCCCAGCCGTCGTTCCAGCTCGCGCAGCTGCCGGCTCAGCGTCGGCTGGGTCAGCCGCAGGCGGCGAGCGGCTGCGCTGATGGATCCCTCTTCGGCGATCGCGACCATGTAGCCCAGCACGCGTAGATCCACCCATACCTCCAAGGCATGGTCGCCATATCAATCGATGCCTCAGAGTAGGCCCATGGGGTTCGCTGGTAAAGAATCGAGCCGTCCCCGATTCCCTCCGAGATGCCGGGAGCCGTCGTGAAACGCCTTGGAGTTCTCGCTCACAGTCCCGAGCGGCGCCTCGCGGAGCTCGGGCTGAGCTTGCCGGCGCCGGTTCCCCCGGTCGCGACCTACGTGCCGGCCGTACGCAGCGGCGACCACGTCCACGTGTCGGGCCAGGTGCCGCTGAGGGACGGGCGGCTGGTCGCGGCCGGCCGGCTCGGCGACACGGTCGGCGTCGAGCTCGGGTACGAGTGCGCGCGCCAGTGCGCGCTGAACTCGCTGGCCGCGCTGAAGGCGGAGATCGGCGACCTGGCGGCGGTGGCCCGCGTGGTCAAGGCCCTGGTGTTCGTCGCGTCGACGCCCGACTTCAGCAAGCACCCGCAGGTCGGCGATGGGGCGTCGGACCTGCTCTGCGCGCTGTTCGGCGACGCCGGACGGCATGCCCGCTCGGCGGTCGGGGTGTCGTCCCTGCCCCTGAACGCGCCCGTCGAACTGGAGCTCGTGGTCGAGCTTCGCCGGCCGGCGCGCGACTGACCCCCGCGAATCCCCTGAGCCCCGGCCGCCGGGGCAGCCACACCTTCGGTCACAAGGAGGGCCGCGCATGCCCGCGAAAGTACCGGCGGCGATCGTCGGTTCAGGCAACATCGGAACGGACCTGCTCTACAAGCTGCGCCGGTCCGAACTCGTCGATCCCCGCTTCATGATCGGCATCGACCCCGGCAGCGAAGGTCTGCGGCGCGCTGGAGACCTCGGCGTCGAGACGTCGGCGGAGGGCGTCGACTGGCTGCTCGCCCGATCGGATCGACCTCCCCTGGTCTTCGAGGCGACCTCGGCGAAGGTGCATGCCGCGGCCGCACCGCGCTACGCGGCCGCGGGGATCACCGCCATCGACCTGACGCCCGCGTCGGTCGGCCCCTGGGTCGTTCCCGCCGTCAACCTCGACGACCACCTCGACGCGCCGAACCTCAACATGGTCAGCTGCGCGGGCCAGGCGACCATCCCCCTCCTGTACGCGATCGACCAGGTCGCCGACGCCTCGTACGGCGAGATCGTCGCGACCATCGCGAGTGCCAGCGCCGGTCCCGGCACCCGGTGGAACCTCAGCGAGTTCAGTGAGAAGACCGCGCAGGCCCTGACCGCGGTCGCCGGCGTGGCCGAAGCCAAGGCATTCTCCCTGATCAACCCGGCCGAGCCGCCCATGGTCATGCGTGACACCGTGTACGCGAGGGTCCGCCGGAGTGACGCCGGCCGGATCGAGCGGGCCGTGCGGGACATGGTCGAGCAGGTCCGGCGCTACGTGCCGGGCTACCGGCTGCGCCTCGTGGAGGTCGACGGCGACCTGGTCACCGTCATGGTGCAGGTGGAGGGCGCCGGCGATTTCCTCCCCGCGTACGCGGGCAATCTCGACATCATCACCGCCGCCGCGGTCGCCGTCGCCGAACGGCTCGCGGAGAAGACGTTCGGAGCCAGCCGATGATCACTCTCGTCGACACAAGCCTGCGCGACGGCATGAGCAGCGTCTCGCACCGATTCACTCCGGATCAGGTCGGCGCGGTGACGCGCGGCCTCGACCGGGCGGGCGTCCGGGTCATCGAGGTCGCCCACGGCATCGGCATCGGCGCCTCCTCGATCCAGTACGGTTTCGCCGCCGCGACGGACGTCGAGTACGTACGCGCCGCCGTCGCCGCGGCGGACCGGGCGGACATCGCGGTGCTGTACGTTCCGGGGATCTCGACGCTCGCGGCTCTTGACGCCGTCCGCGACGCGGGAGCGACCACGGTACGCGTCGCCACGCACTGCACCGAGGCCGACTGCGCCGAGCAACCGATCCGCCACGCCCGCGACCACGGCATGCGGGTGATGAGCTTCCTCATGATGAGCCACAAGCTCGAACCCGCGGCGCTCGCCGAGCAGGCCGCCAAGCTGGAGTCCTACGGCGCGCAGGTGATCTACGTGGTCGACTCCGCGGGGGCGCTCGTGCCCGGCTCCGCGGGGGCCCGCGTCGCCGCGCTGCGCGACGCGGTCCGGGCCGACATCGGGTTCCACGCCCACAACAACCTGGGCGTGGGCATCGGCAACGCGCTCGCCGCGGTCGAGGCGGGCGCGACCTTCATCGACGGGTCACTCCGAGGTCTGGGGGCCAGCGCCGGCAACGCCCAGACGGAGGTGCTCGCGGCGGCGCTCGAACGAGCCGGTCACGACCCGGGGGTCGACGTCTTCGCGCTGATCGAGGTCGCCGAACACGTCATGGCACCGCTGATGACCGAACCGCAGATCGTCGACGAGACCGCGCTCCTGCTCGGCTACGCCGGTCTCTACTCCACCTTCTTCCACCCGGCCAAGCGCGCCGCGGCCAAGTACGGCGTGCCGGTCCGCGAACTCCTCCTGGAGCTGGGCCGGCGCGAGGTCATCGGCGGCCAGGAAGACATGATCATCGACGTCGCGGCGGAACTCTCGGGCCGAGCGGCGAGCGCAGAGTGAGGTCTTCCGAGGTGCGTGAGGCGGCCGCCGCGCTGCTCGGCGCCCACCGGTCGCGCACGCCGATCGCGCCCTTGAGCACGACGTACCCCGGCGCGACGATCGCCGACGCCTACCGGATCCAGCAGGAGCAGGTGCGGGCCTGGACCGAGGCCGGAGACCAGGTCCGCGGCCACAAGATCGGCCTGGTCTCGGCCGCGATGCGGCGGCAGATGGGCGTCCACGAGCCGGACTACGGCCATCTGACCGCGAGCATGTTCCACCCGGAGCACCGGCCGGTCCGCGCCGGCGCGTTCATCCAGCCTCGGATCGAGCCGGAGATCGCCTTCGTCCTCGGCGCGCCCCTCCGCGGCCCCGGCGTGACGGTCGACGACGCCGTCAGGGCGGTGCGATGCCTGCTGCCGGCACTTGAGATCGTCGACTCCCGGATCCGGGACTGGCAGATCTCGATCGTCGACACGATCGCCGACAACGCCTCGTCCGGGGCGGCGATCGTCGGGGGCTCGCCGATCGATCCCGCCGATGTCGACCTGGGGTCCGCACACTGCACCCTGCTCAGGAACGGCACGGTCGCAGAGACCGGCACGGCGGCGGCCGTCCTCGGCACGCCGTTCAACGCGCTGGCTTGGCTGGCGAACGCCGTCGGCGCGCTGGGGGTGTCGCTGGAGCCGGATCAGGTCGTGCTGTCCGGCTCGCTCACCAGGGCCATCACGATCAGGCCGGGCGATCGCGTCACGGCGGACTTCCCCGGGATCGGGCGGGTGACCGCGGTGGTGGCCGCGGACGACCCGTCCTGACGGGAAAGGCCCGGGGCGCCGAGTCTCCGGCGCCCCGCCGGGCCCGGAACCAGGCCAGGTCACCCTCTTGCCTGCCTTCGCAAAAAAGTGATATCACTTTGATAGTGTTCGGCTAGCGGATGAGGGAGCGCAGGATGGCTGAAGCAATGGGGGAGACCGCGCTGGAGGGGGCCGTCATCGACATGCCGGCGCCGCGCACGAACGAGCGCCCGGCACGGGCCGCCAGCGGGTTCGTCATGCTCGCCGTCGCCATGGCGCTGGTCCTGGCCGGGCTCGCGGCGCTGGTCACGGGGATCGCCATGGTCGCCGCGGGGGCCGGGCAGGGCGGTGGGTGGCTGATCATCACGCTGGCCATGCTGGCGATCATCGCCGGTGCGGTGCTGTGCTTCGGCCTCTCCGCGGTGGCGCCCGGGGAAGCGAGGGTCGTCCAGCTGCTCGGCCGCTACACCGGCACCGTACGCACGCCCGGCCTGCAGTGGGTGAACCCGTTCACCGTGCGGCGGCGGGTGTCGACCAGGATCCGCAACCACGAGACGGACGTGACGAAGGTCAACGACGCCGACGGCAACCCGATCCAGATCGCCACCGTCGTGGTCTGGCAGGTGCAGGACACCGCGCAGGCGGTCTTCGAGGTGGACGACTTCGTGGAGTTCGTCGCCATCCAGGCGGAGACGGCCGTGCGGCACATCGCGGGCAGCTACCCCTACGACTCCCACGGCGAGCCGAGGCTGTCGCTGCGGGACAACGCCGACGAGATCAACGAGAGGCTGGCCGCCGAGATCGCCGTCAGGGTGGCCTCCGCCGGGGTGAAGGTCATCGAGGCCCGGATCGTCCACCTGGCCTACGCGCCCGAGATCGCCCACGCGATGCTGCGACGTCAGCAAGCCGGCGCGGTCGTGGCCGCCCGGCAGCGGATCGTCGAAGGGGCGGTCGGCATGGTGGAGATGGCCCTGGCCAGACTCGCCGAGCGCGACGTGGTCGAGCTGGACGAGGAGCGCAAAGCCGCCATGGTCAGCAACCTGCTGGTGGTGCTGGTCGGCGACCGCGACACCCAGCCGATCGTCAACACCGGCACGCTCTACCAATAAGCACGGTGGAGCGGAAGAAGATCCTCCTGCGCCTCGACCCCATGGTCCACGACGCGCTGGCCAAGTGGGCGGCCGACGACCTGCGCAGTACGAACGCCCAGATCGAGTTCCTGCTGCGCAAGGCCCTCTCCGAGGCCGGACGCATGCCCGGCGACGTGGGGCGGATGCGGGCACGGGGCCGGCCGAGGAAGAACCCAGAGGAGTCCGTGGATGAACCCGCAGAGGAGACCGAGGCGGCCGGTGGAGCGGAGAGCGCGGGTGGCGCGGAGTGAGTCGCTGGTGGAATCGGTCTTCCTGCTGGCCTTCGACCTCCGCAAGGAGAGGCTGGTCGGCCGGGGCGAACTGGGCTACCTGCTGCGTGCGGCGGCGCTCGCCGAGCTCCTGATCGGTGGCCACCTCGCCGACGAGGAGGGCAAGGCGCGCACGGTCACCCCTCCGTCCGATCCGAGCCCGCTGGCAGCGGCCGTGTGGGAGCAGATCGCCGGCTCCCCGTCGCGCACCTGGCGGCGATGGATCGGCAAGGACGGCTCGCTCGCGTTCCGCATGGTGCGCGACGAACTGGCGGCGGCCCGGTTGATCCGGGTGGAGCGGCGCCGGATCCTGCTGTTCCCGGTCGAGCGGATCACGCCGCGCCGGCTGTACCTCTCACGCAGGCTCGCCGAACAGGTCGGTACGGCGGTGCGCGGCCGTCATGCGGTGAGCCGTCTGGCGCGCGAGGTCCGCCTCCTCGCCGCGCTGGCCGGCGCGGCCAGGCTGACGGTGGTGCTGCCGGCGCGGGAATGGCGCGCGCACGGCAAGCGGATCGAGGAGCTGTCGGCGCCTGTCCAGCCGCTCACCACGGCGTTGCGTCAAGCCCTGGAGTCCCAGCGGGCGGCCCAGTCCGGCGGCGGTTGACGCGCCCCCGCCCGTCGCCCGAGCTGCGGCGATGCGCGCGACCTCGCGTTGCGCGATCGGTATGCTGCAGGGCGAGGCCGAGGCCGAGGGTGAGGCCGGTCACGGTGTCGCCGGTGCGCCGGCATTGCTCGGTGATACGGCCAGCAGGAAGATCTCGTCGTCCAGGGACAGGCCGAAGGCCATGCGGAAGATCATGCTCGGCGTGCGGACGTCGCTCTCCCACCCGCACGAGAAGGGAACAGCCGCGGGCTGTCGCGGTGTCGAGCCCGGCCGGACCCAGGAGGACGACCGCGCCGTCAACCAGGCCATCGCGGCCCGCGGCGCGGTTCACACCGAGGCGTACCGGCTCTGTCGGCGGACCCGGTGACCCGCTATCTCGTCACGGGCGCGACCGGCTTCGTCGGCGCCCGGCTGGTCCGGATGATCCTGCGGCGCGGGGGCACGGTCACCGCGCTGGCCCGCCCCTCCTCGCGCGCGCTCGCGTTGCGGGCACTCGGTGTCCAGGTGGTCGAAGGCGACCTGGCCACCGGCGCAGGACTCACCGCGGCCGTCCGCGGAGCCGACCGGGTGATCCATCTGGCGGCGCTGGTCAAAGCGCGGTCCAGCAGCGACTACTGGACGGTCAACCGCGATGGCACCGCTCGCCTGGTGCACGAGCTCGCCGCCGCGCCCGGGCCGCCGCGCCTGGTGGTCTGCTCTTCCCTGGCGGCCGCGGGCCCCGCACCCGCGCATCCAGGCCCGGTCTCCCAGTACGGCGCCAGCAAACTGGCCGCCGAACAGGCGGTACGCGAGCAGGCCGGCCGCCTCCCGGCGATCGTCCTGCGGCCGGGCATCGTCTACGGCCCCGGCGAGCCCGCTCTGTTCCCGGCCCTGATACCGATGATCCGCCGGGGCCTGGCCGTCAAGACCGGCCTCGGGCCCCGCCGCTACTGCCTGTTGCACGTCGATGACCTCTGCGCCGCGCTGCTCGCCGCCGCCGAACGAGGCACCCCTCTGTCTCCCGGCGACCCCGGCCGCGGCGTCTACCCGATCTGCGACGGACGCGTCCACGACTGGACGGAGATCTGCGCCGCCCTCGCCCAGGTGATGGGCCGACGGCCGCCCGTCGTCGTCTCGGTCCCCATGGGCGCCGTTCACGTCGCCGCGGCTCTCACCGAGATCGTCGCGCGGGCCCGCGGCCGAGTGCCGGCGTTCAACCGGGACAAGGTCCGCGAGATGCGCTGCGCCTCCTGGACGTGCTCTCCCGAGGCCATCGGCGTGGCCGTCCGCGAGCTCGGCCACCGGCCACGCATCTCCCTCCGGCAGGGGCTGATCGCCACCGTCGCCGGACACCTGCATGGGGAGGATCTCCGCACCTGACCGCGGCTCATCGCCCCGGCGGTCGCAGACGCCTCACCGTCCTGGCGCGCGGTCCGGGCAGCGATGACCAGCGGCCCGTCGTCTCTCGATCGTCACGCCTCGCGAGACCCGGTCCGCGGCCGTACGCCGACGCTCCCGTAGGCCGTCACCACGTCGCTCAGAGCCGGTCGCGGAGACCGGCGACCTCGTCGAGGACCTCCCGTACGTCCCGCTCGGGCGCCCAGGGCAGCACCGCGATCTCGTCCGCGCCGGCCTTCCTGACCGCGTCCGCGTACTCCTGGAGCAGGGCGGGCGTGGTGTAGGGGACCCCGTACACGCATCGCGGCCCGGCCGGGTCGCGGCCGGCCGCGGCCCACTCCTCCCGAAGCCGGGCGGTGGTGGTGACGACCTTGTCCAGCGGCAGGTTCCAGGTGATCCAGCCGTCGCCGTAGCGGGCCGCGCGGCGCAGCGCGCCGAGGCTCTGGCCGCCGACGATGACGGGCGGGTGGGGCGACTGCAGCGGCTTGGGGACGGACAGCACGTCGCGGAAGGAGACGAACTCGCCCTCGTAGGTGGCCGGGTCGTCCTGCCAGAGCCGGCTCATCGCGGCCAGGTACTCGTCCGCCCTGTCGCCCCTGGTCTCGAACGGGATGCCGAGCGCCCGGTACTCCTCCGGCGACCACCCGAGGCCGATGCCGAAGTCCAGCCGCCCGCCGCACAGGTGATCGAGAGTGACCACCTGCTTGGCCAGGACCAGCGGGTTGCGCTCAGGAAGGATGATGATGCTGGTGCCCAGACGGATCCTGGTCGTCGCCGCGGCGGCCGCCGCCAGCACGAACAGCGGGTCGAACCACCCCCTCCCCGGCGGGAGCTCGGGGTACCCGTCGGCGCTGTAGGGATAGTGCCGGCCGTACTCCTCGAAGAGCACCACGTGGTCGGGATGCCAGAAGCCGCAGAACCCGAGCTCCTCCGCGTGCGCCGCGATCCGCGCGGCGTCCCGCAACGTGTTTCCCGGGCTTCCGTCGAACAGGGCGATGAGGCTTATGTCCATGACTACCGCCTTCACGTTTTGCCCTCATCTTGAGGACCGATCGCCGTCCTGGCTAGCGCCGCGGAGGACCAGGCCGACATCGGGCATGAGACAAGCCGTCATGAACGCGTCGAGCGGGTCGCGGCCGCGCACGGGGTCGCGCACTTGATCGGGCCGGGCACGGATCGCGATCCCGCCTGCGGCGATGCCGCCGGATCGACGATCAGCTCCGGTCGACGGCGTGGGCGGTGATCAGGCATGCGAACGCCGCAAGGGCGAGTGCTGTGCGAACGAGGTGCAGGGTGTACCACCGCGCGCGGCTCTCGGCCCAGTCGGTGGGCAGGTGGTCGGGGCCAGCCGCGGCGCCACGACAGGATCGACACGACGACCAGCGTCGTGATGCCGGCCAGGAGCAGGGGTGGCATGGCACGGCCGTAGTCCACGTTGAGCGCCTGCCAGTACCTGACGTACGCGGGCCCCGGCATCCGGGCCACGGACGGGGCGATTACCACGAAGACGACCCCGCCCGCGTACAAGCCGACCAGCATCAGCGCGACCATCCTGAACGCGGTGAGAACCAGGGACACCGTGAGCCCTTCCACCATGAGTTCGTTGGCCTGAAGGACACTTTTTCATTAGAGAAGACTCTAGTCAATATAGATCTGCCATCATGACGTTCGATGACCGAGCGGAAGAAGCGACGCCCCTACTCCAGCGCCCTGCGCCGGGAACACGCGCAGGCCACGCAGCAGCGGATCGCGACGGCGGCCCGTGAACTGATGATCAGATCGGCGGCCGCCGCATCCCCGGCCGACGCGGGGCTCCAGGACGTCCTGGCCGGCATCGAACGCGAAAGGCTGGCGGGAAGCCGCGGACCGGCCGAGCATCTCCACGCGCTCGGCGCGTTGCGCCCGGGTCTTCCGCCGGCCAGAGCGGCCGCGCACATCTACGTCCTGACCTCGACGGAAAACTTCGAGAAGCTGACCGACGTGTGCCAATGGAGCGACGCCGAGTACGAGGAGTGGCTCGCCGCCATGCTCGCCGCGGCTCTCCTCGAACCCCCTCACCCGGAAAGCCGTAGGTGAGCGCAGCGGGGTTCCATCGGTCTCCCACGCGGCGCGCTTGCGGCCACCTCCGTGGACGGAACCGGCTCGCCGACCCAGGAGCATGCCGGCTCAGCGGCGTCGGCATGGCAAAGGAGAGGGCGGGATATCCTGCCTTAAGTGCCGCGAACCGCGTGACCGGAGGAGCCGATGCCGGGATGATGCAAGGTCGACCGATGCCCACACAGGACGACGTGCTCAGCTACTTCGACACGTTGTCGAACTGGGGACGGTGGGGCGACGACGAGCTGGGCACTCTCCACCACATCACCGACGACGTCCGGCTGGCGGCGGCGCGGGCCGTGCGCCACGGCAGGAGCGTGTCGTGCGCGTGGGAGGTCACGGTGCCGGAGGACATGGAGCGGTCGACCACGACGTGCCCGTGCGCCGCCGACATGCCGGGGGCCGAGAACATGCCGGTGCCCGCGTTCCACGCCGACCGCCGCTGGGGCTTCTCGTCCGAGCGACTCGGCATCACGTTCCACGGCAACACCGTCACCCACATCGACTCGCCGTGCCACATCTTCTGGGACGGCACGATGTACAACGGGCGGTCGCACTCGTTGGTCGACGCCGCGACGGGATCAGCGTGGGCGGCCGTCACGGCGGCGGCCAACGGGATCATCACCCGTGGTGTCCTGCTGGACATCGCGAGGGTCCGCGAGGTGCCGTGGTTGGAACCGGGCGAGGGCGTGTTTCCCGAGGATCTCGAGGAGGCCGAGCGCCGCCAGGGGGTACGGGTGCGACCCGGCGACGCGGTACTCCTGCGGACCGGTTATGGCCGCGTCCGGCACGAGACCGGTGCGGCCGGCGGTTTCACGCAGGCCGGCTGGCACGCGTCCTGCCTGCCGTGGCTGCATGAACGGGAGGTCGCGCTGATCGGCGCCGACACCCCCCAGGACGTTCAGCCGTCGGGGTACGAAGACGTGCTGATGCCGGTTCACGCCGTGAGCCTCGTCGCGATGGGTCTGTGGATGCTCGACAACTGCGACCTGGAGGCGTGCGCGACGACGGCTGCCGAGCTCGGCCAGTGGGACTTCCACCTCGCAGTCGCGCCGGTCCGCTTCGCCGGCACGTCCGGCAGCCCGGTCAACCCGATCGCCACATTCTGACCGCGCACACCGGACTCATGACGGCATCGTCGACCCAGCAGAGCCTCACACGAGAACCGAACCGCACCACTTCGCGGGACATGACCCCCCGGCGGGCTCCGATGGGAAGGAGGTGGCATGGTCCTCACCTTTGAGGTGCTGGGGCCGCTTGCCGCCTATCTCGACGGCAAGCCGGTACCGCTCGGCCGACCGCGGCAACGATCAGTGATCGCCCGGTTGCTCGCGGCCGGAGGTCAGGTGGTCTCCGTCGACCGCCTGATCGAGGATCTGTACTCCGGCGAGGTGCCCCCGAGGGCACTCGGTGCGGTGCAGGCCTACATTTCCAACCTGCGCCGGGCGCTGGAGCCGGATCGGCCGCCGCGCACCCCCGCGAATGTCCTGGTCACGGTTCCGCCCGGATACGCGATCAGAGTGGACCCTGACATGGTCGACGCCTGGCGGTTCGAGCGCACCGCCCGCGACCCGGCGGCCACCCCTGAGAGGCTGGCCGAGGCATTGGAGTCGTGGCGCGGACCGGCGTATGCGGAGTTCGCCGGCGTGCGCTGGGCCGACGCCGAGATCTCCAGGCTGGAAGAGCTGCGGCTGTCAACCCTTGAACGGTACGCGGACGCGATGATCAGGCTGGGCGGGGCGGGATCGACCGTACCGGATCTGGAGCGCCTGGTTGACGAGCACCCGCTGCGCGAAAAGGCGTGGGCCCTGCTGGCCAGGGCCCTGTATCGGTGCGGCAGGCAGGGAGAGGCGCTCGGTGCCCTGCGCAGGGCCCGTGCCCGCCTGGTCGAGGAACTGGGGGTGGACCCGGGGCCGGAGTTGCGGCGGCTGGAGGCGGACATCCTGGAGCAGGCGTCGCACCTCGCCGAGAGCGCACCCTCGGCGATCATGCCTGAGCGTCCCGTGGTTTCCTCCCGCTCCTACGTCGGGCGGCACGCCGAACTGGCCTCGGTCGCGGCGCTGGAGGGCGGGGTCGTGCTGGTC
Organism: Nonomuraea sp.; assembly: GCA_036276095.1. Taxonomy (GTDB): domain Bacteria; phylum Actinomycetota; class Actinomycetes; order Streptosporangiales; family Streptosporangiaceae; genus Nonomuraea. The sequence goes on along the minus strand of DASUCK010000657.1, from coordinate 2,555 downwards.
AGCGGAGAGCCTGGTACCGGTAAGACCGCCTTCCTGGAGCAGGTGCGGGCCGCCAAGGGCTGGACGACCGGCTGGGGACGCTGCCCGGAACACGACGGAGCCCCTCCAGGTTGGGCGTGGGCCGAGCTGTTGCGGCCCTTGGCGGCCCATGTCCCGCCCGAAGATCCGCAGGCCCTCGCGCCGCTGCTGGTGGACGTGCCCCCGGTAGGCGACGTAGCCGCGGCGAGGTTCCGCCTGCACCGGGCCGTCGGCGCTTTCCTGGCCGCGTGCGCCCCTGTCCTGATCGTTCTGGATGACCTGCACCGTGCGGATGCGGAGACGCTGGCGCTGCTGACGCACGTGGTGTCGTCCGCCAAGGGCTCCCCGATGCTGGTCATCGGCTCTTACCGGCATACCGAGGTCACCGAAGACCTGGCCGACACGCTGGCCGCGCTGGCCGCGCACGAGCCGATGCGCATTCAGCTGACCGGCCTGGCTCCGGCCGAGGTGGCCGAGTTGGTCCGGCTGATCTGCCCGGCCGACGACGCGCCCGTCGCCGAGATCGCCGAGCGCACGGGCGGCAATCCGTTCTTCGTCAGGGAGATGGCCAGGCTGCTGGACGCCGAGGGTACGCTCGGCGTACCGGCTGGTGTCCGCGACGTGTTGCGCCGGCGGGTCGCACGGCTCCCTGCGACTGCCCAGACCATGCTCCGCATGGGCGCGGTCATCGGACGTGAATGCGACCTGGACACGCTCATGGCGGTCAGCGGGAGCGACGAGGACGGCGTGCTGGAGGCGGTGGAGGCCGGCCTGGTGACCGGGCTGCTGACCGAGCGGGACGACGCCCGCCTCGCCTTCTCGCACATGCTGGTCCGAGACACCTTGTACGAGGACATCTCCCGAAACCGTCGACTGCGCCTGCATGAGCGCGCGGCCCGCGCCATCGAGCGGAACCACCCGGACGACGTCGCGGCGCTCGCCTACCACTTCACCGCGGCTCAACGTGCCCCGGAGGCCGCACACTACTCCAAGCTGGCCGCCCAGCAGGCCGAGCGGCGCTTCGCCCACCACGAGGCCGCGACACTGTGGCAACAGGCGATCGACCATTTCCAGGGTGATCCCCGTGAGCGCATCGAGCTGACACTCTCCATGGTCTCCGCGCTGGCCAACACCGGCCGTCTGGTTCAGGCCCGCACTCACCGGGAGGAAGCCGTACGGGCCGCCCTGCCGTATGGCGATCCTGAGCTGCTGGCACGGGTGATCGCCTCGTTCGAGGTGCCTACCTTCTGGGGCAGCAGAGAGTACGGCAGGCTCGACGTCGAGCTCATCGAGGCTGTGGAGCATGCGCTGGACGATCTGCCTCCCGGAGACGGTGTGGCCCGCTGCCGCCTGCTCACGGCACTCGCCTTCGAGTTGGAGGGCGAGCCGACCGAGCGGGGGTACGAAGCCTCGCGAGAGGCGGTCGCCATGGCCAGACGCCTGGGCGATCCTGAGCTCCTCATCCTGGCGCTCAACGGGTGGTACCACCAGACGTTCCGCTACGGTGAGCTGGCCGAGCGCGAGCGGACCGGGCGGGAACTCCTCGAACTGTCCGGCTCCCGGGTCACGGTGAAGGCGCTGGGCCACTTGATTGTCATGCTGTCAGCGACCGGCCGCGCAGATTTCGCACAGGCGGACGTGCACGCCGCAGAGGCTCTCCGACTGGCGGAGAGCTACGACCTGCCGATCGCCAGAGCGGCGGTGAGCTTCTATCGCGGGCTGCGGGCCGGACTGGCTGGCGACGACGATGGCTCCGACTCCCACCTGCGGGCCGGAGCCGAGCTGGCCGGGCGGCTGGGCATGTGGCAGCACGAGGCGGGCCTTCTCGCCCTCGCCAGGTACGGCCTGCATCTGATGCGCGGGAACCTCGTGCCGTTGCTGTCCGAGCTGGAAACACTGTCCGTCCATGAGCCTTGGCGGGATCAAACGGCCGAGTTGTACGCTCTGGCGCTGTGTCATGCCGGGCGGACGACCGAGGCCCGTGCATGGGCGGGCCCGCAGCCGCCTCCCATCAGGCCCGACTACTTCTGGCACCTTCTGACCGCCGTCCGGGGCCTGCTCGGGCTCGCTCTCGGCGACACCGCACGCGTGGAGTGGGCCTATCGGGCTCTTCTCCCGTACGCCGGGGTCCCTGTGGGAGGCACCGGGTACCTGGCCGTTTGGCCGACGGCTCAGGTCCTCGGTGATCTGGCCGCGTACCTCGGCCGACCGGCTGCGGCGCACTACCGCCAGGCCCTCGACATCGCTGAGCGGGCCGGCATCACGGCATGGGCCGAGGCAGCGCGATCGAGGCTCGCTCCAGCCTCTGGTACCGGCCGCGGGTGAGAGCCAGCATGAGCCGGAAGCGCGAGCCGGCCCGGTCGAGCATGCCGTCGAGCTCCTCCCGGGTCGCCCAACTGGACAGCCAGGGCACGGTGAACAGCAGCTGCCGGATCCCCGCCCGCTTGGCGATCTGGTCCTCACACCATTGGTAGGTGTCTGCCGGAACGAACTGGCTGATGATCGGGAAGACGTCGGACTCCTCGTCGGCGATATGC
>DASUCK010000656.1:0-3331 GCA_036276095.1 Nonomuraea sp. | reverse complement strand
GGTGGCCGCGATGGACGCGCTGCTGGCCTCGGCGGGCGAGGAGGACTGGTCGCGGATCGTCGTCGAGGGCTGGACCCTGCAGGAGCTCGTGGCCCACCTGGCGGCCAAGGACGGCCTCCTGGCCGCCGCCGTGGGCGCCCCGGTCCTCGGCCCGGCGCTCGCGGCGACGGACTCGATGGGGCGTACGCGCGACGTTCAGGCGTACGAGCGGGAGCGCGGCCCCGAGCAGACGCGGCGCGACTGGCGGGCCCAGGCCGACGCGCTGTGCCGCCACGTGACCGGGCTGCCCCCGACCGCCCCGGCCGCCCTCGACGGCCTGGAGTTCCCGATCAGGGACCACCTGCTGGGCCGGACCCTGGAGACCTGGGTCCACACGTCCGACGCCGCCACGACGGCGGGGCTGAGCCTGCCCGACCCGGTCCCCGAGCACATCGCGCCGACCGCCGACCTGTGCGCCCGGCTGCTGCCCTTCACGATGTTCCTGTCCGGGCTCGACGGCGCCGGCCGCACCCTCCACCTCACCCTGACCGGCCCCGGCGGCGGCGAGTGGCTGATGCCCCTGGGCCTGGAGGACACCGGCCCCGGCGACCCCGACGCCCGCATCACCGCCGACGCGGTCGCGTTCTGCTTCCTCCTCGGCGGCAGGGCAGACCCCGCAGGCTTCCCCGCCGACCTGTCCGGCGACCTCGCCCTGGCCCGCGACCTCCTGGCCGCCGCCCCGGTCCTGTCCGGCCCCTGAGCAGAGGAGCCGCTCGCGTCCCGGCCTCAACCGGCCCGCGCAATGCGCCGGGAGATAACGATATTTAGCGAGATATGGCGAGATATGGCGAGATATGGCGAGATATACCAGGAGATATGCCGAGATGTAGCGTTTGTGTCGGCATCGGGGATCCGGTGGAGCGCATGCCGCGACCGCCGGAAGGGCTGCGGCATTTGTCAGCGTAATTCGGTATTGCCACATCGTTTTTGCCCAGACACCGACTCCGTACGACCTGTCGCCTCAGCGCGAGCCGAAACCGTCGTTTAGGCTCTTAGACCCTGCGCATGACGAGAGGGGGTCCTCGTGACGGGCGACGTGATGGGGCTGGCGGGGCTGCTGTACGAGTTCGGGCTGCTCAAGCGCTACAAGCGGACGGGGTGGCTGGTGGCCGGCGTACGCGATCCGGAGAGCGTCGCCGACCACTCCTTCCGGACGGCGATCATCGCCGCGGTGATCGCCAGGATCGAAGGGGGCGATCCGGAGCGGGCCGCGTTCATGGCGCTGTTCCATGACACGCAGGAGACGCGCCTGACCGACATTCCGTACATCGGCAAGCGCTACCTGAAGGCGGCTCCCAACGAGGAGGTCACCGCCGACCAGATGCGCGACGTCGCCGCGCCGGTCGCCGACATGGTGCGCGACGCGGTGGCCGAGTACGAGGAGAAGACCAGCGTCGAGGCCGTCTGCGCGCGTGACGCCGACAAGCTGGAGTGCCTGATCCAGGCCGTCGAGTACCGCGAGCAGGGCCACCAGAACGTCCAGGGTTGGATCGACAGCTCGCTGGCGGCCATCACCACCCCGACGGGCAAACGCCTGGCCGAGGAGGCCCTGCGCACGGGCACCCTGGAATGGGTCACCCGCGTCCTGAACGGAGACTGACCCCGTCCCGGCCAGGCCGACCTGGGGGTCGGCGCGCGCCGGCGCCGACCGCTCCGGCCGGCGGGGGCGGCCGCCGGTCGGGGGCTACTGCCGGGTGACGAGGTCTCTGGCGTACTCGTCGTCGCTCTCGGCCAGCACCCGCCGGGCTCCCTCGGCGGCCCGGTCGTCGCCGCGCACGGCCAGCCCGCGCGTGGCCTCGGCCACCGTACGCAGGTCGGAGTCGCCCAGCCGGGCCGCCAGCGCGTCGCGGACGCGGAGCGTGTCGGCCGTCAGTCCGGCCAGCCCGGCGGTGGCCCAGTCGCGCACCTCGGCCCGCTCGTCCTCGGTCATCTCGATCAGCAGCGCCAGGCCCTCCTCGTGGTCCGGCGGCAGCACGTCGGCCAGCGCGATGGCGTCGGTCATCGTGCGCCGGTGGCCGGGCCGGCCGATGATGTCGAGGACGGCGGGCAGCGCCCGCGGGTCGCCCTGGTGGCCGAGCGCGGCCAGCACCGAGCGCAGCACCTGCGGGTCGCCCTCGGTGGTGACCATCTTGAGCAGCAGCGGCAGCGTGCGCTCCAGGTACGGCTTGGCGTCGTCCTCGAACCCGTACTGGGCGATGGCGTCCACGCCGAACTCGCGCTCCCTGGCGTCCTCGCTCACGCACAGCCGCGCCAGCGCCTCGTACGTCTCCTCGTCGCCACGCCTGCGCAGCGTGTCGGCGACCACCCACCAGGTCTCGGCGTCCTCGTCCACGTCGCGGTGGGCCACGGCGCGGGCCACGAGCCGCTCCACGGGCGTGCCGACCCCGGCCGCCTCCTCCAGCAGCGTGGCGACGGCCGCGTGGCCGCGCTGGGCCTGCACCTGCTCGGTCTGCGAGCCGTCGGGGGCGCGACCGGTCACGGTGACCAGTTCGGTGCCGTCCTTGGCGTGCTGGCGGGTCACCACGTATTCCCAGCCCTCCTGCTCGATCTGGTCGAGCAGCGCGCTCTCCAGGTGCACGCCCACCCAGTCGGCGGCGATGTCGAGCGCGGTGTCGCCGTCGCCGTCGTACGTCGCGTGGTCGGCGCCCGCCTCCAGCAGCTCCTGCGCGACGCCGAGCGCGCCGCGGCGGGCGGCCAGGGTGAGGGCGGTGTCGCCGTCGTCGTTGGTGGCCTCGATGTCGGCGCCCGCCTCGATCAGCAGCCGGGCGGTGGCTGCCTGGCCGTTGGCGGCGGCCCAGTGGAGGGCCGTCCAGCCGCCGGACTCGCGACCGTCGACGTCGGCGCCGGCCGCCAGCAGGGCCTGGGCGGTCTCGTGGCGGTCCCAGGCGGCGGCCGCGCACAGCGGCAGCCCTTCGTCCTCGCCCTCGCTGGGCCGGTTGGGGTCGGCGCCGCCGGCGAGCAGTTTGCCCACCGTGTCGGTCTCGCCGTTCAACGCCGCGCGGTAGAGCTGTTCCTCATGCATGACACGGACCCTAGCCTGGTCCGGCCGCGCCCCGGACCAGGCTAGGGCCATGTCACCGACTGGTACGCGGCCCGTCGGCGCCGAGGTTCGACGACCATGACGAACGTGCATAGATCGGCTATGACAGTCTCCTCCGGAAGGAGGAGACACGATTCGCCTCAAACGCGATATGTTGCGAGTATGACTGATCCTGGTGAGATCCGCGCGTCGGACGCCGAGCGTGAGGCCGTCGTCGAGCAGCTCCGTGTCGCGTCGGTGGAGGGCAGGCTC
>DASUCK010000655.1:0-4649 GCA_036276095.1 Nonomuraea sp. | reverse complement strand
CCCTCCCCTCGCCCCTCCCCCTTTGAGCCCCCGCACTCCGGCTCCCTTCGCCCCCGCACTCCGGTCGTCGCGGTCTGGCCCACGTGCTTCGGCGGCGACCGCACCCCTGGGCGCCGAACTCCGTGTCTTCGGACTTGGTCTCAGGTGCCTTCGGGCTCGGCCCCCGCTTGCGCGGGGGTCTCGCCCTGCGGTCGCCGCTTACGCGGTTTCGAAGTCCGTACAGAGCCAGCACATGCCGCGGCGTTCCAGCCGTACGGCGAGGACGTGGGTGCGCTCCCCGCAGTGCACCATCACGCACATTTCGACCGCACCGTCCCGCGGCTCGCTCACATGCACCCGCCCCGCGAACGGCGCATGACCAGTCTTGATCACTCGCCCCATCCGGATCAGTTCCCGGTAGGCCCGGACGGTGAGCCGATTTGCCAGGGTCTCCGCCGCCCGCCGCCCCGCCAGCACCTCGGCCAGCGACTGCCCGAGCTGACGTAGCTTACGAACATCCGGAACGGCTCCGGGCGGCCCCCAGACCAGCGCCTGAGACTCCAGAGCCAGTGCCCCATCGACCTGCGGTTTCCGCGATGCTGCCGACACTCGTCCTCCAATTCCCGAGCGTTGAGAGAATCGCCTGTAAGAAGGTTTCGGCCCTGCCCCCTTGTACGAACCCCGCCAACTTCCCGCCCCAGCGCACGCATGTGTCTACAACGGCGAAGAACGCCCCCACCAGATCACCTCCCACTCCGCCACTTCTTGCCCACCGCGCCCCTGGTTTCAGCCGCCCGAAACCACCCCCCAACTCCCGGACCGGAAATACCCATAACGGCAGAAATCGCACGTAGTGCCGCCTCGCCACCACACTTTCCCCCTCAACACCTTCGCCCATCCACATCCCCCGCACCGCCGCCTGCTCTGCACTAGAGCATTCACCACCACAACCAGCCACCGCACCACCGCCGGCGACCGCGGCGACGGTGGCCTCACAGCACAGGCGACCATGACCCCACACCCCAGGCGACGTCAGCTGGAGACCAGCTGTCTCGCCTCAGCAGGCCCTCGCACACGGACATCACCGCGCCACGAACATCACCACGCCACGGACCAAACACTGCGCCGTCCGGAAACCGGGCCACGGCATATCGCCCAGCCGCCCCCCCTGGGGCCGGCCTTCGGCGGTCATCGCACCACGGCCGTGATGTCGCTGGGCACGTAGAGCCGGGTGCCCGGGTGAATGATCGAGTCGGGCAAGCCGTTCAGACGCATGATCTCCTCCACGACGGCCCGCGGGTCCTCTCCACCGGACAGCACGTCGGCGATCGCCCACAGCGTGTCCCCCTGCCGGACCTCCACCCACGGCAGCCCAGCGTGGCTCGGCACCACGACCTGCACCGCCGCATGACCGGCAGCGCGAGTCCCGAGCCAGAACCCGCCGAGAGACAGCAACGCCACCCCAACCACGAGCACGATCCTTCCCCGGCGCGTGAGCCGCACCGGCGGGGCCGCACGCCGTGCGAACCGAGACGAGGAACGTCGCTCGCGTCGTGACGTCGAACGCCGCCCATCCCGTGACGCGGAAGACCGTTCAACCCGTGCATCGGAACGCCGTTCAAGCCGTGAAGCCGAACGCTGTTCGAGCCGGCGAACACCCTGCCGATCGCGTGATCTCAGGCCACGGCGCCGCCGAAGCCCACGTGCCCCCTTCCGACCCCCGCTCCCAACTCCGCGCTTGCGCCCTCCGGGAGGCATGCGCTCGGCAGTCGCGCCTGACCGGGCTGTACCCCCGCCACCTGCCCGGCGGCCCACATCAGCCGCGCCACCCGCACAGACCTGTGCCCTCACCTCTCGGCTCGCACAGGCCTCCAGCCCCGCAACGACTCTTTGGCTCGCAATGACCCCTACGCCCCCATTGACCTCTGATCTCGCGCCGCGTCTCGCGCCCCCGCTCGGCCTCGTTCCGGTTCCGGGTCCTCCCCTACCCGTACCGGGCTGTGGCTTCGAACCACGGTCGCCCCTTGTGACGGGCGGGCGTGGTTCGGCGCCCGCAGGGTCGCCTCGGCCCGCGACGTCGGCCGGACGCCGTGCCGCTCCCTCGACCGGGACGCCCCTGCCATCTCTGGCCGGGCCGTCCGCCGACGCCCTCCGCCGGACGGCAGCCGGGGTTCCGCGGCCTCCCGCGGGCACCTGGGCCGTATCCCGGGCGTCGGCCGACGTCGCGGCGGAGCCGTCAGCACGGGCCCCTCCGCCGTCGGAGCCGGCGCGCGGCGGCACCAAGCGCAACTGGGCCCTCCCCTGGCCACGACGCGCTCCGGCCCTTCCTGAAGAAGACCTTCCTGTGCTTGAACGGGGCCCCGGCCTCTTACCGGAATTTCCGCGGGAACCGACCTCACCGCGCGTATTGTCTCCACGTCGGTCCTTGCCCTGCGTGGCGTCGGCGATCAGTGTGAGTTGTTTGGCGTCTTCGCTGGTCGTGTCCGTGTTTGTGGTCGCTCGCATGGATGACCTCCCGCCGTGTGGCCCGAGAAAGGCCGAATAAAGATCAGCAAATCGAACACGGTGTCGATCGAACTCCCGTACGATGTTGTACACCACGCCAGCGACAATTTCGAGGAAGACTCGAACAACTGTTTGAAGATGATCTTCAACAGCGATACGGTCGCTGTGTGCGACATCAAGACCACTGAACGGGAGGTTCGCCGGTGCGGCGGGCCGCCGGGCGAGGAGGAAGACCATGACCGAGCGGGATGACACAAACGGGGTCAGCGACCTCGCGGTGCGCAGGCGCGACTCCCTGGGCCTCACGCCCAGGCAGCGCAAGATCCTCGAAGTGATCCGCGACTCGGTGCAACAGCGCGGATATCCGCCCTCCATGCGGGAAATAGGCGAGGCCGTGCAGCTGACGAGCACGTCCAGCGTCTCCCACCAGCTGACGGCGCTGCAGCGCAAGGGCTACCTCCGGCGCGACCCCCACCGGCCGCGCGCCCTGGAGGTGCGTCTGCCGGGCGAGCCGGTGCTGTGGGTCGACCCCGACGCGACCGACGAGGAGTCGACGGTCAGCCGCCCCACGGCGGCCTACGTCCCGCTCGTCGGCCGCATCGCCGCCGGTGGTCCGATCCTGGCCGAGGAGAGCGTGGAAGACGTCTTCGCCCTGCCCAAGCAGCTCGTCGGCGAGGGCACGCTGTTCCTGCTCCAGGTCGCCGGTGATTCCATGATCGAGGCCGCCATCGCCGACGGCGACTGGGTCGTCGTACGCCAGCAGCCTGTCGCCGAGAGCGGCGACATCGTGGCCGCCATGATCGACGGCGAGGCCACCGTCAAGACCTTCAAGCGCAAGGACGGCCACGTCTGGCTGGTCCCGCACAACTCCAACTACGAGCCCATCCCGGGTGACGAGGCCAGCGTCCTGGGCAAGGTCGTAGCGGTCCTGCGCCGGCTCTAGCCTCCGACCGGCCAGCGGTTCAGGCGCGCGTCACCATCGCCGCGCGCCGCGTACCGGCGCGCGCCCACAGCGAACTTTCATCAGCCTCGATCAGGGCTACGGCATCCTCTCGCCGACCTAGGCTCCGGCATGCCACCTCACCGTCGCCCGATCCCACCTCCTCACCGATTCCCCTCCGCGGCCCCTGTGGTCCTTCGCACCGTTTCTCCGTTTCCGCAGTGTCACCATCGGGTCGATGTCCACTCGTCGACGGGTACGCATCCAGCGACCCCGGCGTCACCATCCCACCGTCCCGACATCACCATCCCGCCTTGCGACATCGGGCACGGGTGAGCGCCCCGGGGCCGACCGGCCGCCAATCGTCCGCCCGACCGGCGTGCACCTCGTGCGCGGCGGCCATTCGCTCTGCGGCGTCAGCGTGAGAGTCAGAGTCAGCGTCTCATTGTGCGCCGACCGGGCACGAGGTGCACGCCTGGGACCGGCCGGCGTCAATCCTCCGGGCCGGCGTCAATCCTCCACCCGCCCCGTGTGCAGCTGGTGCGCGGCGGCCATCACTTCCGCGGCGAAGGCGAGCACGTCGCGCCGCCGTTCCAGCGGGGAGCCGTAGAGGGAGCGGCGGGGGCTGCCGAAGTGCTCGGCCAGCCCCGCGACCAGGCCGGCCAGCGACGGGCGGGCGGTGTCGTCGGCGGCTCGCAGGCGCAGCGCCTCGTCGATCACTCGGTGCCACCGTTCCGGGAAGGTGGCGCGGGCGTGCCAGGCCGCGCCCGTCTTGGAGGTGATGTCGCCGGTGGCGAGCGTGTAGTGCATGCGGGAGACGCCGGTGACGATCCACACCGTGGCGTACCCGCCGAGCGCGGCCAGCCCGCGCGGCGAGACCGTCCGGGACGCGGAGGTCACCAGGCGGCCCCAGTAGCGGCGCAGGTTGTCGTCGGTCCAGGCGGCGAGGACGGCGGGATCGCTCCAGAGGTCGAGCTCCCCTGGCTTGGGCCCGCGGCAGGTCACGCCGTGGTGGGCCAGCGTGTGCCAGGTGACCGGGGTGAGGCGGCCCGGCTTGAGCCTGCCGTCGTGGGCGTGGGGGCGTTCGCCCAGGTCCATGGGGTTGCGGCGGAGATCGTCCCAGGTGAGGTAGACGCCTTGGAAGGGGTGCGCGCCGAGCCTCTGGTGGATGCGGGCCAGCACGTCGAGGGGCGGTTCGGCGGTGGTCACGGCGACGAAGTCCACG
>DASUCK010000654.1:0-16083 GCA_036276095.1 Nonomuraea sp. | reverse complement strand
GACCTGCTGTTCGCGCGGTTGCTGCAGTACAAGGCGTACAAAGAGGTGGCGAAGGTCTTCGCGGGGCGGATGGCGGAGGAGGCCCTGCGCTTCCCGCGTACCGTGCCGATGGAGCCGCAGTTCGCCAACCTGCTGCCCGAGCTGGTGCTGGGCATCGGGCCCGACGAGCTCGCCCGCATCGCCGCGCGGGCCTTCACCCCGAAGCTGCCGCCCACCGTCAACGTGGCGCACATCTACCAGCCGCTGGCCAGCGTCAGGGAGCAGGCGGCCATCCTCGTCATGCACCTGCGCCGGCTCCGGCGGGCCACGTTCCGGGCCCTGGTGGCCGACTGCGAAGGCACGTTCGAGATCATCGCGCGCTTCCTGGCCGTGCTCGAACTGTTCCGGGAGTCGGCGGTGTCGTTCGAGCAGGTGGAGCCGCTCGGCGACCTGCACGTGACCTGGACGGGCTCCGACGACGGTGACGTGGCGGTAGGCGACGACTACGAGGAACCCGCGGAGAAACCACGCAATGACTGACAACCCCACCCCGCTGCCCAACCCCCGCAGGTCCCCGGACGCCGACCCTCCGCTGCCCGTCTGGATGACCCTCCCCGGCTCCCTGGCCCAGCCCTCCGCCCCGAACCTGGAACGCGAACCCGCCGACCCGGCTCCCCCCGCCGATGGAGTTCCCACCGAACCCACCCCAGCCCCGCCCCACCCCGCCCCACCGCCTGATCCCCCCGCCGACGCGCACGCTGCGGCTCCGGAATCGGACCCCGCCACCGCCTCGCCGCCCCCCGAGGCGCCCGTGGCTGATCCTGCCGAGGTGGCGTCTCGGCTTGCCGACGTGGACTCCGAGCTGCCCGAGCCTGAGCCTGCTGAAGAGTTCCGGCCTTTCGAAGTGGACCCAAGGGTTTCCGGGGCGGATCCTGGGCTGTCTGAGGTGGATGGCGGACCGGGGCGCCCGGAGGGGCACGGGTTCGCTGGGGGAGAAGCCCCCGAACCCGACGACGGCGACGGTGCTGGCAACGGGGCTGACGATGCTGTTGGCGATGCTGTTGGCGACGGGCAGGAACGCGGGGGGCCGACGCTTGAGGCGGCGTTGGAGGCTATCCTGCTTGTCGTTGACGAGCCCGTTGCCGAGGTGACTCTGGCGCAGGTGCTGGAGCGGCCCACTCACGAGGTGGCCGCGGCGTTGCGGCGGCTGGCGGCGGAATATACCGCCGGCGGCCGAGGTTTTGACTTGCGGGAAGTCGCAGGCGGTTGGCGGTTTTACACCCGCGCCCAGTGCGCGCCGCTGGTCGAGCGGTTCGTACGCGACGGCCAGCAGACTCGGCTGACCCAGGCCGCGCTCGAAACACTCGCGGTCGTGGCCTACCGCCAGCCGGTCAGCCGCGCCCGCGTCGCCGCCGTGCGCGGTGTCAACAGTGACGGCGTCATGCGGACGCTCGTTGCGCGAGGGCTGGTCGAAGAGGCCGGCACCGACCCGGAGAGCCAAGCAGTGCTCTACCGGACAAGCTCATACTTCCTTGAACGTCTGGGACTACGGGACCTCAGCGAACTCCCCGAGCTCGCTCCCTTCCTCCCCGACGACGTGGAAAATCTCGAGGAGACGACAAAGTGATCAACAGGCGAAGCACCCCGTCCGGTGATGGACGCGGTCGTGGACGCACCGGCGGCTCCAGCCGTAGTGCCGGCCGAGGTGGACGTCCCGCCTTCCGCTCCGACCGCGACGACTCCCGGAACGATTCCCGGGGCGAATCTCGGAACGATTCCCGGGGCGACTTCCGTGGTGGCGGCGCTCGACGCGACGACCGCGGCGGCTACGACCGCGACCGCGGCGGTTACGACCGCGGCCGTGGTGGTTACGAGCGTGGTCGTGGCGGTGGGTACGGCCGTGACTCCGTGAGCGACGCCCGCCCGTCTCGCGACGCCGGGCGTGATGCCCGCCCGTCCCGCGACGGGCGTGATGCCCGCCCGTCCCGTGACGCCGGGCGTGACGGGCGCCCGTCCCGTGACTCCCTCCGCGCCGACCGCGGCGGCACGCGCGCCCGGTACGGCCGCTCCGGCGACCGCGACGGCGACACCCGCTACAGCCGCGACACCCGCTACAGCCGCGACGACCGCTACAGCCGCGACGACCGCTACACCCGCGATGACCGGTACACCCGCGACGACCGCAACACCCGGGATGATCGGTACTCCCGCGACGACCGGTACACCCGGGACGACCGCGGTGACCGTTACGACCGCGGGGACCGTTACGAGCGTTCCCGCGGCGACCGGGACGGCTACCGTTCCGACCGCACCCGCGACGACCGCACCCGTGACGACCGGAGCCGCTACGACCGGAGCCGCGACGACCGGGCTTCCTTCCGCGTCGACCGCGGCGTGCGTCGCGATGACGCGGGGTCACGGGGGGCGGCGTCGACGCGGTCACGATACGGGAAGCGGGACGGCGACGCCCGTCCGGCTCGTGCTTCCAAGCGCGACGCCGTACAGACGATCGGCAGGACCCCGAGGAGCCCGGGCCGCACCGGCAGCACGGGCAGCACGGGCAGCACGGGCAGCCCGGGGAGCCCGCAGCGGGACCGGGTCAAGGCGGCCCGCCAGCCCCTCCGCGACCGCGACCTCTACCCCGAGGGCTACACCGACGAGCGCGACACGACCGAGGTGCCCGACGGCGTACGCCTGCAGAAGGTGCTCGCTCAGGCGGGCGTGGCCAGCCGCAGGGCATGCGAGGAGATGATCGGCGAGGGCCGGGTCACCGTGGACGGCCAGGTCGTACGCCGGTTCGGCGCCAAGGTCGATCCCGCCAGGCAGGTCATCCACGTGGACGGCAAGCGCATCCCGACCGCGCCTGACCTGGTCTACTACGCGCTCAACAAGCCCATCGGCGTGGTGTCCACCATGGACGACCCGCAGGGCCGTCCGTGCCTGGCCGACTACGTGGAGGAGCTGGCGCCGCGCCTGTTCCACGTGGGCCGGCTCGACACCGAGACCGAGGGGCTGCTGCTGCTCACCAACGACGGCGAGCTGGCCAACCGGCTGACGCATCCCAGCTACGGCGTGCAGAAGAAGTACTGGGCCAAGGTGCCGGGGCCGATCCCCCGAGACCTGGGGCGCCGGCTCAAGCAGGGCATCGAGCTGGAGGACGGCCTGGTCAGGGCCGACGACTTCAAGATCGTGCAGGAGCACGGCCAGCAGGCGCTGGTCGAGGTCGTGCTGCACGAGGGGCGCAAGCACATCGTCCGGCGCATGCTGGAGGAGGCCGGGCACCGGGTCATCGACCTGGCCCGGATCGAGTTCGGGCCGGTGAAGCTGGGCCGTACCAAGCCGGGCACCGTACGCGCGCTGACCTTGAAGGAGGTCGGCGAGCTGTACGCGGCCGTGAAGCTGTAATCTGTGCGGACGCAGGAGCCCGTGCGTACCTCCGCACGGGCTCTCCCGCTTATCGGAAGGGAACCAACCACATGGTGCGGGCGATCCGCGGGGCGATCCAGGTGGACCGCAACGACCGTGACTCGATCATCGAGGGCACGACGGAGCTGGTCAGCACGCTCATGGACCGCAACGACCTCACCACGGACGACGTGATCAGCGTGCTGTTCACCGCGACGCCCGACCTGACGGCCGAGTTCCCCGCGCTGGCGGCGCGCAAGCTGGGCTTCCACGACGTGCCGCTGATCTGTTGCACCGAGATCGACGTGCCGGGCGCGCTGCCCCGCGTGGTGCGCCTGATGGCTCACGTCGAGACCGACCGCCCTCGGGCCGAGATCCACCACGTCTATCTGCGGGGCGCGGTGGCCCTGCGGCAGGACATCGCCCAGTAGGACGCCCCGTGAACCGCCCGGCGAGCCGTCCGGCTTGATCATCCCTACACCCGACCGCCCGACCCTTCAGGACTATCGAGATGGAACTTCGCACCGTGCTCGTCGTGGGCACCGGTCTCATCGGCACCTCCGCGGCGCTGGCGTTGCGCGGGAAGGGTGTGCGCGTCCTGCTCGCCGACCGCGACCAGGGAGCCGTACGCCTGGCGCGGGAGCTGGGCGCGGGTGAGGAGTGGGCGCCGGGCGGGGCGGAGCGCGTCGACCTGGCGGTCCTCGCGGTACCGCCCGCCCACGTGGCGACCGAGCTGCTGGCGCTGCAGCGAGACGGCGTGGCCCGGTTCTACACCGACGTCGCGAGCGTGAAGGCGGAGCCGATCGACCGGGCCAGGCAGCTGGGGTGCGACCTGACGACGTACGTCGCCTCCCATCCGCTGGCCGGGCGGGAGAAGTCGGGGCCGGGAGCCGCGCGCGACGATCTGTTCCTGGGCCGGCCGTGGGCGCTGTGCCCGCTGGAGGAGGCCGACCCCGGCGCGAAGGCGGCCGTGCTGCGGCTGATCGAGCTGTGCGGGGCCAACCCGGTCGAGGTCAGCGCCGACGAGCACGACCAGGCGGTGGCCGTCGTCTCCCACGCGCCCCACGTCGCCGCCTCCGCCGTGGCCGCGCGCCTGGCCGAGGCCACCGACGTCGCGCTCGGGCTGGCCGGGCAGGGGGTGCGCGACGTGACGCGGATCGCCGGCAGCGACCCCGGGCTGTGGCTCGGCATCCTGTCCGGCAACGCCGCTCCCGTCGCCGAGGTGCTGGAAGCGGTCGCGCGTGACCTGGCAGAGGCGGCGGGCGCGCTGCGGGCCCTGGCCGAGGGCGACGGCACCGCCACCGGCGAGATCACCCAGCTGCTCAAGCGGGGCGTGGCCGGTCACGGGCGCATCCCGGGCAAGCACGGCGGCCCGGCGTCGGCGTACGCGGTGGTGCAGGTCGTCATCGGCGACCGTCCCGGCCAGCTGGCGCGGCTGTTCCAGGTGTGCGACGAGGTCGGGGTCAACGTCGAGGACGTGCGCCTGGAGCACGCCCCCGGCCTCCCTCTGGGCGTCGCGGAGCTGTGGATCCAGCCCGACTCCGTCGCGCGGCTCACCGACGCCCTGCGCGAGCGGGGCTGGCAGGTCCCCTGACCCCTGCGCGGGGCATGTCACGTTCTGGTTTGCTCGGTACGTCCTCTGGTTCGACTGGAGGAGGTTACGACATGACCGACATTCTCGTACTCGGCGGCGGCTACACCGGCGTCGCGGCGGCGATCAGGGCGGCGGTCACGACCCGGCGGTCCGGTGGCGTGGTCACGCTGGTCGACGCGGCGGCGCGGTTCACCGAGCGGCTGCGGCTGCACCAGACGGCGGCCGGGCAGACGCTTCCCGACCACGCGCTGCAGGATGTGCTGGCGGGCAGCGGCGTGCGGTTCGTGCAGGGCCGGGTGGCCGGGCTGGACGTCGAGGGGCGCGAGGCGCGGCTCGGTGACGGGCGGGTGCTGCGCTTCGACAAGCTGATCTACGCGCTCGGCGCCGTCACGGACGTCTCGGTGCCGGGCGTGGCCGACCACGCCTACACCTACGACGACCACGCGAGCGCGCTGCGGCTGGCCGACCGCGTCGGCGCGCTGCCCGGCGGCGGCACGGTGGTCGTGGCCGGCGGCGGGCTGACCGGCGTGGAGTCGGCGGCCGAGCTGGCCGAGGCTCACCCGCACCTGCGCGTCGTCCTGGTCACCCGGGGACGGCCGGGGTCCACGTTGGGGGAGCGGGCCCGCGCCTACCTGGACGGAGCGCTGGCGCGGCTCGGTGTCGAGGTGCGTGCGGGCGTCGAGGTCTCCAAGGTGCTGCCGGACGCGGTCGAGCCGGCCGGCGGCGAGCCGATCCACTCCGACGCGACCCTGTGGACCGCAGGGACGCGGGGCCTGCCTCTGGCCGCCGCGTCGGGGCTGACCGTGGACGCGCGTGACCGGATCGTCGTCGACGCCGCGCTCCGCTCGGTGTCCCACCCCGACGTGTACGCCGTCGGGGACGCCGCCGCGGTCCGCCGTCCGTTCGGCGTGCTGCACGGCACCTGCCAGAGCGGCATCCCGGCCGGGCTGCACGCGGCCGGCTCGCTGGCCGCCGCCCTGCGGGGCAGGAAGCCGGGGGCGTTCCGGTTCGGCTACTTCCATCAGCCCATCAGCCTGGGACGGCGGGACGCGGTCATCCAGTTCACCAGGCCGGACGACAGCCCGCGGCGGTGGTTCCTGACCGGCCGGGCGGCCGTGGCGTACAAGGAGACGGTGAGCAGCAGCCCGATCCCGACGTTCCGGCTGCTCAAGCGCGGGCTGGTGCCGGTCTGGGCGTTCGCGCTGACCGCCGGGCTGTCCTGAGGGCGGGACCGTCCGGTCGTCGTGGGGATGGGAAGCGCGGGACCGTCCAGAGGCATGCGAAAGCGCGGCGGACGAGCCGGTGTCTCGTCCGCCGCGCCTCCACGTCACACCTTGGCGACCGCCTGGCTGACGGCGTTGGGGCCGTCGTACTTGCGGTCGGGCATCGCCTCGAGGGCTCGGATGATGGCGTCGCCCGCGCCGTTGTCGCGGGCGGCTTGGACCAGGTCGTCGCGCCTGGCCGGATAGTCGACGCCGTGCAGGGCTTTCTGCAGGTCGATCGGGTTAAGTGCAGTACTCATAACGGTGTGCTACCCGATTGTCACCCATTGTAACGGCATTCTCACTATTGGAGTGCTTCGCCCGGCTGGGGCAGTTCCGGTCAGCCGCCGAGCCGGCGGCGGGCGCGTTCCACCGGGGCGGGGAGCCTGCGGCGTTCGGACAGGGCGCGGGGGAGGCGGGGCAGTGCCGTCCGCAGGCCCGCCCAGCCGGCCGGGCCGCCGCGCAGGGCGGCGAGCGAGCGCCGGGCCACCTCCGGCCACGGCCGGCGCAGCACGGCGGTCAGCACGGCGTTCCGCGTGGCCAGCACCTTCCTGTCCCGCGGGTCCCGCGACGGCGCCGGATGGTGGTGGGCCACGACGTCGTCCACGTACGCCAGCCCCCACCCGCGGGCGGCGAGGTCCAGGGCCAGGCGCTCCTCCTCGCCGAAGAAGAAGATCACGTCGTCGAACCCGCCCGCCTCCAGGAACGCGTCCCTGCGCACCACCGCCCCGCAGGCCAGGAACCCCAGCACGCTCGGCCCCGGCAGGTCCGCCTGGACGCCGAGGGGCGAGTGGCGCATCTGCTCCGACACCGGGTCGAGCCGTTCGTCGGGCCCCACGAGCACGCGCGCCCCCAGCACGGCCAGCCGGGGATGGGCGTCGAGCACGTCGGCGGCCTTCTCCAGCGCCCCCGGGGCCCACCAGGAGTCGTCGTCGGCGAAGGCGACGTACGGGGTCTCGGCCAGGCGCACGCCGACGTTGCGGGCCGGAGCCCCGAGGTTGGCGGCGGCCTCGACCAGGTGGACGTCGGGGAAGTGCTTGCCGACGAACGCCGCCGTCCCGTCGGTCGAGCCGTTGTCGACGAGGATCACCGGGCGTGGATGGTGGGGGAGCGAGCGGGTCAGGGCTCGCAGCCGGTTCATGCTGGCCACCACGACCGTGACCCGGGCTCCGTTCATCACACGAAGTCACTTACCGGGAGGAACGTCGTTACTCCTCCGGTATGGCATTGACATGGGGGGCGGAGAGGGCGTAGAAAGGGCGGTAACAGTGTTACCGACAAGAAACGGCGTTACCGGATGGTCACCGCATACCAGCGAGCGCAGCAGCAGGGGCAGGAGGTCGTCCGCGCCGTCATCCTCGACGCCGCCACGCACCTGCTGGTCAGCGAAGGCCCGGTGGCGCTCACCGTACGGCGCATCTCCGGCGCGGTGGGCTGCTCCACGAAGGTCATCTACACCCTCTTCGGCGGCAAGGACGGGCTCAGCCAGGCGCTCTGGGTGGAAGGGTTCGCCCGGTTCGAGCAGCGGCTGGTCGCCGTGCCGACCCAGGGCGACCCGCTGGCCGACCTGCGCGCCGGCCTGGAGGCCTACCGCGACCACGCGCTGGCCGAGCCCGACTACTACCGCGTCATGTTCATGGGCGCCATGCCAGGCTTCAAGCCCTCGCCCGAGGCCGAGCCGGCCGCCAAGCGCACCCTCGACATGCTGGTCCGCGCCGTACAGGACTGCCTGGACGCCGGGCTGCTGCGCGACGGCGCGGCCGGCGAGATCGCCGAACTGCTGTGGATGGCCGTCCACGGCGCCGTGAGCCTGGAGATCTCCGGCTTCTTCGGCGAAGCCGGGGCCGCGCAGCGCTACCGGGCGCTGTGCTCGGCGATGCTCGCCCCCTATCTGCTTCCTCCCGACGATTGGAACTCGCCATGACCGCCACTCCCTACCGGGGCGGCTTCACGCCCGTGACCGAGGAGATCACCGCCTTCGACCTGCCGGTCACCGGCCGCATCCCGGCCGAGCTCAACGGCCGCTACCTTCGCAACGGCCCCAACCCGCTCAGCCTCGACGACCCGTCCGCCGGGCATCTGTTCCTGGGCGAGGGCATGGTGCACGGGGTACGGCTGCGCGACGGGCGCGCCGAGTGGTACCGCAACCGCTGGGTGCGCAACGCCGAGGTCGCCCGGCGGCTCGGCGAGGAGCCCAGGCCGGGGCCCGTGCACGCCTTCGACTTCGCGGCCAACACGCACGTCATCGGGCTGGCCGGGCGCACGTTCGCGACCGTCGAGGCCGGGGCGCTGCCGTACGAGCTGAGCTACGAGCTCGACACCGTCGGGTCGTGCGACTTCGACGCCGGCCTGCCCGGCGGGTTCGCCGCCCACACCCACGCCGACCCGGTCACCGGCGAGCTGCACGCCATGGCCTACTACTTCGGCTGGGACCACCACCAGCACATCGTCATCGACCCGAAAGGCGTGGTGACGCAGGTCCGCGACATCCCGGTCCCCGACGCGCCGATGCTGCACGACTTCGCGCTCACGCAGCGGTACGTCGTCATCTACGACCTGCCGGTCACGTTCAGCATGGCGCACGCCGAACGCGGGGTGTCGCTGCCGTACGCGTGGAACGACGCCCACGGCGCCCGCGTCGGGCTCCTGCCCCGCGAGGGCGGCGGTGACGTGCGCTGGTTCGAGGTGGAGCCGTGCTGGGTGTTCCACACGCTCAACGCGTACGACGACGGCGACGAGGTCGTCGTGGACGTCGTCAGCTACCCCAAGCGGTTCGTGGACGCCCGGCTCGACCTGGGCGGGCTGCCCGCGCTCGACCGGTGGCGGATCGACCCGCGGTCGGGCAGGGTCGTCCGGACGCGGCTGGACGACCGGGCGCAGGAGTTCCCGCGCATGGACGAGCGCCGCACCGGCCGGGCGTACCGGTACGGGTACACCGCCGCCGGCCTCGACCTCAACGACGTCGTGCACCCGGCGGAGAGCGGCCTGGAGGACCTGCCGGACTCGGCGTTCGAGAACACGCTCATCAAGCACGACCTGGAGCGGGGCACGCGGCAGGAGCGGAGGTTCGCGCGGGAGGCGTACTGCGGCGAGCCGGTCTTCGTCGCCGCCGGCGACGGGTCGGGGGGAGAGGACGACGGGTACGTGCTCGCCTACGTGAACAATCCCGACCGCGGAGCCGCCGACCTGGTGATTCTCTCCGCCCAGGACTTCACCGGCGACCCGGTCGCCACCGTCCACCTCCCCTCCCGCATCCCGCTGGGCTTCCACGGCAACTGGCTCGCCGACTGAACCCGTCCGTATCGTGCCGCGCCAGGCGGCTCGGGCCAGCGGCAGGCCGGGGCGGCCAGGGCCGGGTGGTGCGCGCGGGGTGGATCGGGGATGGGGGCGGAGGCGGTAGCCTCTTCAGGTTGGAGAAGACGTGAAGAGGGAGAGGCCGTGGCCGGTCTGGTCGTCGCCATGGACGGCCCTGCGGGGTCGGGCAAGTCGAGCGTGTCGCGCGGGGTCGCCCGCGCGCTGGGCCTGCGTTACCTCGACACCGGGGCCATGTATCGCGCGATGACCTGGTGGATGCTCCGGCAGGGCGTCGACCTGGAGGACCAGGCGGAGATCGCGGCGCGCTGCGGCGAGCCGCGCATCGAGTCCGGCACCGACCCCGACGGCCCCACGATCCTGGTCGACGGCGTCGACGTGGCGGGGCCGATCAGGGAGGCCGAGGTGACCGGGGCGGTGTCCGCCGTGGCGGCCGTTCCCGAGGTGCGGGCGCGGTTGGTGGCGCGGCAGCGGGAGATCATCGGCGCGGGTGACATCGTGGTCGAGGGTCGCGACATCGCGGGCGTCGTCTGCCCCGACGCCCAGGTCAAGGTCTACCTGACGGCCAGCCCCGAGGCCCGCGCGCTGCGGCGCAGCGCCGAACTCGCGGGCTCCACGATCGAGGCCCAGCGCGAGGCCATGGCCAAGCGCGACACCCTCGACTCGACGCGTAAGACGGACCCACTCTCGGTGGCGGCTGGCGCCATCGAGCTCGACACCACCGCGCTCACCCTCGAGGAGGTCATCGCGGAGGTGCTGAGACTGGTCAAGGAGCGCACCTGACCGGTGCGGCACTCACATTAAGGATGCAATCTCGTGTCAACGGGAGACTGGGTCGAAGCCGAGCTCGACGACCTTGAGATCACCGAGCACGGCGACACCACGCCGCTGCCCGTCGTCGCCATCGTGGGCCGGCCGAACGTCGGCAAGTCCACGCTGGTCAACCGCATCATCGGCCGCCGGGAGGCGGTCGTCGAGGACGTGCCGGGCGTCACCCGCGACCGGGTCACCTACGACGCCAACTGGCGCGGCCGCCGCTTCACCGTGGTCGACACCGGCGGGTGGGATCCCGACGCCACGGGGATGAACCTGCGCATCGCCGAGCAGGCCCAGATCGCGGCCGAGCTGGCCGACGTGATCGTGTTCGTGGTCGACGCCACGGTCGGCGCCACCGACGCCGACGAGATCGTCGGCTCGATCCTGCGCCAGTCCGGCAAGCCGGTCATCCTGGCCGCCAACAAGGTCGACAACCAGCAGATGGAGCTGGAGGCCGCCGCGCTGTGGTCGCTCGGCCTCGGCGAGCCCTATCCGGTCTCGGCGCTGCACGGCCGTTCCAGCGGCGACCTGCTCGACGTGGTACTCGACGCGCTGCCCGAGACACCCGCCGTGACGTTCGACGCCCACCGCGGGCCGGCCCGTGTGGCGCTGCTCGGCAAGCCGAACGTCGGCAAGTCCTCGCTGCTCAACAAAGTGGCGGGGGAGGAGCGCGTGCTGGTCGACCCGATGGCGGGCACCACGCGCGACCCGGTCGACGAGCTCATCGAGCTGGGCGGCCGCACCTGGCGGTTCGTCGACACGGCCGGCATCCGGCGGCGCGACCGCGAGCTGCAGGGCGCCGACTTCTACGCCGCCATGCGCACCCGCGCGGCGCTGGAGCGCTCGGAGGTGGCGGTGGTGCTCATCGACGCCAGCCAGCCGCTCACCGAGCAGGATCTCCGCATCATCGGCCTGGTCATCGAGTCCGGGCGGGCCATGGTGGTCGCCTTCAACAAGTGGGACCTCGTCGACGAGGACCGCCGCCACTACCTGGAGAAGGAGATCGACCGCCAGCTCGTGCGCACCCCGTGGGCGCTGCGGGTCAACATCTCCGCCAAGACCGGGCGGCACGTCGACCGGCTGGTCCCCGCGCTGGAGAAGGCGCTCGACTCGTGGTCCACGCGGGTCCCGACGGCCAGGCTCAACGCGTTCCTGACCGAGCTGGTGCAGCAGACGCCGCCGCCGGTGCGGGGCGGCAAGCAGCCCAAGATCCTGTTCGCCACGCAGGCGTCGACCGAGCCGCCGAAGTTCGTGCTGTTCACCTCCGGCTGGCTGGAAGACACCTACCGGCGGTTCATCGAGCGGCGCATCCGCGAGGAGTTCGGGTTCGCGGGCTCGCCGATCGAGGTCACCATGAAGATCCGCGAGAAGCGCCCCAAGAAGGACAAGTGATTCGCTTTGCCGGTCGCCGGGCCGGGGCCGTATGATCGTCGGCAAACGTTGAGGGAGACGAGTAGCCGCGGACCCGCGCGGGTCCAGAGAGCCGCCGGCAGCTGCGAAGGCGGTCCCGCGTCCCGGCGGTGAAGACACTCCTGAGTGCGGGGAGGAAATGTCCCGCCGGTCCGGCCCCCGTCATCGGGCCGTCGAGGCCGCCTCCGGTGCGCCGGGGCGGTGAAAGTGCGGTGGCACCGGGAGCTACCCTTCTCCCCCGCACTCCCAAGGGATCATGCACATCCTTCTCCGAGGAGTTGTAATGATCTCTCGTGTCCTGTCCGCGGAGCTCGCCGAGCACGCGGGGCAACGAGTGACGATCGCCGGCTGGGTGCATCGCCGCCGGCGGCTGAAGTCCGTGTCCTTCCTCGTCGTACGTGACCGTGCCGGCCTCTGCCAGGTGGTCGCCGGAGGTGACGACCTGCCCGGCGAGGAGAGCGTCGTCCGGATCACCGGCGCCGTGACCGCCGCCGAGGCCGCGCCCGGCGGGGTCGAGCTGGTCGAACCCGAGATCGAGGTGGTGGCCGCGCCGGCGTCGGCGCCGCCGTTCGACCTCTACCGGCCCGTCGTGGCGGCGGGGCTGCCGACGATCCTCGACCACGCGCCGGTCGCGTTGCGGCATCCGGTGCTGCGGGCGCCGCTGGAGATCTCGGCGGCGAGCGTGGCCGGGTTCCGCGAGGCGCTCGACCGGCTCGGGTTCACCGAGATCCACACCCCGAAGATCGTCGCCTCGGCGACCGAGTCGGGGGCGAACGTCTTCGGCATCGACTACTTCGGGCGGCCGGCGTACCTCGCGCAGTCGCCGCAGTTCTACAAGCAGGCGATGGTCGGGGTGTTCGAGCGGGTCTACGAGGTGGGGCCGGTCTTCCGCGCCGAGCCGCACGACACCGTACGGCACCTGGCCCAGTACACCAGCCTGGACGCCGAGCTGGGCTTCATCGCCGACCACCGGGACGTCATGGCGGTGGTGCGGGAGGCGGTGGCGGGCATGCTGGAGTCCGTACGCCGCCGCGCCGCCTGCGCCGTCGCGCTGCTCGGGCTCACCCTGCCCGAGGTGCCGGACGAGATCCCGGCCGTGCACTTCGCCGAGGCCCAGCGGATGACCTCCTCCGACGAGCCGGACCTGTCACCCGCGCAGGAACGGTGGCTGTCGGAGTGGGCGGTGCGCGAGCACGGGTCGGAGTTCCTGTTCGTCACCGGCTATCCCATGGCCAAGCGGCCCTTCTACACCCATCCCGACCCGGCGCGGCCCGGCCACTCCAACGGGTTCGACCTGCTGTTCCGCGGGCTGGAGCTGGTCACGGGCGGGCAGCGGCTGCACCGGCACGAGGACTATCTGGCGGCGCTCGCCGCGCGGGGAGAGCCGGTGGAGCCGTACGAAGGGTATGTGCGGACGTTCCGGTACGGGATGCCGCCGCACGGCGGGTTCGCGCTCGGGCTGGAGCGCTGGACGGCGCGGCTGACCGGCGCCGCCAACGTCCGCCAGGCCACGGCGTTCCCCCGCGACCTGCACCGTCTCTCCCCGTGACCGCCTGACCGGCCGGCCACGCTCGGCTACGCCGCCGAGCCCTGCTCCTGTCCGGGGGCGGGGCTCGCGGTGCCGGCGGGCTCCGGGCGGGCCGGCATGAGGAGGGCGACGGCGGCGCCGGTCAGGCAGACGAACGCCGTCACGAGGAACATCTCGGTGTATTCGACGTGCAGGGCCGCCTGTACCTTCGCGGTGTAGTCGGCCAGCCGCCGCTGGTAGGTCTCCGCGTCCACGCCGAACGGGAGCGGCGTGTCCAGGTCGGCCGTCAGCGACTGGAACCGGTGGAAACCCCAGGACGAGATGGCGGCGATGCCGATCAGCATGCCCATCATCCTGGCCACCACCACCGCCGCGGACGCCACGCCGTGCTGGGCCGCCGGGCTCACCCGCAGCACCGCCGACGACACGGGCGCGATCACCACGCCCAGCCCGAGCCCGGCCACGACCAGGTCGACGTCGATGAGCAGCCCGGCGCCGGCCAGGTCGAGCGGCCACCGGCTCATCAGCCAGTAGCCCGCCGCCGCCACCGCCAGGCCCGCCACCGCCACGGCCCGGTCGCCCGCCCGGCGGGCCAGGACGCCGCCGAGCACCGCGCCCACCGCCAGCGCCACCAGGAACCTGCCCAGGACGAGTGCCGCGCCCAGCTCGTCCTTGCCGAGCAGGGTCTGGCCGGTGAGCTGGACGAACGCCATGGTCACCAGCAGCGCCGCGCCGGCCAGGAAGCTCACGCCGAGCGTGGCCAGCAGGGGGCCCTTGCGGGTCGCGGACAGGTCGAGCAGGCGTACGGGGGAGCGGATCTCCCACCAGACGAACACCGCCGCCACCACCACGCCGGCCGCGATGACCGGCGGCCCCCACGGCGACAGCAGAGCCTTGGCCGGCTCGGGATTGTAGAGGCCGACGACCAGGAGGGCGAGCGCCAACGCCAGCAACGCCCCGCCCACGCCGTCCACGCGCCCCACCGCCGCACGTGGGCCCGGGCGCGGGGTGCCGTCCGGGGCCGGGTCCGGGGCGGGGGTGTCGCGGCCCGGGATCGTGCGCTGAACCGCCACCGCGGCCAGGGCCGCGAGGGGCAGGTTGATCCAGAAGATGGCGTGCCAGTCGCCGAGCTCCACCCCCGCCACCGCCACGCTGGGGATCGACGCCAGCGCGCCGCCGTACAGTGGGCCGAGCGCGCTCCCCAGCTCCTGGGCCGCGCCGACCGCGCCCAGGGCCAGCGGCCGCTCGCGTTCCTCCCACAGGTCGCTGATGAGGGCCATCGTGATGGGAAGCAGCGCCCCGCCGGCCACGCCCTGCACGGCCCGCCCGGCCACCACCGTCAGCTCGCCCGCCGCGAGCGCCGTCAGCACCGAGCCCACGGCGAACGCCGCCAGGCAGGCGTGGATGAGCGGACGCCGGCCGTACCGGTCGGAGAGCCGGCCGAGCAGCGGCATCGCCGCGATGTACCCCAGCAGGAACCCGGTCATGATCGGCGTGGCCCGCTCCAGGCGGTTCAGCGGGATGCCCACGTCGCGGGCGATGTCGAGGAGGACGGTCACCACCACGTACGCGTCCAGCGCGGCCAGCAGCACCACCGCGCCCCCCGTGCCGAGCACCACCCGGCGGGCGCGGCTCATCCGGCGGGCGGCGTGATCGTGACCGGCGCGTCGTAGTCGCTGATCGACACCGTGACGGTGCCGTTCTGCAGCGGCAGGCTGGCCTTCGTCAGCCGGCTGCTGGCCTGGTCGACCCAGACCGTGCCGGTCACGTCCTGGGTGACGCCGGGGATGATCCGGCCGACGACCTGCCCGGGGAACGTGGTGGCGACCCGGTAGGAGCCGCTCTCCACGCCCTCGACCTTGGGCTCCGTGGCCGAGGAGAGCAGGTTGGCGACCCCGGTGGCCGGCTGGAGGATCACCGACGGGTCGTAGAACTGCGCCAGCTGCTGCCTGGTCATCTGCTGGAAGCCGCCGGTCGGGCCCTTGAAGTGCACGGTGTCGCCGACCACGGCGAAGGTGACTTCCTGCAGGCTGCCCAGGATGGAGATCGTGATGGTGCCGTCGGCGTCGCCGGTGGCCGTGAGACGCCCGTCGGCCTTCTTGACCGGCACGTTCGGCTCGCCCTCGGTGGAGATCGAGAAGGACGCCGATCTGACCGTCTTCATGGCCTCGGCGGCCTTCGTCATCAGATCGGGGCCCGCGGGCAGCTCGCTCCCGCCGCTCGGCGAGCACGCCGACGCCAGCACGACGACCCCCGCGGCCGCGGCCACCGCCACGATCCGTAGCTTTCTCAGCATGAGCGGATCGTAGCGAGCAGCCGCGAGGCGCGTGCGCCGTCGCGGATATCGGTTGGGTGTCAGCGCAGCTTCTTCAGATGGTCGACGATCGGCGCGTACGCCGCCTCCAGCGCGGTGAGCTGGTCGTCGGTGAGCCGGTCGACGAAATGCTCGCGCACGCTCAGCACGTGGTGGGGCGCCACGCGTTGGATCGTCTCCCAGCCCTCCTCGGTCAGCACCGCGAACGTGCCCCGCCGGTCGTCGTGGCAGTCTTCGCGGACCACCAGGCCCTTGGCCTCCATGCGGGAGATCTGGTGGGACAGGCGGCTGCGCGACTGGATCGTCGCGTCGGCGAGGTCGCTCATGCGCATGCGCCGCCCCTGGCTCTCGGAGAGGTTGACGAGGATCTCGTAGTCGTTCAACGAGAGGGAGTGCTCCTGCAGCTCGCGGTCGAGGCGGTGCATGAGCAGCTTGTGCAGCGCCAGGTGCGTGCGCCAGGCAC
>DASUCK010000653.1:0-5581 GCA_036276095.1 Nonomuraea sp. | reverse complement strand
GTTCTGGAAGATGCCGAGCGCGTTCTTGATCGCCGCGTCGGCCCTGGCCAGCTCGCTCTCCACGGCGGTGCGGAAGGCGCCGAACAGCGCGGTCGCGGCCAGCACGGCCGTGGCGATCGCGATGCCCTTGGTGATGGCCTTCGTGGTGTTGCCGACGGCGTCCAGGCTGGTCAGCACGCGGGCACCGTCGCCCTCGACGTCGCCGGACATCTCGGCGATGCCCTGGGCGTTGTCGGAGACCGGGCCGAAGGTGTCCATGGACACGATGACACCGACCGTGGTCAGCAGGCCGGTACCCGCCAGTGCGACCGCGAACAGCGCCAGCGTCACGTTCCCGAAGCCCAGCAGGAACGCGCCGTAGACGGCGCCGCCGATGATCAGCGCCGAGTAGACCGCCGACTCCAGGCCGACGCTGATGCCGGCCAGGATGACGGTGGCGGGGCCGGTGCGCGAGCTCTCGCCGATCTCCCGTACGGGCCGGCGGGTGGTCTCGGTGAAGTAGCCCGTCAGCAGCTGGATGGCGCTGGCCAGCACCAGGCCGATGAGGACGGCGCCGATGGCGATGAACCGCGGGTCGGCGTCGGACTGCACGGCCGAGCCGGACAGGCCGCCGAAGTCGGCCGGCAGGTACAGGAAGGCCGCCACGGCCACCAGCACCGCCGAGATCGCGGCCGAGATGAAGAAGCTGCGGTTGATGGCGGCCATGCCGTTGCGGTCGCCGTCGCGCATCCGGGTGACGAAGATGCCGATGATCGCGGTGATGACGCCGATCATCGGGACGATGAGGGGGAAGATCAGCCCCTCTTCGCCGAAGGCCACCCGGCCCAGGATGAGGCTGGCGACCAGCATGACGGCGTACGACTCGAACAGGTCGGCCGCCATGCCCGCGCAGTCGCCGACGTTGTCGCCCACGTTGTCGGCGATGGTGGCGGCGTTACGCGGGTCGTCCTCGGGAATGCCCTGCTCGACCTTGCCGACCAGGTCGGCGCCGACGTCGGCGGCCTTGGTGAAGATGCCGCCGCCGACTCGCATGAACATCGCCAGCAGCGCCGCGCCGAACCCGAAGCCTTCGAGCACGCCCGGCGCCTCGCCCTGGTAGATGAACACGACCACGGCCGCGCCGAGCAGTCCGAGACCGACGGTGAACATGCCGGCCACGCCGCCGGTGCGGAAGGCGATGCGCATGGCGCGCTTCTCGCCCGACTCGTTGGCCGCGGCGGCGACGCGGACGTTCCCGCGCACGGCCAGCCACATGCCCATGAACCCGGTCAGCGCGGAGAACACCGCCCCGACCACGAAGAAGATCGACCGTCCGATGCGGACGTCCATATCACCTGGTAGCAAGAGCAACAGGAAAGGGATCACGACGACGAAGATCGCCAACGTGCGGAACTGACGTGTGAGATAGGCGGCGGCGCCTTCTTGTACGGCACGGGCGATGTTCTGCATGCGCTCGGTGCCCTGGCCGGCGGACAGCACTTCACGCACCAGGCCGCCGGCGACGGCTAGCGCGATCAGTGCGACCGCGGCGACCACGATCACGATGGTGAGATTGTTTCCGCTCAGGGCCAGATTGGACGCTGGCTCCGATGCCAGCATGTGCCTGCTCATCGTTCTCCTCGGCAAGACCGGTCGTCCTGCCCGGGCGGTGCCTCCCGGCGTACCTCGGCGGGTGTTGCGGCACCATCCGGGTTGTGGGTGCCGCTTCCGGTTGAATCCGCGTTCCGCCGGATCACCTTGGCCGGTGCCGGGAGTCTACGCAGGCAGGGAGCGGATATGAAGGCTCCAAAGGTCACTAATTGCGCCAGCGTCCAGTAAGCCCCTGACAGCGCCCCTGTTTGCAATCCGACAACCCAAATATCCCTCCCTTTACGGACCTGACAACCCCAAATTTCGGACCGACCGAAACCACCCTCGGCCCGTGCCGGCTCCCCATCACCGGAACACCATCACCAACGCCTCCCGCTCCACCCCCAACGGCACCGCAATACCTACGCACACCCACCTGGCGCATGGGGCGTTCTGCCTCGCGGACCCACCTGGGGCTGGGTACTTTGGCGCGGCATACCGCGCCCCGGCCGACGAGCCATGACCTTGCCGTGGACCACGTCCCGTCCCACAACGCCCATCGGCGTCAGCCCGCTCGCATCCAGGCAGGCAACGTGGTGCGCGGCGGGGTTGCCGCCCAGCGGATCCGTGCCAGCCCCTTGCCGCCCAGCGGATCCGTGCCAGCCCTCAACGTGGCGGAACGGGAGCTCCCGGGCATGCCGGAGACCGAGGCGTCAGTGGTCCACGCCTGAACGGAGGCAATGGCGCCTGGGCGCCGTAACGGTGGCCGACCCCGTGAACCAGGGGAGCGTCTCCCTGGACAGGGGCCGGCCGCGTACGGCGGGTGGAGCCAAGCCGGCCTGCCGTACCGGAAGAAACGGGTTTGGGCGCCTGGAAGGCGCCCGGGAAACAGGCACGGATCAGCTGGTGGGGACGCCGTGGTTGGCGGCGGGCCAGCTCATACGGATGTCGGTGCCTTTGGGCGTGGGGAAGACCTCGACGTCGTCGGCCAGCCCCGAGATGACCGCGAGACCGAAGCCTGTCATGAAGGAGTCGGAGAGCATGCCCAGGTCGAGAGGTTGTTCTTGCTGGATCTCGTCACTTGGGGCATGGTCGCTGACCGTGACCTCGAAACGACCGGCGTCGTCACGTAGCTCGATGCGGATGGGCTCACCCGGGCAATGGGCGCGGTGCGCCTCCACCGCCCGGGAACACGCCTCACCCACGGCGAGCCTGACCTCGTCCAGCAGGGACTCCTCCACGCCGGTGCGGCGGGCGATCGCCGTCGCCACCAGCCGTGCGGTGCGCACATGCGCGGGGAGTGCGCTGAACGTCAGCTCGACGGTAGCCATGCTACTTGTCTTTGCCGTGGGCTTCCTTGGCCTCGTCGACCGAAGCGTAGATCCCGAAGACCTTGGTCAGGCCGGTGATCCGGAAGATCTTGAGGATGCGCTCCTGCGTGCAGACCAGCTCCAGGGAGCCGTCGTGCGCCCGAACCCGCTTGAGCCCTCCGACCAGGACGCCGAGGCCCGTGGAGTCGAGGAAGTCGACCTTCTCCATGTTGACGAGAAGGTGGAAGTTGCCCTTGTTCACCAAGTCGATGAGGAGCTCACGCAATCTCGGCGCGGTGTAGACATCGATCTCACCCTCGACCTCGACGATGGTGAGTCGGTCCTCGTTGTGGTGATCCAACTTCAGATCCACAGATCCTCCAGCGCCTCGCCTGCGAAAGTACTCTTGCCGGCCTGGCAATCTGGGATGTGGCCCCAGACTGTCCGACCCTGACGCGCGGCATTCAACCACGCGTCTGGCTTGTGTCTATACGAAATCACGATTCCCGGCGACTTTGCCCATCGATGCAAGACTGGAAACAGTGACTTCCTCGGCATCCTCCCCACAACCAGCAGGTCCACTCCTCCGTCACCTGCTAAGTGTTCCCGCACGTCACGAGCGTGTCACCCATGTGGAGCATGTTCCAGCACGTCAGGCGGGTCAAGTCCGCTGGCCCGATCGGGCTCCGGAGGTGTTGGTTACGCGCTTGGCGAACCGCGGGGTGACAGGACTCTGGCCTCACCAGTATAAGGCCGCCGACCTGGCGTTTCGTGGCCGAAACGTGATCATCTCGACGGGTACGGCGTCAGGGAAGTCACTGGCGTACCTCACTCCCGCGGTCGCGTCATGTCTCGACGGCGGCGCGGTGCTCTACCTGACGCCGACCAAGGCTCTGGCCGCCGACCAGCTGCGCGGCCTGCGGGAGCTGCGTATCACGCAGGTGCGCGCAGCCACGTTCGACGGCGACACGCCGTTCGAGGAGCGAACCTGGGTACGCCAGCACGCCAACTACGTCCTGACCAATCCCGACATGCTCCACAGGAGCATTCTGCCGAGACACGCCCAGTGGTCCGCGTTCTTCCGCCGCCTCCGCATGGTCATCGTGGACGAGTGCCACGGCTACCGCGGCGTCTTCGGCTCCCACGTCGCCCAGATCCTGCGCCGCCTGCGCCGCGTCTGCGCCCGGTACGGCTCCCGCCCCACGTTCATGCTCGCCTCGGCGACCGCGAGCGAGCCCGGGCTGTTCGCGATGAGGCTGACGGGGCTTGAGATGGACGAGGTGACCGTGGACGCCTCCCCCAAGGGGTCCACCACCGTCGCCCTCTGGGAGCCGCCTCTGACCGAGCTACGAGGCGAGGGAGGTGCCCCGGTGCGCCGCACCGCCACGGCCGAAGCCGCCGACCTCCTCGCCGACCTGGTCCTGGCGAACGTCCGCACCCTGGCCTTCGTACGCTCCCGCCGCGGCGCCGAAACGGTGGCGTTGACCGCCCGCGCCAAACTGGCCGACGTCGCCTTCTCCCTCCCGTACACCCCTCGCCCCGCCACGACCGAACCCAGCCCCCACAACCCCGCTGAGAACGCCGCAGACACCAGCGACCCCGCTGAAGCGCTCCCAGAACCAACCGGCAATCCCGCTGAAGCACCAGCGAACCCGGCCACAGCCCCCACCCAGAACACCGCGAAGGACACCAGCCACTCCGCCGCTTACCCCACGCAACACACAGACCACCACAACCCGCCAACGGGCACCCCCACCCCCACCCCCACCCTCACCGCCACATCCACCCCCCAACCCGAGCCCGAACCCGCGCCCAAATCCGGGTCGACAAGTTCCCTCACCTGGGCCCTACCGGACCCGGCGGACCTCACCGACCTGGCCGACCTCCCCAACAAGATCGCCGCCTACCGAGCCGGCTACCTCGCCGAAGACCGCCGCATCCTCGAGAAGGCTCTTCGCGAGGGCACCATCATGGGCCTGGCCACCACCAACGCCCTTGAACTGGGCGTCGACGTCTCCGGCCTGGACGCCGTCCTGATCGCCGGCTGGCCCGGCACCCGAGCGTCCCTCTGGCAGCAGGCCGGCCGCGCAGGCCGCGACGGACGGGACGCCCTCGCCGTCCTGATCGCCAGGGACGACCCGCTGGACACCTACCTCGTCCACCACCCCCACGCCCTCTTCGGCCAGCCCGTGGAAGCGATCGTGCTCGACCCGGACAACCCGTACGTTCTGGGCCCCCACCTCTGCGCCGCGGCCGCCGAGATCCCGCTCACCGAGAACGACCTCCCCACGTTCGGCCCCACCACCGCCGACGTACTGGACGACCTGGTCAGCCAGGGGCTACTTCGCAAACGCGAGGCCGGCTGGTTCTGGACGAGACGCGAGCGCGCCACCGACCTCGCCGACATCAGAGGTGGCGGCGGGGCCCCGATCCAGGTGGTGGAGTCGTCCACCGGCCGCCTGCTGGGCAGCGTGGACGAACCCTCCGCCCACACCACGGTCCACACCGGCGCGGTCTACATCCACCAGGGCGAAACGTTCCTCGTCGAACTCCTCGACCTGGAGGCCGGAGTGGCCCTGGTGTCCAGCGCCAACCCCGACTACTCGACGTTCGCCCGCGACATCACCGACATTTCTATCCTCGCCACTCAGCGCTCCCACCCTCTCGGCCCTGGCACACTCCACTTCGGCGAGGTGGAGGTG
>DASUCK010000652.1:0-12335 GCA_036276095.1 Nonomuraea sp. | reverse complement strand
CCCCCTGACATCTGTGGCCGGACTCTCCGGGGACACACCCCGGATGATTCTGAATCAATCATCCGTGCCCAGGATATTTCCGGCAGTATCGGAGACAAACGGCAATTGTCCAGTTTTGCCCGACACCAGGCACGCACATGGGCTAATCCTCGCAGCGAAACGCGTAGCCACGAAATGACGCAGCGAGGGCTCCATGGCCGATGCCAGTGGAGCCCTCACCAGGGAATGCCCGTGAAGACGAAGAGAGAAGAATCCTCAGGCCGAACCGCGTACGGAAACGCGGATCATTCCCAAGAGCCCGACTCTGGCCGGCGCGTTCACACCCCCGCGAACGGCGGCCGGCCAGGGTGAATGCGGGCCCTCATCCCCGCGCCATCAGCACACGGCCATATCACCAGGTGCGACCGCGGTCGTGGTCGTGGTCGTGGTGGTGGCGCTCCACGTCCCCATTGTCGTTGCGGTTCTCGTTGCGGACGATGATGCAGATCTCGCCGTGACGACGGTTGCGGTGGCCCCAGCCGCCCCAGCCGCCGCCCCAGCCGTGGTGACGCTTGCCGCAACGGTTGTGGTGGCGCCTGTGGTGGTGGTGATGGTGCTGCTGGCCCCATCCCCAGCCGTCGTCGGCGGTGAAGGACGTGCGGGTGCTCACCGGGGTGGCGGACGCGGTCGTGGCCGCACCCGTGGCGAGCAGGCCGCCGGTCAGCGCCG
Source organism: Nonomuraea sp. (assembly GCA_036276095.1). GTDB lineage: Bacteria > Actinomycetota > Actinomycetes > Streptosporangiales > Streptosporangiaceae > Nonomuraea. Next base: position 11,627 of record DASUCK010000652.1, on the reverse strand, counting down.
TGCTGACAGCGACGCCTGCGATAGCACTCTTGAGCTTGGGCATTGCGTTTTCCCCCTAAAGGATCGATTGCCCCGTTCTCGACGTTTCCGGGTCACCTGAAACAGGTCTTGGATGGCTTCTGAGGAGTCATCCGTTAAGGGTCATTTCCGGGGTGGTGGTCGAGCAAACGAGGATGGGCCCATTTTGCTAGGCATTAGCATTCTTATTGCTCGCATTAAACATCTATCCAATGAAAAGGCAGGATATGTCTCATGTGTCACAATTGGGCGGCCGGCGTCCAGGAGTGATCGCCGCGCAGTACGGTCGCCTTTTCGTCGGCTTCCGGACGTGCGCGAGTTTCGATTTCCAAGGTCGCCGAAGTCCACCCTGAATGCGAAGGCCAGGCACGCGCAATTCACCGCGACCAGTCACGAAATACGTGGCCGATCGCGGTACGACTTTCGCGGGTGTCGCTGCTGAAACGCGTTGTCGGGCATGGCGGAATTCACCGGTGTTAACGGTGAGTACCGTAAGCGTCACGCTGGGTGTCGCTGGTTGTCATGCTTTCCTGTGCCGCCCGCGGTAAACGGCGATCAGCGGCTTTTGCCACGATCTTGGTATGTCATGAGATCGATTAGATATTTATGCAGTGAAATGTGTTGATATGTACGAAGGTTCCCGATCGGTCTGGCAGCTCCCCGCGCATGGTCCCCGGGGATGTGGCGTGTCGACGACCGCTCCGCCCCGTGCGTCCGCACGTTCAGTCCGGTCTTGGGGTGCCGGGCCCCGGTACTGATGGACTCCCCGGACGGGCGCAGCACGATACATCGCGAAATATGCCGCAATGTCTAGAAGTTCGAGTGATGACCAGTATGTACGTAATCCAGACCCGCCGGGCGCGCGCTGGTTATCGTTGGAGGAACGGCAAGAGACGATCAGGAGGACGCATGGTGCAGGAGCCGATCCCGCACTGGCCGGGCCGCATGATCGGCTCGGTGCACGTCAGGTCGACCCCCGACGGCCCGGGTGAGCAGGCGGTCTTCGTCCACGGTCTGGCCGGCTCGGCCACCAACTGGACCGACCTCATGGACGAGCTCAGAGACACCGTCACCGGCCACGCCATCGACCTGCCGGGCGCCGGCTACTCCCCGGCCCCCGCCGACGGCGACTACACGGTCGCCGGCCACGCCAGGGCCGTGACCGGCCTGCTGGAGCACACCGGTCCGGCCCACCTGTTCGGCAACTCGCTGGGCGGCGCGGTCGCCGTACGGGTCGCGGCCACCCGCCCCGACCTGGTCCGCTCGCTCATGCTGGTCTCGCCCGCCCTGCCCGACCTGATGCCCAGGTACGGCCCCGTCCGTGTGGCGTGCGCCGCCGTCCCGAAGCTGGGTGAATGGGTGGCGACCCGGATGCGCCTGCTCCCGGCCGAGCAGCGGGTCAACGCCTCCCTGTCGTTCGTCTGGGCCGACGCGACCGCCGTCCACCCGGTGCGCCTGCGTGACGCCGTCGAGGAGCTGCGCCGGCGCGACGACCTCCCGTACGCCGGCGAGGCCATGATCTGTTCGGCTCGCGGCATCGTGGCCGAGTATTTCCGCCGCGGCGCGGACAACCTGTGGTCCCTGGCGGCCAAGGTCCAGGCGCCGACCCTGATCGTGCACGGCCGGCACGACCGCCTCGTCCGCCCGGCCATGGCCGCGAAGGCGCTGCGCGCGTTCCGCCGCGTCCGCCTGGTGCTGCTGCCGACGGCGGGGCACGTGGCGATGATGGAGATCCCGCACGTCGTGGCCGGCGAGGCGAGGCGTCTGATCGGTGAGACGCGATTGGGGAATGCCCCACTGCCCGGCTAGGTTTCACAGGGGGAGACAAGACCCCCTGAAAACGGGAGCGTAGAAAGTGTCGTTGCCACCGCTGGTCGAGCCGGCCGCCGAGCTGACCGTCGACGAAGTGCGCCGCTACTCGCGCCACCTGATCATTCCCGACGTGGGCATGGCGGGGCAGAAGCGGCTGAAGAACGCCAAGGTGCTGTGCGTGGGCGCCGGTGGCTTGGGCTCGCCCGCGCTGATGTACCTCGCGGCGGCGGGCGTCGGCACCCTCGGCATCATCGACTTCGACGTGGTCGATGAGTCCAACCTGCAGCGCCAGATCATCCACGGCCAGTCCGACGTGGGCAGGCCGAAGGCCGAGAGCGCCGCGGCGTCGGTCCGCGAGATCAACCCGTACGTCAACGTCGTCATCCACAACACGGCGCTGAGCACCGAGAACGTCATCGACGTCTTCTCGGGCTACGACCTCATCGTCGACGGCACCGACAACTTCGCCACGCGTTACATGGTGAACGACGCCGCGGTGCTGCTCGGCAAGCCGTACGTCTGGGGTTCCATCTATCGCTTCGACGGCCAGGCGAGCGTCTTCTGGGCCGAGCACGGGCCCTGCTACCGCTGCCTCTACCCCGAGCCCCCGCCCCCCGGCATGGTGCCGTCGTGCGCCGAGGGCGGCGTGCTCGGCGTGCTGTGCGCGTCGATCGGCTCCATCCAGGTCAACGAGGCCATCAAGCTGCTGACCGGCATCGGCGACCCGCTGGTCGGCCGGTTGATGATCTACGACGCCCTGGAGATGAAGTACCGCGACGTCAAGGTCAGGAAAGACCCCGAGTGCGTGCTGTGCGGGAAGAACCCGACGGTCACGCGCCTGCTCGACGACTACGAGGCGTTCTGCGGCGCGATCTCCGACGAGGCCGCCGAGGCCGCCAGCGGCTCCACGATCACCGCGCTGGAGCTCAAGGGCATGATGGACCGCGGCGACGACATCTTCGTCGTCGACGTCCGCGAGCCCAACGAGTACGAGATCGTCTCCATCCCCGGCGCCACGCTGATCCCCAAGGGCGAGTTCCTCAACGGCTCGGCCCTGGAGAAGCTGCCGCAGGACAAGCGCATCGTGCTCCACTGCAAGTCGGGCGCCCGGTCGGCCGAGGCTCTGGCGGTCGTCAAGAACGCCGGGTTCGCCGACGCCGTCCACGTCGGCGGCGGCGTGCTGAGCTGGGTCAAGACAGTCGACCCGAGCCTGCCCACGTATTAACGGGTTTTCGCCCGCACGCCCCGGTTAGGGTCGTTGGCGTGAACGCAGCCCGTCCCTGGCCGACCCTGGTGGTGGCCTCCGCGCTGACGCTGATCTGCGCGGTGGCCGCCGGGGTGGCCGGCAGCGCGGCGGGCACCGAGCTGACCCGCGGCCCCACCGCGGCCGAGCTGCGGGCGGCGGCCCAGCGGGAGGTGGCCGAGCGCTGGCGCACCTGGCCGGCCGGCCGCATCTTCCCCGCCACGCTGCCCTACTCCGCCGAGCAGGGCGGGCAGGAGCGGGCCAGCCGGGTCGGCATCTCGCCGCAGACCTCCTGCTCGGCGGTGGACGCCGAGGCCGCCGCGGTCCTGCGCGCATCCGGCTGCCGGGGGCTGCTGCGGGCCACCTACATCGACGCGCTGCGCGGCGTGCTCGTCACGGTCGGCGTGGCGGTGCTGCCGGACGAGCCGCGGGCCGCCCGTGCCAGGTCCGCGTTCGCCGAGGGCGGCAAGGCGGTGCCGGGGCTTCGGCCGCTGGCCTTCCGCGACACGGTCGCCGACCGGTTCGGCCCCGACGTGCGCCAGGCGGGGGCGGTCCGGCAGGCCGGGTCGTACGTCGTGCTGTCCACGGCCGGGGAGGTGGACGGGCGTCCGGGTGCGGCGGTCGGCGAGCCGCGGCCCGCGCTGTTCTCCTTCGCCGGCGAGCTGTCCGAACACGTTCTGACCGGTCTGAGCAGGCCCGCGATGCCCGACTGCGCCGCCGAGGAGTGGCGGTGCTGAGCCGGCTGGCGGCGGTCGCGGCGGCGGCCGCGCTGGTGTTCACGGCTCCGCCCGCGCCGGCCGACGACGTGCGGGGCGGGCAGCGCCAGGTGATCGACACGCTGGACCTGGCGAAGGCGTGGCGGACCTCCAAGGGCGGCGGGGTCACCGTGGCCGTGCTCGACTCCGGTGTCGACCCGCGCCATCGCGACCTGGTGGGCTCCGTACGGGTGGGCCGGGACTTCACCGCGGGCGCGAACCCGCCGGGGGTGGCTCCGCGCAGGTTGCACGGCACGTACATGGCCTCGCTGATCGCCGGGCACGGCCACGGGCCCAAGGGAGAACAGGGGATCATCGGCGTCGCGCCGGAATCGGACGTACTGTCAGTAAGGGTCATCCTTGAGGACGAGGAGCCGGGTTTCCGGGAGTTCAACTCGGCCGAGCGCTTCGAGAACGTGGTGGCCCGAGGCATCAGGTACGCGGTCGACAAGGGGGCTGACGTGATCAACATGTCGATCTCCAAGGAGCTGGCGACCCGGCAGGAGCGGGCGGCCGTGCGCTACGCGATCTCCAAGGGCGTCGTGCTCGTGGCCGCCGCCGGCAACGAGGGCGACCGGAAGGCCCGCGGCGACTTCGCCCCCTACTCCTATCCGGCCGCGTTCCCCGGCGTCGTCTCCGTGGGGGCGACGGACCGGCGGCTGCGGCGGGCCGCGTTCTCCAACTGGAACTCCTCGGTGCAGGTGGCCGCGCCGGGCGTCGACATCATGGGCGCGGGTCCTGGCGACCAGTACTGGGTGGGGCGGGGAACGTCGCAGGCGACCGCGCTCGTGTCCGGCATCGCCGCACTGATTAAGGCGAAATATCCGGGTATGTCGCCGCCGTTTGTCGCGCAGGCCATCACCGCCGGTGCCCGCGACCGCCCGCCGGGCGGCTACGACACCGCCACCGGCTTCGGCGTCGTCAACGCCGCCGGCGCCCTGGCCGAGGCCGCCCGCCTGGCCCGCCACACCGAGACGGCCTCCGGCCCCGGCTCCCACGACCCCGCCGAGCCGCTGGCGGGCGGGCGGTCCGGCCCGATCGAGGTCATCGTGCGGGACGACAAACGCATCGCCACGTACGCGGCCATCGCCGCCGCGGGCGCCGCCGGCGCGATCGCGTCCCTGAGCGTCATCTTCATCCTGGTCAGACGCGTACGCCGAGCCTACGACCGGCAAGACGCATGATCTCCGTACCTAGGGGGACGAAATAGACACAGAGCAGAGCGAGGGAGCGCCATCGCCCGGACTGAGGAGCGCAGGGAGCGTAGCGACCCGAGTGACGAGGGAAGGCGATGGCCTCCAGCGACCGAGCCGCCGCGCCGGGCGCGGCCACGGGCGGATCGATGGCTTCCAGCGACCGAGCGACCGCGCGGGGCGCGGCCATGAGCAGGAGCGGTGGTGAAGGCACGTAGGTCAACCTCAGGCCTGCCGCGCGCCGGAGGCGACGCCACGCCGGGCAGGAATCCGCTCGGCGCTCCCACCGGTCGCCGGGCGCGCGTGCGCGACTGGCCCGCCGCGGGCGCCCGCCGGCACGCCACCGCCGCCAGGCAGCGGGCCGAGCTGGACGCGCTCCGGCAGGGCATCCGCTACCGCCGCGTCTTCGTGGCGCTGCTCGGCGTCATCATCACGGTGTCGGCCGCCATCGTGCTGCTCGGCACGGTCGGGCTCATCACCGAGACCCGGTCGCGTCCGCTGACCCCCGCCGAGCAGAACCAGTACAAGCAGGAGGAGATCGCCCGGCGCTGGCAGGCGTGGCCGGCCACCGGCGTCTTCCCCGAAGAGGTGAGGTATCTCGGCCTCGACCGCGCCCAGCAGTACGCCAGGCGCGTCGGCATCGCCCCCGAGACCGAGTGCGGCAAGGGCGTCGACGCCTCCGTCGCCGGCGTGCTGGCGGACCACGGCTGCCTCACCCTGCTCCGGGCCACGTACGTGGACCAGACGGCGTCGTTCGTGTTCACCGTCGGTGTGGCGGTGCTCAAGGACGAGGCGTCGCGGGTGTCGGCGGCCGAGGAGCTCACCCAGGACGACAGGGTGGGCGTGCTGCCGGTGGCCTTCCCCGGCACGGTGAGCGAGCGGTTCGGGGCCGACCAGCGGCAGCGTACGAGCTGGGTGGGCGCGGGGCCGTACATCGTGTTCTCGACGGCGGGCTACGCCGACGGCCGGACCAGGGCCGCGATCGAGCCGGAGGAGATTCTGCACCCGGAGCTGTGGCCGGCGGCCAAGTCCATCGGCAACCAGATCGCCTACTTCCTCGCGGACCCGCCCAAGGTTCCGCCCTGCACCCAGGGGAACGTGTGCTGACCGCCGTGCGCGCGCTCTCGGCCGCGCTGCTGCTGTTCACCGGCACCACCGCGGACCCGGTCAGGGAGCAGCAGCAGTGGGTTCTCGACGCGCTCAACGTCGAGCAGGCCTGGACCGTCTCCAAGGGCGCGGGCGTCACCGTCGCCGTCGTGGACAGCGGCGTCGACTCCGAGGTCAAGGAGCTGCGCGGCCGGGTGAGCGCCGGCCCTGTCATGTACTCGGGCTCGGCCACCGGGAAGACGCCGGCCGGCGAGCACGGCACCGCCATGGCCGGCCTCATCGCCGGCTCCGGCGCGGACGACGGGCTGGTCGGCGTCGCTCCGGAGGCCCGCATCCTGTCGCTGCCGCTGGCCACCAACGAGGAGCCCGAGATCGGCGTCCCGCCGCTGGAGGACCGGCAGTCGGCGGCGGAGAGCCCGCTGGCCCGCGCCCTGCGGTACGCGGCCAACCACGGCGCCAAGGTCGTCAGCATGTCGATCGGTTCGTACGGGCCGCTGAAGTCGGAGCGGGAGGCGGTGTCGTACGCGCTGGAGAAGGGCGTGGTGCTGGTCGCCGCGGTCGGCAACGACGGGCGGACCCAGTACGCCAGGGACAAGGGCACCTCCTACTGGAGCTTCCCGGCCGGCTATCCCGGCGTGATCGGCGTGGCGGCCACCGACAAGCAGGGCAGGAGGGCGGAGTTCAGCAGCGACAACCTGTCGGTGCTGGTGTCCGCGCCCGGGGTCGGGGTGCCCGTGGTCAGGCCGGGCAGCGGCTACGAGCTGTCGGAGGGCACCAGCTCGGCGGCGGCCCTGGTCGCCGGCGTGGCCGCGCTGATCAAGTCCCGCTATCCGAGCCTGCCGCCGGGGCAGGTCGCCCAGGCGCTGGCCGCGAGCGCCCGCGGCCGCCCGGCCACCGGGTACGACGACCGCATCGGCTACGGCGTGGTCGACGCGGCCGCCGCGCTCAACGCCGCCGACCGCCTGACCGGCGTCCAGCGGGCCGCGCCCGGCCTCGGCAAGGAGCACTTCGGCCAGGGCGAGGACTCCCCGGTGCCGTCGCGTCCCGGGCCTGACCCGTTGCGTCTGTGGTTGTACGGAGGCGGGGTGCTCGTGGCTCTTGTCACGTTCTGCGGGGCTATCGTGGTGCTCAATCAGCGCAGAGAGTAAAGATCCGCTAAGGTCCCCCGTCATGGGATACGAGCTGCGAGTGGTGCGTGATTCGCCGCTCGCCTACGCGGATTTGGTCAGGGCCATCGCGCCGGCCGGGTTCGAGCTGCGCGAATCTGACGAGATCGTGACCGGTCACGCGGGCGGCGCGCACCTCGTGGCGCGCTGGGACGGGCAGCTGGTGGGCGAGCCCGGCTCCGACTGGCAGGTGGCCCAGCTGCTGAGGCTCGCCACCGCGCTCGGCGCCCGGCTCGTGGGCGAGGACGGCGAGGTCTACACGCTGCGGGACGGGATCGTCGAGGTCGACGCGGGCGGCGAGGTGGCCGAGATCGGCAAGCTCCACGAGATGATCGACGCGGGACCGTCGGCGTGGAGCCCCTGAACCCCTTCGCCGAACGGGTGCTCGACCTCGTCGAGCGCATCCCGCCGGGCAAGGTCATGGCCTACGGCGACATCGCCGAATACCTCGGTGAGGGCGGCCCGCGCCAGGTCGGCAAGGTGATGTCCACCTGGGGCGGTGGCGTGCCGTGGTGGCGCGTCGTGCACGCCGACGGCTCCGGCGCCGCCCCCGACCACCTGCGGGAATGCCTGGAGCGCTGGCGCGCTGAGGGCACCCCGGTGCGCGGCGAGCGCGTCGACATGCGCCTGGCCCGCTGGGACGGCCGCCCGGCCGGGCCTTCAGCGGATTTTCAGTAAGGTCACTGACCAGCCGTTTCACCGAACCGGCGATTCTGTGACATGTGACTCGCATTACCATGGGCAGAACACTGATGGCGGCCCGAAAGGCGGTGCCTCCCTATGGCCACCGGCGTCACAGCCCAGAGCCAGGGCGGCGACTCGCTCGCCGACCGCCTCAAGGCTGTCCAAGATCTTTGCGATCGTGGTGAGCCTCTCGAAGCGGTCATGCGAGCGGTCGGCCCCGGCGGACGCGACGCGTCGTTCGACACCGAGGTGCTCGGCGGCCCCCTCGGGGGGCGCATCGAGCTCGCGGTCAAGCGCGGTCCCGCGCGCCGGCGGGAGATGCTCGCGCTCGTCCGCCCGTATCTCGCGGGCGTCGACGCGCGGGTCAAACGCGACCTTCCGGTCGCGCGGCGGCTGCTGTGCCACCTGATCGAGACCCGTCCCGACGAGGAGCTCGTCGAGGGCGACACGCTGGAGAAGGTCGTCACCGCGGCGGCCGAGCCGTCCAAACGCATCCGCAAGGGCCTGCGCTGGTACGCCGACCTGCCCTTCCGCGACGAGCTGCCGCCCGGCCTCTACCGGCTGCGCCGGGCCGACCTGGTACCGGTCACCCACATCGACGACATCGCCTGGGTCGACGGCAAGCTGCGCGTCACCGGCTTCGCCTACCTGGCGGGCCTGTCGGTGCGCAGCCGCCGGTTCAACTGGGCGACCGTGGTGCTGCGCGGGCCGCGCTGGCTGCCGCCGATCCGCATGCGCACCCGCCGGGTCTACGAACCCGAGGCCACCCACGGGGCGCGCGAGCCCGGCTGCAACTACGACTGGTCCGGATTCACCGCCGAGCTGAGCCCGTGGCCGCTGCGCTGGCGCGGCGGGGTGCGCGGGATCGTCTCGGCGGTGCGCCGCCGGATGCGGCGCCGGCCGTCGGTGCCCGACGCCACCACGTGGCGGGCCGAGATCGTGTTCTGGAGCCGTGGCGCGCGGGCCACCGGCCTGCTGCGCGGGTCGGCGCTCGGCCGTCCCGAGCGGCCGGCCGGGCTCAAGGCGAAGCCCGGCTGGTGGATCAGGCCCGTCTGGACGTCCGACCGGGCGCTGCAGGTCGTGCTCCAGCCCAACCGGGCCGAGCTGAGCGGCGTCTCCCTTGACGGCGACCGCCTGGAGCTCGCCGTCTCGCTGCCCGGGCGCAAGGTCACCAAGGGCCACGCGCGGCTCGGCGGCCACCGCATCGCCGCCGACTTCACCCCCGACGGCGACGGCACGCGGGTCGTGGTCAGCCTGGCCGTCCCGGCGCTGCTGCAGGAGAAGGACGGTCGGCGGCTCTGGGTCGAGCCCAAGGGCGACCCGGCCGCCTCGGTCATGCTGGCCGACCTGGTGGAGACCCGGTCCGTCGTGGGCGACCGCGAGATCACGGTGCTCGGCGACCGCCGCGACCGGGTGGTGGTCTCGGCCCACCGCATCCGGCCGGTGATCACCTCGGCGGTCTGGCAGGGCTCGTCGCTGCTGCTGCGCGGCCACTACCCCGACGCCGAGGGGCCGCGGTCGCTGACGTTGCGGCACCGGTCGGGGCTGTCCTACCAGCTGCCGATGGAGCGGTCCGGCCACGAGTTCTCCGTACGCGTCGAGCCGGCGTCGATGGACCGCTTCGGCGAGCCCGTGCCGCTGGCCTCGGGCATGTGGAACCTGTCCACCCGCCATCCGTCCGGCGAGATCGTGCCGTTCCGCATGGACCACGCGGCCCTGCCGGGGCTCGACGAGGAGCCGCGCACGTTCGACGGGCGCGCCTACCGCATGATCTCCACTCGCTTCGACGTGCCGGTGCTGAGCGTGGAGGAGGCCCGCCCGGCCGACGAGCGCGGCGTGGCCGGCACCCACGTGCTGCGCCGCGTCTTCTACCCGGCCCAGCGCACCGAACCGCTGACCGACGCCACCGTCTACGTCGTCAACGACGGCCGCCTCTACGCCGACAGCGTGCGCGCCGTCTACGAGGAGCGGCTGCGGCGGGGCGACGACCGCGAGCACATCTGGATCGTCAAGGACGGCGCGTTCGTGCCGCCGGGCGGGGCGACCGTCGTCCGGGCCGGCAGCCGCGAGCACCACGCGGTCCTGGCCAGGTCCCGCTACATCGTCACCAACAGCTTCCTGCCCACCTGGTTCCGGGCCAGGGAGGACCAGACGGTGGTGCAGACCTGGAACGGCACCCCGGCCAAGCACATCGGCAACGACCAGCCCCACATGAACCGCGACCCGAGGCCGCCCGTCTGGCACCGCCAGGCGACCGAGGTGCGGGGCTGGGACCTGCTGCTGTCGCAGTCGCCGTGGGCCACGCCGGTCCTGCGCAAGGCGTTCGGCTACAAGGGCGAGGTGCTGGAGAGCGGGCTGCCGCGCAACGACATGCTCAACTCGCCCGACCGCGACGACCTGGCCGCCGCCGTGCGCGAGCGGCTGGGGCTGGCCGAGGGCAAGCGGGTGATCCTTTACGCGCCGACGTGGCGCGACTACGACCGCAAGAACGCGATGGTCAAGCTCGACCTGGCCAAGGCGCGCGAGGCGTTGGGGGCCGACCACGAGATCCTGGTCCGCGGCCACCCGATGCAGGCGGTTCCGGCCGTCCCTGACATTGCCCACGACGTCACGACATATCCGGACATCGCCGATCTGCTCCTCGTCACCGACGTCCTGGTCACCGACTACTCGTCGGTCATGTTCGACTTCGCCTGCACCGGCCGCCCCATCGTGATCTACGGCTACGACCTGGCGAAATACTCCTCGAAGCGAGGGCTCTACCTCGACCTGGCCGAGCTGGCGCCCGGTCCGGTGCTCTCGACGTCGGCCGAGGTGATCGAGGCCCTCCGCTCGATCGAGTCGGTCGCCGCCGCCAACGCCGACCGCTACGAGGTGTTCCGCGCCACCTTCGCCCCCCGCGACGACGGCAAGGCCACCGCTCGGGTGGTCGATCATCTGTTCTCCTGAATTCCTCCCCGGGCCGGTCGCCGCGTCAGGGCTCCAGGCCCGGGAGGTCGCGAAGGAGCACGGGGCCGGCCGGGTCGAAGGGCGGGTCCACGGTCGGGTGGCGGTCGAGCAGGACGTACAGCAGGGCTGACAGGCTGGTCCCGCACACGATCTCGCCGTCGGCGACCAGCCTGCGGATCCTGGTCACGGGCAGCCACCCGACCTGCCCGCCCGGCGCGCCCGGCCCGGCGCAGGCGGGCGATCCGGGTGGGCCGGCGTGCGCCGGCGACCCGGGTGGCCCGGCGTAGGCGGCCGACTCGGCCCGGTACACGTATCGCAGCGTGTCCATCAGGCTGTTGGACGGCTGGACGGCGAGCAGCGGGCGCAGCGGGCCGGGGCGCCAGCCGGTCTCCTGCTCCACGGCCCGCGCCGCGGCCGCCTGGGGTGCCTCGCCGTCGCCGACGACGCCGAGCGGGATCTCCCACGCCCAGGTGTCGGTGATGAAGCGGTGGCGGCGGACCAGCAGCACCCGGTCGCGGGCGTCGGTGACGACGGCTCCGGCGTCGGCCGGGGTGCGGACGACGCGGTGCTCCAGCCGCCGCCCGCCGGGCTGCTCCACGTGCGCCGCCCGAACGTCGATCCACTCGTCGGCGTACAGCGTCTTCTCCGAGTGGACCAGCCAGCGCATGATCCGAAGGTAGCGGTGGCCGCGCCGCGCACG
>DASUCK010000651.1:0-2650 GCA_036276095.1 Nonomuraea sp. | reverse complement strand
CAGGCCACCACCGGCACGTTGGCGGAACGGCCCGAGCAGACGTTCCTGATCTGGAGGAGGGACCCGACGGCGAGGTACGGCAGGCCCGCGCACGAGACGCCCGCGTCGAGGCAGCCGGCGTCGGCACGCTCCAGCATGGGGTACGCCGCGCCGCGCTCTTCCTCGTCGAACGTGTCCGACCAGGTCGCGGTGCCGGAGATGCGCGCCTGCAGGCCGGCGTACGCGGGCGGCGGGGCCGGCACGGCGCGCGCCGGGTAGGGCGGCTGCGAGGTCGCCGGCAGCAGCGCCAGCCCGCCGCCGTCGCGCCTGACGCCGATCGCGTCGAACAGGTAGCCGGGCTCGAACCTGGGATGCCGCACCTGCAGCCGCCCCGACGCCCGGTAGGGGATGACGACCGTACGGTGGCCGCGGTGCGGGCCGCAGTCGAGCTCGACCGTCAGGTCCTTGCGCCCGCTGATCGACAGGATCGTTCCGGTGATGCGGGTGGTGTCGGCCCAGATCCGCTCGACCACGCGCCCCTCCCGCAGGGCCCGCATCATGACCATCGCGCCCACCGGCAGCTCCGCGGGGGCGACGTCAGCGCCGTGCCAGGCGGTCGCCCACGGCGCGACGATCAGCCGCTCCTCGCCGCCGTCGGGGGTCTCGATGACGATGAGATGCGGGCTGACGTCGAGAATCTCGCCGGCGACCGCCGTGACGGGTTGACCGTCGCCGGGGTCGGGCCCCGGCACTCCGGACTCGCGGCCGAGCGCGGCCGCGGCGAGCACCCGGCGGCGCTCAACGCTCGGATGGCCCATCCGCCCCTCCCTCGCTCGGCTACTAGGGTCACACGATTTCCGAGCGGCCCGCGCCGAGGCGCCCGGACGGAGCAAAATACGCATCCCCGGGGAAGGGACCAGACATCCGACGGCGTAGAAACCGCCACCGACCTTGGCCTTCCTTTGTCGTCGGCGGGCCGAAACCTGAATTCAGGTTCAGGCCTAAAAGGGCATCCGGCTGCGATTCTGGCGACGATGCAGACCACCGGATGGGAAGAGGAGTTCCGCGAGTACGTCAGGACCCGCGGTCCCGCGCTGCTGCGTACCGCCCATCAACTCACCGGCCACCCGCTGGACGCCGAGGACCTGCTGCAGAACGCTCTCACCAAGACCTACCTGGCGTGGGAGCGCATCGAGGACCGGGGAGCGCTGGACGGGTACGTGCGGCGGGCGATGGTGAACATCAACATCTCGCAGTGGAGGCGACGCAAGTTCGAGGAGTACCCGTCGGACGAGCTGCCCGAGGTCACGGTGTCGTACGAGCCGGTCCCGTACGGGGATGTGCACGAGCAGTTGGAGCAGGCGCTGGACGAGTTGCCGGAACGCATGCGGGCGGCGATCGTCCTGCGGTATTACGAGGACATGAGCGAACCGGAGATCGCCAGGACATTGGGGATCAGCGTGGGGACGGTGAAGAGCTCGGTGTCGAGGGGCATGGCCAAGCTCCGGGCCGCGCTGGGCCTCGGAGGCTGACCCGTGCCGAGCAGTGCGTTACCCCGGCGCCTCGTCGTGGGCCGGTCAGTCGTGGGCCGGTCAGTCGTGGGCCGGTCAGTCGTCGGCCGGTCAGTCGTCGGCCGGTCAGTCGACCGGGAGCTCCCACGGGAGCCGTCCGTCGCACGCCACCTCGTGCGTCCCCGAGACCTCGCCCTGGTCGCACGCCCGGGCGGCGCCCTCCTCCGACTCCATGGCGCCCGCGGTGGCGCAGGGGCGCACCACATCCCTGATCTTGCGCAACGTCGCCAGGAACGCCTCCAGCTCCTCCGCGTCGAGCAACCCGGTCAGCGCGTCCTCGATGTCCTGAAGGTGCCGCGGCAGCACCGACTCCAGCCGTTCCCGCCCGGCGTCGGTGAGCACGGCGTACGACGCCCGCCGATCGCTGGCGCACGCCTGCCGCCGCACGAGCCGCTCGCGTTCGAGCCGGTCGACGACCCGCGTGACGCCGCTGGTGGACAGCCCCGTCTGGGCGGCGAGATCGCTCATGCGCAGCTGCCGCTCCGGGGAACGTGCCAACCGGAGCACTGTCTCGAAATCGATGTCCGACAACTTCGCCGCCGCCAGCGCCGGCTGGAATCTGGCCATGAGGCCGGCGTGCACCTCAGTCAGCAGCCCGACGGCCGTCAGCCGGGAGTCGTCAATGTTCGTCACGTTCACACCTTAGCCGAAATAGTTGACGCTGGGAATATTCCTCGTGTAGACATTTGTTGCCGCAGGCATCTGCGTGACGACTACTGAGGAGAGCCCCCTATGAGCACCCGTACCTGGAAGTCCCTGACCATCCCCGCCCCCGGCACCTACAACGTGGACACGCTCCACACCAACGTCGGGTTCGTGGTCAAGCACATGATGGTCAGCAAGGTGCGCGGCCAGTTCGACAGCTTCAACGGCACCGTCACGATCGCCGAGAACCCGTTGGAGTCCAGCGCCAACCTGACCATCCAGGCCGGCAGCATCTCCACCGGCGTGACCGACCGCGACGACCACCTGCGCAGCGACGACTTCCTGGGCGTCGAGAAGTTCCCCCAGATCACCTTCCGCACCACCCGCGTGGTCGGCCACGCCGGCGACGAGTTCACCGTCCTCGGCGACCTGACCATCCAGGCCGGCAGCATCTC
>DASUCK010000650.1:0-5601 GCA_036276095.1 Nonomuraea sp. | reverse complement strand
CCGCCCGACCGGGAGCGGGTGATCGCGGCCGCCCGCGCCGAGCTGGCCGTGCACGCCGGGCGCGACACGCGCGACCGCGCCGAGCTGGCGCGACGCGCCGCGGCGCAGCTGGATGACGCCGCCCGGCTGTTCGGCGCCGCTACGCTGAGCACGATCATGAAGGAGTACGCCACGTGAGCGGCTTGGAGGCCATGGACGCGCGGCGGCTGGACGCCCTGCGGGGCACGACGCCGCCGCGGCCGCACGACGCCCGCGCCATCGCGGCCCTGGCCGCCAACCCCGGCTGCGCCCGGCGCGCGCTCATGGACGGTGCCGGCGTCGACAAGGACGCCGCGGCCCGGCACCTCGGCTTCCCCGCGCCGTTCGGGCAGTCGCCGTTCGCGATCACGCGCGGCAACGTGTTCGAGGCGCTGGTCAAGGCCGACGGCTGCGCGGAGCTGCTGCGGATGCTGCGCGAGCTGCTCGGCCTGCCGATCGCCGAGGTGGCCTACCACGACGTCGAGAACGTCGGCGCCCACCTGCGCCACGCCCACACCCGCGCCCTGGTCGACCGGGCGGCGCGCGGCGCCGAGGACGCCGGCACCCTCTACGACCACCCCCTGCTCACCCTCCGGATCGCCGGCCACACCGCCTACCTGGAGCCCGACGTGGTCGCCTTCCAGCTGGGCGGCCGCTTCCACATCGTCGAGATCAAGTCGTTCGCGGTGGTCGACGGGCAGGCCGACCCGTCGGCGGTCGCCGCGGCGGCCCGCCAGGCGGCCGTGTACGTGCTGGCGCTGCGCGCCCTCCTTGCGGACCTCGGCCACGACCCCCTCCAGGTCTCCCATGACGTGGTGCTGGTCTGCCCGGAGAACTTCGCCAACCGCCCGGTCGCGACCCTGGTCGACGTCCGCAGGCAGCTGGCGGTGCTGCGCCGGCAGCTCACCCGGATGACCACCCTCGACCGGCTCCTGGCCGGGCTGCCCGACGACCTCACCTTCGACCTGCGTCCCGGCGACGACGGCCGGCCCACGCGGCCGGTCGCCGAGCTGGCCGACGCGCTGCGCAGGACCACCGCCCGCTACGCGCCCGACTGCCTGTCCACGTGCGACCTGTGCTTCTTCTGCCGGGACGAGGCCCGCCAGGAGGGCGCCTCCGACCTGCTCGGCCGGCAGGTGCGCGACGAGCTGGGCGGGGTGGCGTCGGTGGCCGAGGCGCTGGGCCTGGCCGACGGCGTCCGCGACCCGGCCGAGGGCCAGGAGGAGATCGCCCGGCTCCTCCGTGACGCCGAACGGCTCAGGAGGGAATGCCTGACGTGAGCCTGTCGACCCGGCGACGGATCCACCGCGCGACCTCGCGGGGGTGCCCGGCGTGAGCCTGCTCACCTCGCTCGCCCGGTTGCGGGCCCTGGACGAGGGCATCGCGCAGCCCATCGCGACCGTGCGGCACTGCCATCTGTCGCAGCGGCCGATGGTGTTCATCCCGCTGAAGCTGTCGGGGGAGGCCGCCGCGCCGCTGGCGGCCATGCTGGGCGCCGACCGCGACCGGCCGCGCCTGCTCGTGGTCGCCCAGCCGCGCAACCGCGACCTGCGCTTCGCCTGGGCCGCCGAGCTGGCCGGGGTGCTGCTGCCGTACGTCGAGAGGTTCCTGGGCGACACCGAGACGGTGGAGCGGCGGGGCGGCGACCCGTACGAGCGGGCCCTGGACGCGCCGCAGCTGGTCGTCCCGAACGTGGCGGGCGTGGGGTTCACCCGGCTGCTCGGCCGCTCCACCCGGTTCCGGCGGGCCGACGGACCCTACCCGGTGCCGGCGGAGGTGCCGCTGCTCGGGCGCTGGCTGACGTACTTCGCCGAGCGGGCGGCCTACCCGGGGTCGTCGCTCATGCTGGCCGCGACCGAGGAGCTGGGCCGCCACTGGGCCAGCGGGCAGAGCTCGCTGGAGGACGCCAACCTGGCCGCGCTGCTCGGCTGGATCACCGAGGGGCCGGGCGACGACGCCGAGGACCCGCTGATCTGGCCGCCCGCCGGGCCGGCGACCGACCCGGGGTTCGACGCGGAGGTGCTCGCCCCGGCCATCGAGAGCGGGTTGGCCGAACGCGTCGCCGAGGCGCTGCGCACCCAGCTGGAGCCCACCTGGCGGCTGGTGTGGCAGGCGATCGACCTGCTGCGCGGGCTGGAGCCGGGGGCGAGCGTGGCGCAGCGGTGGGAGCAGGACCGCGGCTCGTTCAGCGGCATGGCCCAGAGCGTCGCGGAGGGCTCGCCGCCGCAGCCGCGCCGCGACGGCGCGGTGGCCGCGGCCGCCAGGCTGGCCCGCGTGGAACGCGCCCAGGCCGCCTACGACGTGCAGCGCGCCTACGACGACCCGCTGATCATGGCCGAGTACCGGCTGACCGGGGAGGCGTTCGCGGGCGAGGTGATCGAGACCGTGCCCGACAACGTCGAGGGCGAGGGCCGGTCCCGCAAGCTCCGCCCGCTCGTGGTGATCAAAACCGACGATCAGGTACGCCTCCCGGCCGGTACCTCGCTCGGCACCCCGCAGCGGCGTACCCAGGGGGCCGAGCTGGTCTCCGCCGACGAGGGAGTGGTCACCGTGAAGATCACCAAGGGCATGGGGCGGGGCCGGACCGCCGCGCCGGGAGCCGTGCCGGAGGTGGGCGAGCGGGTCTGCTACACCGCGCTCACCGACGACTTCCAGGGCTCCCCCGCCCTGCCCGACGCCGAGGCGACGCCGTGGACGCACGGCGGGCCGCCGCGGGAGTACGCGCCCGACGACGAGGACGCCCGGGAGGAGTGGTCGTGACCGGCACCCCGGGGCCCGGCAGCCCGGTGGGCGCAGCCGCCGCAACTCCTGAGCGCGTCATCGCGGACGTGCTGGCCGACCTGCCGCGGCACCGGGGCGTGGTCGTCGACTCCCCGCCGGGGGCGGGCAAGTCCACCCTCGTCGTGCGCGCGGCCGCCCACCTCGCCGCCACCGGCGAGCCGCTGATGATCGTCGCCCAGACCAACGAGCAGGTCGACGACCTGGTGGTGCGGATCACCGGCACGCACCCCCGGCTGACGGTGGGGCGGCTGTCGGCGGGCGGGTACGTGCCGCCGCTGCGGATGCTGGAGCTGACCGGCGTCCGGTTCGGCACCCGCGTCCAGGATCTCGGCGACCCGGACATCGTCATCGCCACCGCCGACAAGTGGGCGTGGATCGGCAACCGGGTGTGGCCGTGGGCGATCGTGGACGAGGCGTACCAGATGCGGTCGGACAAGCTGCTGCGGATCGCGGGGCTGTTCGAGCGGGCGCTGTTCGTGGGCGATCCGGGCCAGCTGGACCCGTTCTCGATCGTGGACGGCGACCGGTGGTCGGGGTTGTCGTGGGATCCGCTGCAGAGCGCGGTGTCGGTGCTGCTGCGTCACAATCCGGACCTTCCGGTGCACCGGCTGCCGGTGTCGTGGCGGCTGCCGGCGTCGGCGGCGCCGATGGTGTCGCGGGCGTTCTACCCGTTCACCGGGTTCCGGTCGGGCACCGGGCCCGGGGATCGGCGGCTGGACCTGGCCACGGGCGGCATGGGCACCGTGCACGACCGGGCGCTGGAGGAGGCCGCCCGGTCCGGGTGGGCGCTGCTGGAGCTGCCGAACCGGCACACCGTACGCACCGACGGGGAGGCCGTGCAGGCGGTGGCGCTGCTGGCCGGGCGGTTGCTGCAGCGCGGGGCGGTGGCCGCGTCGGAGCAGGGCGAGCGGCCGGTGACGGCGGACCGGATCGCCGTGGGGGCCGCCCACCGCGACCAGGTGGCGGCCATCCGCGCCGCCGGGCTGCCGCCGGAGATCACCGTGGACACCGCCAACCGGCTCCAGGGCCGCGAGTACGACGTGACGATCGTGCTCCACCCGCTGTCCGGGCGGCGTGACGCGACGGCGTTCCACCTGGAGTCCGGGCGGCTGTGCGTGCTGACGTCGCGGCACCGGCACGCGTGCGTGGTGGTGGCCCGCGCCGGGATCGCCGAGCTTCTCGACGCCCACCCGTCGGCGGAGCCGGTGCAGCTCGGCGTGCCGGTCAAGTTCCCCGACGGCTGGGAGGCCAACCAGTCGGTGCTGGAGCACCTGTCCCGCCACCGGGTCTAGCGGGGCGGGAGCGGTCAGAGGCGGCGTTTCCAGACGTCGATGGCCAGGACCTGGCGCATGCCGGCCGACTCGTACAGGCCGAGCGCGGGGGTGGTGTTGTGGGAGTCGACGTGCAGGATCGTGCCCTTGCGGCCGCGGGCGGCGTCGGCGGCGAAGGCGTGCCGCAGCAGGAACCGCCCGAGGCCGCGGCCGCGGAACTCGGGCAGCACGGCCAGGGTGGCCACGTAGCCGCAGTCCTGGTCGGGCACGAACTGGTCGTTGCCGATCACGACCGCCGCCGGTCGGCCGTCGAGCTCGGCGAGCGTCAGCTGGCTCCAGTCGTTGGCGGTCTGCGCCTGCCGGCGCTCGTGCCACAGGTCGTAGCCGATGGGGACGAACCCGAAGTGCTCGGCGAAGGCCTCCTGGTGCACGCGGTGCCCGAGGCGCCGCACCTCCTCGCGCTCGCCGGTGCGCAGGGTGACCCCGGCGGGCGGTTGGGGCGGCCGGACGGGCGCGTCGTGGTCGACGCGCATGCGGTGGAAGCTGGTGCCGGGCTCGAACCCCTGCTCCCTGGCCGTGGCCTGCTTGCCGTGGTCGGCGCGGTAGACGCCGACGTGCAGGGTGGCGCGGTCGTGGCCGCGCTCGGCGGCCAGCTCGCGGGCGCGGCCGGTGACCAGCGCCCACAGCTCCTCCGCGAGCCGCTCAGAAAGGCTCCCCGAAAGACCCCCCGAAAGACCTTCCGTCAGCCCCTCGCCGCCGGGCCGGACGATGACGTCCACGTCGACCAGGTCGCTGTCCCCGTTGGGGCAGGCCCAGGCGGAGGCGAGGAGCCGGCCCGCGGTGTCCTCGGCGAGCCAGCCGTCCCGGTCCCGGTCGAAGCCGGGCTCGACGAGTTCGTCCCGGACGTCCTCCACGGTCGTGTCCGGCGCTCCGAGCACCGCGGTCTCGTACGCCGCGATGAGCTCGTACAGGGCGACGGCGTCATCGACGCGCGGCCGGCGAAAGGTGTGCACAGGGGGCAATTATCCACCTGCCCCCTGTGCGCCGCCTCTCAATTTCCCTTCGCCACCGTGGCGACGCCCTGCTCCTCCGGCGCGGGGCCCGCCGGCCCGGCGCCGCGCAGGGGGACCTCCTTGATGAACGCCGCCAGCACCGGCACCGCCACCGCGAACGCGATGGCCCACCAGAACACCCCGGAGATCGACCCGGCCAGCGACTCCAGCATCCCGGTGCGCTGCTGCGCGGGCAGCTGGGCCAGCGCGGCGGGGTCCATCCGGCCGCCGCCCTTGGCGATGCGCTCGGCCGCCGGCGCGCCGAACCTGGCGGTCAGCTCCGTCATGAACGTGCTGTTGAAGACCGCGCCGAACACCGACACGCCGAACGAGCCGCCGATCGACCGGAAGAACGTCGTCGTGCTGCTGGAGACGCCCAGGTCGCGCTGCTCGACGCTGTTCTGGGCGATGAGCATCGTGGTCTGCATGAGGAAGCCCATGCCGAGGCCGAGCACCGCGATGTGGACGCCGGTCAGCCA
>DASUCK010000649.1:0-2213 GCA_036276095.1 Nonomuraea sp. | reverse complement strand
AGAGACTCTTCTGGTTCATCGCCGCGGTCGCGCTGATCGCGCTGCCGATGACCGCGGGCGAGTGGCACACGGGGTCGGCCAACCTGTGCACCGACTGCCACACCATGCACTTCAGCCAGTCGCACAAGTGGGCCAGTGGCGACCCGATCGGGACCGTCCCGGACAAGAACGGTGACTGGCTCGGCACCACGGGGCCGAACCACTTCCTGCTCAAGGCCCCGGCCAACGACCTGTGCCTCTCCTGCCACGACGGCCAGACGTTCGCGCCGGACGTCCTGATGGCCAACACCAACGCTGCATCGGTTACGTTCGGCCGTGAAGCAGGCGCGCTCAACGACATCGTCGCTGCGGAGGGCTACGAGGCCTGGATGGGACACACCCTGGACAGCACCTCCCAGCCCCCGGGCAAGGAGAACTACAACGGTGCCGATCCGTATCCGGCCGGGACAGCGCTCGAGTGCACGAACTGCCACACTCAACACGGCGTCGCCGGCGTCTATCGGAATATCGGCCCCCGCAATTCGGCCCATCAGCCGACCTACGTCATCAGCACCACGAACGACAACACCAAGGACGTCTGGGTGAACATCGCGAGCGGCTACGTGGCGAACAGCGGCGACCCAGCCACCTTCAGCCCCTACTACGACGCCTCGAACGTGACCTTCAACCGCAACGACGCGACCGACATCAACGGGAAGAAGACCTCCAACAAGATCGACACCCAGTGCTCGGTCTGCCATGGCGTCTTCCATGGCGGCCAGGGCGACAGCGGCATCGGCGGCGTCCCCGAGGACGCCATGGGCGGCGCGGAGTTCCTGCGGCACCCGACGTCGCAGGAGATCCTGAACACGGGCGGCCACGGGACCTCGAACATCAACCGCTTCAAGGCCGCGGTGGTCAAGGTCAAGGTCTACGCCGATGACCGCGTCGACTACGCCGACGCGACCCCCGGCTGCGTGACCAGCCACAAGGCGCACGGCAACAAGAACCCGTTCGGCCTGGTCTTCCAGAGCCGTACGGCGACCGGATCCAGCGAAGAGGGCGATCCCGGTACCGAGGTCGCGCCGGCTGGCGCCCCCGGTTACCAGAAGGGTTATCGCGCCCTCTGTGGCCAGTGCCACGGGCAGGGCAGCTAGCCTGATGCCCCGTCGGGGAGGGGCGGGTGGCCCCTCCCCGGCGCTCGAGCCGCAGCCACCCGGGACACGATGCGCCAGGCCACAAGACGGAGCCTCTCCCACGGCCTGGCGCTCGTGTTTTCGGTGGCCGGCGCGCTGTCCGTAGCGGACGGCTATCACGGCGCGGGGGGCGGCGCCTGCAGCGACTGCCACACCATGCACAACAGCGAGGGTGGCGTCCCCATGCGCTACGACAGCGCCGCCCAGCCCTCGGCCCGCCTCCTCCGCCACGAGACCGCGATCTCCCTCTGCATCCACTGCCACGATGGCTCGCGGACCGGCGCGCCGGACGTGATCGCGCCCATCGAGTACACCCCTGACCCGGCGGGCGGCGCGTTTCCCGCCACCTGGTCCACCGCGTCCGGCACCGCGCACCTCCTGGCCGGGGATCCCGTCACGCCGCCCGGCGGGACTCAGCCCATGACCGTGACCTGCACGTCCTGTCATGACCCGCACGCGGGCCCCGGCTTCCGCAACCTGAAGCTCGATCCGGGAGGCACGGGGGCGTCGCTGCCGGTGATCGCCTCCCAACGCATGGCCTCCAACGGCACCAACGCGGCCCAGGTCTACGCGTCCGGCAACCCGATCTACCGCTCGGGGATGTCGGCCTGGTGCGGGGCCTGCCACACGCAGTTCCACGGGCGCTCCACCGACGCGGAGGGCACGGCCAGCCCGTGGCTGCGCCACCCCCAGGACACGGCCCTCTCCCAGGCCCGCCACGTGGACTACACGTACTGGCTGGGGCCGGTCGAGAACCGGATGCGCGTGCAGAGCCCCACCGATGACGACATCCCGTCCGCGGACGACCAGGTCTTCTGTCTCTCCTGCCACCGCGCGCACGGCTCGACGAACCGGGCGGCCCTCATCTTCGCGGACGGGAGCACCCGCGGCTCCACGTGCGCGCAGTGCCACGACAAGTGAGGGCCCTGCGGCCGTCGATCGCGGTAGCCGCCTTCGCGCTGACCGCCGCTGGGGCCGCCGCCGGGGGCGGCGTCTTCCGGGGCACGACGCACGGCGACCCCGCCACGGGCATCCAGC
>DASUCK010000648.1:0-2885 GCA_036276095.1 Nonomuraea sp. | reverse complement strand
CACCACGGCGGCCACGTTCGCCGCGCCGACCTGCTTCTCGATCAGGTCGACGGCCTGCGCCGCCGCCTCCTCGGCGCACTTCTCCGGCCCGGACGGCCACCGGAACGGGTACGCCAGCGGCACCCGGTAGACCTCCGGCGCGAACGGCCCGAACCCCTGCTTGTACGGCATGTTCTTGGCCGTCAGCGTCATGGTGAGCAGCGTGCGGCCGTGGTAGGCGTGGTCGAACACCACGACGGCGGGGCGGCCGGTGGCGTGGCGGGCGATCTTGACGGCGTTCTCCACGGCCTCCGCGCCCGAGTTGACCAGGAAGGTGCGCTTCTCGTGGTCGCCCGGGGTGAGCTCGTTGAGCTTCTCGCACACCCGGACGTACGACTCGTACGGGGTGATCATGAAGCAGGTGTGGGTGAAGTCGGCGACCTGCTTCCGCACGCGCTCGACGACCCTGGGGGCGGAGTTGCCCACATTCGTCACGGCGATGCCGGAGCCGAAGTCGATCAGCGAGTTCCCGTCGGCGTCCTCGACCACGCCGCCGCCGGCACGGGTGACGAAGACCGGCAGGGTGGTGCCGATGCCGGGCGGGACGGCGGCCTGCTTGCGGGCCAGCAGCTCCTGGGAATTGGGGCCGGGGATCGCGGTGACGACGCGCCGCTCCTGGGGAATGCTCATGTGCTCGACGCTACGGCGGCCTCCTACCTGCGCCGATACGTCGATATGTCACACTAGGGGTGCTGGTCTTCGCCGGAATGGATAAATGTCGCATGCCGCCTACGCTCCAGACCGTGGCGCGCCGCATGGGGCTGCGGCCGCTGGCCGGTCCCGTCTCCTCGGCCGCGGTCGTGCGGTGGGTGGCGGTCAGCGAGCTCGCCGACCCGACACCCTACCTGGAGGGCGGGGAGCTGCTGCTCACCACCGGGATGCGGCTGGAGGGCGACCTGACCGGATACGTCTCCCGGCTGGTGGCGCGCGGAGTCGCCGGGCTGGGGTTCGGGGTGGGGGTCTCGCACGAGGAGGTGCCACCGGGGCTCGTCGAGGCCGCAGGGCGGGCCGGGCTGCCGCTGCTGGAGGTGCCGCGCGAGACGCCGTTCATCGCGATCGGCAAGGCGGTGAGCGAGCTGCTGGCCGCCGAGCAGTACGAGGAGATCACCCGCGCCTTCGCCGCGCAGGGCCGGCTGACGCGGGCGGCGCTGCGGCCGGAGGGCACGCACGCGGTCATCGACCGGCTGGCCAAGGAGATCGGCGGCTGGGCCGCGCTGCTGGACGAGACCGGCGCCGTCCGCCACGCCACCCGCGGAGCCCGTACCGGGGCGGTCACCGCCGAGCTCGCCGCGCACGCCGGGGCCCGGCCGCCGGCCAGCCTCGCGCTGTCCGGGCCCGGGGAGCACATCGTCGTGCAGCCGCTCGGAGGCGGGACCCGGCCGCGCGGGTTCTTCGCGGCCGGCGCCGGGGAGCCGTTCTCGCCGGTCGCCCACACCGTGATCAACGCCGCCGGCTCGCTGCTCACGCTGGCCACGGAGCAGGGGCGGGCGCAGCTGGAGGCCGAGCGGAGGGTGCGGACCGCCGTTCTGGAGCTGCTGCTGGCCGGGGCGGAGGAGCGGGCGCGGGCGGTGCTGGGGCCACTCGGCGCCCACCTGCCCGAGGAGCCGCTGGCGGTCCTCGCCACCCGCGCCGACGCGCTGGAGACCCTGGAACCGCACGCGTTCACGGCCGGTCGGGGTGGCGGGGCGGGCGGTTGGGGCGCGGCCGGTGGCGGCTCGGCGGGTGGCCGTGCTGCGGCGGGAAGTGGCGGTGCGGCGGGTCATGGCGGTGCGGCGGGAAGTGGCGGTGTGGTGGCCGTTGCCCTGGTTCCCGAAGGGGTGGCGGAGGGCGTTGCGTGGCAGGCCGGTGCGCCGGTCGGGATCAGCCTGCCGTGCTCGTACGACCCCGCGGGGCTGCGGGCCGCGGTCGAGCAGGCGGGGCGCGCGCTGGAGGCGGCCGGGAGCGGCGCGCGAGGCACGGTGGTGCGGTTCGGGGAGCTGGCCGGGCAGGGGCTGCTCGGACTGCTGGACGAGGCGGCGGCGCGGGCGTTCGCGGCCGCGTCGCTGGCCCCGCTCGTCGCGTACGGCTCCCGCGCCGACCTGGTCGAGTCGCTGCGCGCGTACCTGGAGTGCAACGGGCACTGGGACGCGGCCGCGCAGCGGCTCGGCGTGCACCGCCACACCCTCCGCTACCGCATGAGACGCGTCGGCGAGCTGCTCGGCCGCGACCTCGACGAGCCGGGCGTGCGGGCGGAGCTGTGGTTCGCGCTGGAGGCCGCCCGCCGCCTCCCCGGCGCGGCTAGTTCTTCTCCACCAGGTAGCAGCAGATGACCGCGGTCGTGACCGCCTCGTACGTCCGCCCGTCCCGCAGGTGCCCGGCGCGTTCCAAACCGATCGCCCCCTGGGCGGCCGCCCAGAACGCGTCGGCGATCTGGCGGGGCTGCGTGGGGATCAGGTGACCGGTGGAGATGCAGTCGGCGATCACCCGGTCGAGGATGTTGAGCGCCGCCCGGGCGAGGGTCCTGGCCCGCTCGCTCGGCTCGAAGCCGGGGATGGCCCGCTCGAACATCAGGCTGTAGTAGCCGGGCTCGGCCAGGCACGCCTGCCGGTACGCCGGCGCGAGCGCGTACAGGTGCTCCAGCGGGTCGCGGCGCTGCGGCACCGCCTCCAGGAAGCGGCGGAAGCGCTCGAACCCCTCAAGGTAGAGCGCCTCGGCCAACCCCTCGCGGTTGCCGAACATGGTGTAGATGACGGTCGTGGTGCAGCCTGCCTCGGCGGCGATCCGGCGCATGGTCAGGCTGTCGGGGCCGTCGGTTTCGAGCAGGTTGACCGCCACGTCGAGGAGACGGGAGCGGAGTTCGTCGTGGC